>NZ_JBFTSP010000006.1:0-207028 GCF_056400065.1 Cupriavidus sp. 01L415 | reverse complement strand
CTGCAGTGGGTGCTGGATATCGCCTACTTTGACCGGCTGGGCCTGCCCCGCCTCGCCTAACCTCAACCTCTCGAACCGCCCGGTGCGGACCCGCACGCCGGGTGGTGTGGCAGGGGCGCAGCCACGATGGCTGTCCCCTATGCCGATTTCACCTTTCACCTTTCGCTTGGCTTGCCTCACTCATGCACGCTCCCATTGCCGGCTTCAGCCTCGGGCTGTCGCTGATTCTTGCCATCGGCTCCCAGAACGCCTTCGTGCTGCGCCAGGGTCTGCGCCGCGAGCATGTGTTCTGGGTCTGCCTGATCTGCGCGGCGTCGGATGCCGCGTTGATTTTCATGGGCGTAGCCGGATTTGCCGCGATGATTCGCAAGCTGCCGTGGCTGGGCGATGCGATGCGTTACGGTGGCGCCGCGTTTCTCATCTGGTACGGCGCGCGCAGCCTGTGGACGGCCTGGCGATCCCACGCCGCACTCGCGCCGGCCGACGCCGAATCGCGCCCGCTGGCCGCCACGCTCGCGATCTGCCTGGCCTTTACCTGGCTGAACCCACATGTCTGGCTGGATACCGTGGTGCTGATCGGTTCCGTCTCCACGCAGTTCGCGGGCCATGAGCTGGCGTTCGCGACGGGCGCGATGACCGCGTCGTTCCTGTTCTTCTTCTCGCTCGGCTACGGTGCTGCGCTGCTGCGGCCCGTGTTTGCGCGGCCCCGCGCGTGGCAGGTGCTCGAGGTGATCGTCGGCTTGACCATGTGGGTCATCGCCGCCAGGCTCCTCATGGATCAGTAGGGATCATGGCAAGGAACGTTGAAATCAAGGCGCGTATCGCCAGCATCGAGGCCCTGCTGCCGCGCGCGGCAGCGCTGGCGAACCACGGTCCGGAACGGATCGAGCAGGACGACACCTTCTTTACCTGTCCGAACGGACGGCTCAAGCTGCGCGCCTTCCACGCTGACAGCGGCCAACTGATCTTCTATGCCCGGCCCGACCAGGCCGGGCCCAAGGAGAGCTTCTATATCCTGTCGCCCACGGCATCGCCGGATACGTTGCGTGCCGCGCTGAGCGCCGCGCACGGCGAAACCGGCCGCGTACGCAAGGTCCGCACACTGTTCCTGGTCGGGCGCACGCGTGTGCACCTGGATCGCGTGGAGGGGCTCGGGGATTTTCTCGAACTGGAAGTGGTGCTGGCCGATGGCGAGCCGGTCGAGCATGGCGTGGCCGAAGCGCATGCGCTGATGGCCAGCCTTGGCGTGGATGCCGGCGCGCTGATCAAAGGCGCCTACGTGGACCTGCTGCGCGCGGCCTAGACCGCGTGCAGCGGCAGCGGGGCGTAGACCGGCGGATGCTGGCTGGCGCGGCCGCTGCCGTAGATGCGGCCATCGCGGATTTCCAGCACATGGTCGCCCAGTACTTCCACATCTTCCGGATCGTGTGAGATGACCACCATCGGCACGTCCAGGCTTTCCTGCAGCGCGCGCAGTTCCGCGCGCATGCGAACGCGCAGCGCCGGATCCAGCGCGGAAAACGGCTCGTCCAGCAGCACGATATCGGGCCGCGCCACCAGAGCGCGCGCCAGCGCCACGCGCTGCTTCTGTCCCCCCGAGATCTGCGCGGGATACTGGCTCACGATGTCGCGCAATCCGAAGGCATCGATCCAGCGCGCCGCCTCGGGCGGCATCGCCTGACGTGCGGGATTGCGCCAGCCCCTGCTCAGTCCGAAGGCGATGTTCTGTGCCACGGTCAGATGCGGAAACAGCGCGTAGTCCTGGAACAAATAGGCCACGCGACGCTCCTGCGGGCGCACGTCGATGCTGGTCTCGCTGTCGAACAAGGTACGGCCGTTGAGCACAATGCGCCCGCTGTCCGGGGCGAGCAGCCCGGCGATGGCGCGCAGGGTCAGGCTTTTGCCGGCGCCGGACGGGCCGAACAGCGCAACCCGCCGGCTATCGGAATCGAACGCAATGTCCAGCGCAAACTGCCGGTCGGCCGAAGTCATGTGCTTGCGGATGGTGACGTGCATGCTCATGGTGCGCTCACTTCGTAACCGGGTCGCGGCGGAACGCGCGACGCTCGTAGACTTCGCCGACGCCGCGTGCGGTGGGCGGCACCAGCCGGCCCGCCGCCACCAGCAACACGATGCAGGTGACGGACGTCACCAGCACGAGCAGGTTGGCGGTGTTGTCATCACCGGCCTGGACGGCCTCGTAGATGGCGACGGACAATGTCTGCGTGCGGCCGGGCAGGTTGCCCGCGATCATCAGCGTGGCACCGAATTCGCCCAGCGCCCGCGCAAACGCCAGCAGCACGCCCGCCACGATGCCGCGCGCCGCCAGTGGTAGCGTGATGCGGAAGAAGATGCCGACTTCCGATACGCCCAGCACGCGTGCGGCGTTCTCCAGTTGATGATCCACGCCCTCGAATGCGGCGCGCGCCGACTTGAGCACCAGCGGAAACGCCACCACCGTGGACGCCAGCACGGCGCCCTGCCAGGTGAAGACCAGCGTGATGCCGACGCTCTCCAGCCAGGCGCCAAACACGCCGCGGCGGCCCACCAGCACCAGCAGGTAATAGCCGAGCACGGTGGGTGGCAGGACGAGGGGAAGGGTGAGGATGGCGTCGACAACGTCGCGCGCCGACGACCGCCAGCGCGCGATGCCGTAGGCCGCGGCCACGCCGAGGATGGTGTTCAGCAGCGTGGCCCAGCCCGCTACCTTGAGCGAGAGCAGCAGCGGGACCCAGACGGCATCCATGGCAAATTCCGGCAATCAGGTGAGTTGACAACCGGCGCCCGGGTCAGCGGGCGCGCGGCAAGACTTTCGATCGGTCAGGGCTTCTGGAAGCCGTACTTCGACAACACCGCCCGGCCTTCAGGCGACAGCACGTACTGCACGAAGCTGTCGGCCTGCGGACCCTGCTTCGTCTGCGCCGTCACGGCAATCGGATAGGTCACCGGCGTGCGGTTGGGCACGCGCACGGCCACCTTGACCTTGTCCGGCATGATCGCGGCATCGGTGGCGAACACGAAGCCGGCATCGACTTCGCCGCGCGCCACATAGTCCAGGCTCTGGCGCACGTTCTGCGCCGGCACGCCCTTGGCGGATACGGTATCCCACAGGCCTTCGGCCTCGAGCGCGCCCTTGGTATAGCGGCCCACCGGCACCGACGACGGGTTGCCATACGCCACGCGCTTGACGTCCGCCTTGGTCAGGTCCTTCAGCGTGCCGATGCCCAGCTTGCTGTCGTTCGGGACGATCAGCACCACCTGGTTGGCGGCAAAGTCCTTGCGTGTGGCCGGTTGCACCACCTTCTCAGCCTCCGCCTTGTTCATGGCTTCCTGGTCGGCGGACGCGAACACGTCGGCCGGGGCGCCCTTGACGATCTGCTGCATCAGCACGTCCGACGCGCCGAAGTTCAGGATCACCTTGGTATCCGGATGCACCTTCTCGTACTGCTCGGCCAGCGTCTTGAAGGCGTTGGTCAGGCTGGCGGCCGCCGATACGATGAGATCCGCGGCGAACGCGGACGGCGCAGCGAAGGTCAGGACGGCGAGGGCGGCGCCGCAGACGGTGCGACGCAAAAAGGGCAGCGAACGTTGGGTCATGGCTTGGAGAAAGGGTGGAGTGAAATGCACACGCAACAATGCGCAATATAAGTTGGTATATAGCGGAACGTCAATCGCCCGGACGGATAAGGTCTTTCAGCAGATCGACATCGCTTTCGATACCGATTTGTGATACTTACACCTCTTTTCTCGCAGGTCGTTTTCCATGGCACCTTGGGGTCTGACTGGTCACGATCGCAGGACAGTCATCCCCCTGACACCGTAGCGCCACTTTCCTGCCATCGCGGATTCCCATAATCGACTGGTTGACCCAGGCGCCACTGACCTGAGCCTTTCGATCCCGCACCTAACGAATCCCACGATGACGACGTCAGCCAGTTTCCCCGTCAGGATTGCCAGCCGATCGCCGCGCCGGCGCATCCATCCGCTGTTCGTGGCCGCCACGCTCGCCATCGCGGTGGCCACGGCCGGCGTGGCGGGCGCCGCCGTGTGGCGGCACCAGACCGGCACGCGCCATGCGGAACTGGCGCAGCCGTCGCGCGACGGGTCGGATCGCGCACGCCCGGCCGATGCCGAGCACGCAATAGCTGCGGCACCCGGCGCCCAATTGCGGCCTGTCTCAAGCGCGGCGCACTGAGGTAAGCTGGCATCCGGTTCCTCTGGATGCCCTTTCCCTACGCGTCATGAAAACGATCTACCTCGCCGGTTTCGATGTGTTTCGCAAAGATGCGCTCGCCTACGGGGCGCAACTCAAGGCGCTATGTGCGGCGCATGGCTACGAGGGGCTCTATCCACTCGACAAGTCCGCGCCGCCGGGACTGTCCGGCCCGGATACCGCGCAGTGGATCTATGAGGCCAACGTCGCGCTGATTCGCCGCGCGGACATCGTGATGGCCAACCTTGACGATTTCCGTGGCCCGGGCGAGCCGGACAGCGGCACGGCCTTCGAGGTCGGGTTTGCGGTGGCGCTGCAAAAGACGGTATGGGGCTATTCCGCCGACGCGGGCACCTTGCTTGACCGCGTGCGCGCCGGTGCCGGCACGGATGCCGACGGCGACGTGCTCGACGCCCGGGGCTACGTGGTGGAGAACTTCGGCTTGTCGAAGAACCTGATGCTGGCGTGCAGCGTGCGGATGGTGGAGGGCGGCCCTGAGGAGTGTCTGGCCGCGATGGCCGAGGCGGACCGCCGTCGCGCGGCGCGTCGCGCGCTGGCGCTGGAAGCGGCCGGCCCCGAAGACTAGCGGCGTAGCGACCGCACGCCCGCCGCGATGTCGGCCGCGGTCGTCGCCACGATCTGGCGATATGCGCTCACCATGCCGTCGACCTGTCCCGGTGCGGGCAGTTCGGCTTGCGTACGTCCGGTGAGTACCTTGCCGTCGGGCAGGCGGCGCACGGTCCAGGCAATCGTGGCACCGGCGCGCTGGTTCAGGTCTGCATCGAGCTGCACGACCTCCGTCGTCACGCGAAACACGGGCTCCACGCCCGACAATCCCTGCTGGTAAGTATCCACGGCGCCCAGGTTGGCCTGCAGCTGCTGCGAGAGCGCATCGCGCAGTTCATCCGGCAATGGCGACGTCCAGCGCGACAGGTCCAGCAACTTCACGCCCCCGGCGGCGCCATCGGCCACGACGAGCTGTTGCCGGTTCAGGCGTTCGGGCACGCGCACGGGTGCCACCTCGATCCAGACGGGGTTTGCCGCCGGTGCCAGCGCCGGTGCCAGCGCAGCGGTTTGCGCGGGGATGGTGGCGGTCTCCGGACCGGTGGCCAGCGTGTAGTAGCGGGGCTCCGGAGAGGCGCAGCCCGCCGTCAGGAAGGTCAGGACGGTCAGGGCCGCCAGGATTGACACGGCCGCTGGCCGCGCGGCGCCGAACCGGCGATTTTGCGAGCAATTCATCATGGTTTCTCCGCCTTGCCGCGCAGCAGCGCCTCGGGATGGCGTTCGAGATAGTCGGTCAGCGCGCGCAGCGATACGGCCGTGCGCGTGAGTTCCTGCAGCATGCGCCGCGTGTCCTGCTGCAGCGGCGCATCGGACGCCAGCGTGCCATTGGCCGATGTCAGCGTGCGGCGCGCATCCTGCAGCGCGGCCAGCACTTGCGGCGCCACGTCGCCATTGAGTTGATCCACCAGCTTGTCGGCCTTGACGAGCATCGCGTTCAGCGATGCCACGGAGGTGCGCAGGTCCTGCCCGATCTGGTCGAACGGCACCTTGTCGATCCGGTTGACGATGTCGCCCAGCTTGGCCTGCAGCGTGTCGAAGGTGCCCGGCGTGGTCGGCAGCTCCGGCATCGAGGCGTCGAGGTCGACGCCCGTCGGGGCCGGCGCCTTCGGGAAGAAGTCCAGCGCCACGTATAACTGGCCGGTCAGCAGGTTGCCGGTGCGCAGCTGGGCGCGCAGGCCACGGTTGATCAGGGCCTGCACGGTGCTGCGTTTCTTGGCCTCGTCGGCGACGTCGCGCTCGCGGAAGCCCATGCGTGACGGGTAGAACTCCACCACCACCGGGAGGCGGAAGGTTTTCTTGTCCCTCACGTATTCGATGCCGATCGACCGCACGACGCCCACGATCACGCCGCGGAAGTCCACCGGCGCACCGGGGGACAGCCCGCGAACGGACTGGTCGAAGTTCAGCACGGCCAGCGTCGGCGCGAGTTCCTCGGGTTCCTTCATCGCCTCGGTCTGGTCGCTGGCCAGCAGGAACTGCGTGTTCTCGGCCGCCGCGTCACGGGCCGTGGTGTGTTCCGGCGCCTGGAAGGCCACGCCGCCCAGGAGCACCGTCACCAGCGACTGCGTGGAGAGCTTCAGGCCGCCGGCATCGAGCTTGAGGTCGACGCCGCTGGCATGCCAGAAGCGAGTATCGGCTGTCACGAGCTTGTCATACGGCTTGTTGACGAACACACGCAGCGTGATGTCGCGGCCATTGGGTTCGAGCTGATAGGCCACCACCTGCCCCACCTGCACGCGCCGGTAGTACACCGGCGAGCCGATATCGAGCGACCCCAGATCCTGTGCGCGTAATACGAACTGGCGCCCGGACGCATCCGTGGTCACCACCGGCGGCACTTCCAGCCCGGTGAAGCTGCGCGTGCGCTCGCTGGACTTGCCCGCATCCACGCCGATATAGGCGCCGGACAGCAGTGTTTCCAGCCCGGACACGCCACTGATCGCAAAGCGCGGGCGCACGACCCAGAAGCGCGTGTCGGTCACCGCGAAGTTCTCGGCGTCCTTGGTCAGCTCGATGTTGGCCACCACGTGCGAGCGGTCCGATGCCAGCTTGACGGACTTTACGAGGCCGATTTCCACGTCCTTGTAGCGCACCACCGTCTTGCCCGGTGTCAGGCCCTCGGCCGTGCTGAATTTCACGGTGATCTCGGGACCGCGCGAAGCCAGCGTGTTGATCAGCAGCGAGACGCCGACAATCGCCGCGACGATCGGAATCAGCCAGACCAGCGACGGCAGCCAGCGCGTACGACGCTTGCGCGCCGGCTGCGGGATGTCCTGGGTTGGGGGAGGAGTATCAGTCTCGGGCATTGTCGGAATCCTGCGAATCGAGCGAGTCCCACAGCAGGCGCGGGTCGAAGCTCAGCGACGCCAGCATGGTCAGTACGACGACCGAGGCGAAGGCCAGTGCCCCCGCCCCGGGAATAATAGTGGCGAGCGCCCCGGCCCGCACCAGTGACGCCAGCAGCGCCACCACGAAAATATCCAGCATCGACCATCGGCCGATTACCTCGACCAGCCAGTAGAGCCGGGTTTGCTGGCGGATGCGCCAGGTCGAGCGCAAATGCACCGACGCCAGCAACAGCGTCAGGATCATCATCTTGAGCATGGGTACCACGATGCTGGCCACCAGCACCACGCCGGCCAGCAGGTGCGACCCCGACAACCAGAGGTAGATCACGCCGGACAGGATCGTGTCGCGCTGCGTGCCCAGGATCGACTGGGTCACCATCACCGGCAGCAGGTTGGCGGGGATGTAGAGGATGTACGCGGCCAGCAGGAACGCCCAGGTGCGGGCCAGGCTGCCCGGCTTGCGACGGTGGAGCGTGGCGCCGCAGCGCGGGCAGGGCTCGCCTTCCAGCGCGACCGGGCTGACCAGGTCGCAGGCGTGGCAGGAAAGCAGGCCGCGCGATGCGGCGGTCGGGACTTGCGGCAGCGGCGTCTGCTCGTCGTCGTCGGTCAGTTCCGCCACCATCCCGGCGGCCATGCGGCGCGAGCGTTCCAGTTGCTCGCGCGCGGCGGCTGTGCGCGACGGGGACGGACGATCGGGCGGGAGCGTCATGGTGCGGCCTCCGGCGTGCGCGGCGGCGGTGTGCGGGATGGCGTTTCGTCGGCACCGGGCGCCTCCAGGTAATGCCAGAGGTCGCGCGGATCGAAGGAAAGCATCGCGGCCAGAACGACGACGAGCGCCCCGAACGACCACAGCGCCACACCGGGCAATACCTGCGCCATCGTGGACAGCTTCACCAGCGTGACCAGCACGCCGATCATGAAGACCTCGATCATGCCCCATGGACGGGTCTGGCGAATGCCACGCACGATGCGGTCAAAGCCGGGTGGCATCCTGCGGCGCGCCATCGGCACCAGCAGGTAGCACATCATCAGCATCTCGGAGAGCGGGAACAGGATCGTCGTGGCGAATACCAGGATGGCCACCAGCGCCATGTGGTCCGCATAGAGGGCCTGCACGGCACCCCAGAGAGTGGTCTGCGTGCGCACGCCCTTGAGGTCCATCTCCACGATGGGGTAGGTGTTGGAGATCAGGAACAGGATCAGCGCGGCGAACACCAGCGGCAGCAGGCGCCGGTAGGCCTGCGAGCTTTCGCGATAGAGCGGGCCGCCGCAGCGCAGGCACGTGGCACGCTCGCCGGGCTCCAGCGCCGTGCGCGCATACAGCGCATCGCAGTATTCGCAGGCTACAAGCCGGTGCAGATCCTGCGCCGGCGTTTCCGTCGATACGGTGCGCGACGTCATGCGTCCGGGGTGAGTTGCGAGGGCGGCGGCGCCGTGACCGAGGTGATCGCCGCGGGTTCCTGCGTGCCGATGGTCCAGTCACGCAGCAACGCGTAGGCCACGGCCAGCACGGTCGGGCCGATGAAGACCCCGAGGAAGCCAAAGGCCAGTGCACCGCCCAGCACGCCCATCATGATCCAGATCAGCGGCAGGCCCGTGCCCTTGCTGATCAGCAGCGGCTTGATGACGTTGTCGGCCATGCTGACCACCACGCCGCCCCAGACCACCATGAAGATGGCCCAGCCGGTCTCTCCCGAGTGGTAGAGCCACAGCGCGGCCGGTATCCAGACCAGCGGCGGGCCCACCGGCACCACGGACAGGAAGAACGTAATGAAGCCCAGGATGGCCGCGCCGGGCACGCCGGCGATCCAGAAGCCGATGGCGGCCAGCACCGCCTGCACGAATGCGGTACCCAGCACCCCGTAGACCACGCCCTTGACGGTGCCGCCGGCCAGTGCCAGCAGATGGTCGGCGCGATCGCCCGCCACGCGGCGCATGCCGCCGCGCAGCCAATCCACCGCAAGTTCGCCGCCCGTGTAGAAGAAGAACGCCAGCACGATCGACAACGCCAGTTGCCCGAGTCCTGCGCCGATGGACAGCCCGGCGCCCAGCAGCACATGCCCCACCGGGGCGATCAGCTTGCGCAGGTTGGCGACCATGTCCGAGTCGGCGGTGATCACCTTGTTCCAGGCGGATTGCAGTTGCGGCCCGACGTACGGCAGGCCGCCGAGCCAGTCGGGCAACTGCGGCAGGCCGTGTTCGGTATAGCGATTGACCAGTGCGGTCAGCTCGTCCAGGTGGGCCGAAAAGCTGGCGCCCGCGTAGACAAACGGACCCAGGACGATGACCGTGGTGACCAGCACGCAGATCAGCGCGGCCAGTACGCGGCGGTTGCCGAGCCAGCGCGACAGCACGGTGTACGGGTACCACGAACTGAAGGCGAGAATGGCACCCCAGATCAGCGCCGTGGCAAACGGGGCCAGCACGAGCAGCGAGCCGCCAATCAGCACGATCAGCGCAAAGACGGCGGCGAGCTTTTCAATCAGTTGTCCGGAACTCATCATCGCGCAGATCTCCTCGGGCGGCCGTGTGACGAAAACGCCGTAAGCATAGCGGAAATCGATGACAGCCCCTTTCGCGGGCAGGACGTCGCCTCAGTGAGTAGTTATAGGCGGTGGGCTTGGGTGGAGGTCGTTTCAAAAAGATCCTGGCGTTGTTGCCGGGTTTGCCACATTCGCTTGCCGTACCATTTGTACGGTGTCTGCGGCCGCGCCCTTGCAGGGCGCGCATGCGCCGGCCGGCGCATGCCGCCGCGCAGGCGGATTGCGTGCGATCCGAAACCCTTGCTTCGCCCTAGCCAGGACCGCTTCACTTCATTTCGAAACAACCTCTTAGTGGTATCTGGCGGGGTGACGTTGTGGCGTTGCGAGGTGGGACGGCGCGTGGCGATGGCGGCACCGCACGGCGCCGCTCCGATCCGGGCGAGCCGGATCTGCGGATTCAGTCGCCTCAGCTCGCCACCATGTTATTGCGCAGCAGTGCCGCCACGAGGTCCGATTGCGTGACGATGCCGACCACGCGCCGGTTGTCGTCGAGCACCGGCACATGGTGCAACCCGCCGTCCGAGAACGCGCGCGCAAGTTCGACCATCGGCTGGTCGGCGCGGGCCGAGGTCACCGCGCGCGTCATGAGATCGCGCACATTGCCGCTGGCGCGGCGCGACCCCGTGCGCTGGGCGCGGAAGAAGTCACTTTGCGTAACGATGCCCAGCAGCCGACGCTGGCCATCCACCACGGGCAGCGCCTTGATGTGATGGCGCGTGAGCAAGGCGGCCGCCTCCGTGGAAGCCTGGCCGGGGCGCACCGTCACCACGTCGCGCGACATGATCTCCGCGCAGCGCACGTCGCCAAAGCGTCGGCGATAAGCGCGCAGTTCTGCCGCCACCAGGATGGCTTCCAGGTCATCTTCCTCGATGTCGAGAAATTCGCCCCGGGAGGCCAGCACCGCGTCCAGGTCGGCGCGGGTAAAGCCCACGCGCTGGCTTGGCGGCACGTCGCGGGTGTGATGCTGCGTGGCCGCCTCCGGCGGGCGGTGCGGATAGCGGCGCCGGGCGAGGTTGTTGAAGGCCAGCGCCATCAGCAGCAACAGCATCGAATTGATGGCCACCGGCACCACGACGAAGCCGAAGCCCAGTGCCTGCACGGCCGGCCCGCCGAGCACCGCCGTCATGGCCACGGCACCGCTGGGCGGGTGGACGCAGCGCAACTGGAACATCAGTGCGATGGCCACGGCGACGGCCACGCCGGCCGCCAGGCCGGGATCTGGGATCCAGCGCGCGCAGGCCACGCCCACGGTCGCCGCCACCAGGTTGCCGCCGATGATCGACCACGGCTGGGCCAGCGGACTGGCTGGCACCGCGAACAGCAATACGGCGGAAGCCCCCATTGGCGCCACGAACCACGGGTTGAATCCATGCAGGATGTGGCGACTGATCCACTCCGTGATGAACAGGCCGAGCAGCGCGCCGGCGCAACTCTTGATGCGCTCGTGGCGGCCAGCCGTGATCGGCATGGGAACAAATGTGCGCAGCCAGGCGCGTGCCTGGGTCGCGGAGGCGGACAAGTCGAATGCTGTCGGCATGAATACGGGGGGGCGCAAGGGGGCGGATTGCGGGGGTCCGCAAATATATCATGGCGTGATATATTGCGCCGCACACTGAACGGTAAGCCGCCCCCACGCCTCCGTTCCCACATCCCCGGCCGCGGAGGAGGCCCCATGCATACCGATTCCACTCACGTCGAGAAGCGCGACTACGCCGTCAATCGCCGGCTGCTGATGCTGGCGACCATCGCCCTGGGCATCGGCGCGATCAGCACGGCCGCCGCCTTCGTCCTGGTCAACCTGATCCGCTTCTTCACCAACCTGTTCTTCTTCCAGACGTTGTCGTTTGCCGACCGCTCGCCGGCGCATCATGCGCTCGGCGCCTGGGTCATCGTGGTGCCGGCGGTGGGCGGGTTGATCGTCGGCCTGATGGCCAGGTATGGCAGTGACAAGATTCGCGGCCACGGCATCCCGGAAGCCATAGAGGCCGTGCTGTTCGGCAAGAGCAAGATGTCGCCGAAAGTGGCGGTGCTCAAGCCGTTGTCGTCGGGCATTGTGATCGGTAGCGGCGGGCCGTTTGGCGCCGAAGGTCCGATCATCATGACAGGCGGTTCGATCGCCTCGCTGCTGGCGCAGTACCTGCACCTGACCGCCGCGGAGCGCAAGACGCTGCTGGTGGCCGGCGCTTGTGCCGGCATGACGGCGATTTTCGGCACGCCGGTGGCGGCGGTACTGCTGGCCATCGAACTGCTGCTGTTCGAACTGCGCCCGCGCAGCCTGCTGCCGGTGGCGCTGGCCTGCGCCGTGGCCGGATTCCTGCGCCCGTTCGTGTTCGAAGCCGGCCCGCTCTTTCCCTTGCAGACCGCGCCGGCCAGCACCGTGGCGCTGGGCTCGTGCGTGCTGGCCGGCCTGCTGTGCGGCATTCTCGGCGCCGCGATGACCCTCGCGCTGTACCGGACGGAGGACGCCTTCAGCAAGCTGCCGCTGCACTGGATGTGGTGGCCGGCCATCGGCGGGCTGGTAGTCGGCATCGGCGGCTACTTCGAGCCGCGTGCGCTGGGCGTCGGATACGACGTCATCGGCGACCTGCTGAACAACCGGATGGCGATCGGGCTGGCCGTGATGCTGCTGACGGTCAAGGCCGTGATCTGGATTGCCGCGCTGGGCTCGGGCACCTCCGGCGGGGTGCTCGCGCCGTTGCTGATGCTCGGCGCCGGTCTGGGCGTGGTGCTGGCGCCGATGCTGCCGGGCGGATCGCCCACGCTATGGGCGCTGGTCTGCATGGCCGGCGTGCTGGGCAGCGTGCTGGGCGCGCCGCTGACCGCCATCGTGTTCGCGTTCGGGCTCACGCATGACAGCGAGGCGCTCCTGCCGCTGTTGCTGACCACGGCCGTGGCCTATGGCTTCTCGGTGCTGACGATGAAGCGATCGATCATGACGGAGAAGATTGCGCGCCGTGGCCTGCATATCTATCGGGAATACGGCGTGGACCCGCTCGAGCGCGCCCACGTGGCCGAACTGATGACGCGCGAGGTGGTGACGATCGACGGCGACCTTCCCGTGAGCGAGGCGATTCCGCGCTACTTTGGCGACCATGCCACGCATCGCGCCTACCCGGTGGTCAGCGCGGGACGCGTGGTCGGCATGCTGCATCGCGCAGCCGTCGCGGCCACGGTGGCCTCCGGCGACGATCACATCGGCCTGCGGTGTCGCGACCTGGTGGCGGCGTGGACTGCACCCGCCGTCCTGCTGCCCTCGCAGACGGGCCGCTCGGCCGCCGGCAGCATGGCGGAACTCAGCGTGGCGCGCCTGCCGGTGGTGGACAGCCTGACAACGATGCGCCTGGTTGGCATCGTCTCGCTACGCGACCTGCTGGGTCCGAGCGGACACGTGCTGCATGAGGAAACGCGCCGCGAACGCCTGCGTGGCGCCCCGGTCGGGACCTGAAAAGGGCGTTTCCGGCAGCCGCTGGCAGATCGCCAGTGGCTGCCGGCAAATTGGCACGCTGACGTAGCGATTTGTCCAGTTTGCTGGCTTTTCGTTGACGCGGGTCTTGACCAGAATTCAGTCACGGACACCCCAACAACGAGGAGAGCCACCTTGACTGATCGCCCCACCATCCTGCTGGTCGCACCGACCTTCTACGACGTTTCCTACAGCATCAATCCGTGGATGGATCCCGATGCCTGGGCGCGCGATCCGCGCGGCATGCATCGCCATGCCATGACGTCATTCCAGGCCTTGCGCGACGCGCTCGACGCTTCTGGCTTTGCGGTCGAAGTCGCCGACGGTGCGCCGGGCCAGCCCGACATGGTCTTCCCGGCCAACGCCGCCGTGGTGCTCGATGGCAAGGCCGTGCTGGCGCGCTTCCGCTATCCGCAACGCCGGGGCGAGGAGGCCCCGTTCGAAGCGATCTTCGAAGGTCTTCGCGCACGCGGCCTGATCGACAGCGTGGTCACGCTCCCCGAGGGCTGCTTCCAGGAAGGTGCGGGCGACTGCATCTGGGATGTGCAGCGCGGCCATTTCTGGGCCGGCTTCGGGCCGCGCTCGTCGCGCGAGGCGGCCGATGCCATGTCGAGCCACTTTGGGCAGGAAGTCGTGGCACTCGAATTGGCCACCGCGCAGAGCTATCACCTCGATGTCTGCTTCTGCCCGCTGGCGGGCGGCGAGGTGCTCTACTACCCGCCGGCTTTCTCCGAGGCATCGCTGCAAGTGATCCGCGCCCGCGTGCCGGCCGGCTTGCGCATCGAAGCGAGCGTGGACGATCTGCGCCACTTCAGCGTCAACGCCGTCAATCTCGACGACCACGTCGTCATGACATCCACCACGCCGCATTTGCGCGCCGAGCTGGGGCAGCGCGGCTATCGGCTGCACGAGGTCGACCTGTCGCCGTTCATGCTGTCCGGCGGTGGCGCGTATTGCATGACGCTGCGCCTCGACCGCTCCAGCATGGCGGCCCGGCGCGCCGTGGCCGCATGAAGCAAGGAGCCGATCATGAAAGAAACGGCAATGACCCGGTTTCTCGATGCAAACGATGTGGCCGCGCTCGTGCGTGGCATCGGCGTGCAGCACGCGATCATGCAGATGGCCGACTACGTGCGTCAGGACTTCCTGCGCTGGAACGCGTTTGAAAAATCCGCCCGGCTGGCCAGCCATTCGCCGGTGGGGGTGATCGAACTGATGCCGGTCACCGACGGGGTGCAATACGCGTTCAAGTATGTCAACGGCCATCCTCGCAACGCGCTGCATGCGATGCCGACGGTGATGGCGTGCGGCGTTCTGGCCGAGGTGCGCACCGGCTTTCCGCTGCTGCTGGCCGATCTGACGCTGGCCACGGCACTGCGCACGGCGGCCACCTCCGCGCTGGCGGCCCGTGCGATGACACAAGCGGGGGCGCAAGGCGCACGGACCATGGCGCTTATCGGCAACGGCGCGCAGGCCGAGTTCCAGTCCCTGGCCTTCCATGCCTTGCTTGGCGTGCGCGAGATCCGCGCCTATGACATCGACCCGGAGGCCACCGCGCGGCTGGTGCGCAATCTGGCCAGCGTGCCGGGGCTGACGATCACGCCGGCCACATCAGTGCAGCAGGCGCTGGCGGGCGCGCAGATCGTCACCACGGTCACGGCCGACAAGACGCGCGCCACGATTCTCACGCCGGAGATGATCGCCCCCGGCATGCACCTGAACGCCGTGGGCGGCGACTGCCCGGGCAAGACGGAGCTGCATGTCGATATCCTGCGCGGCGCGCGCATCGTTGTGGAATACGCGCCGCAATCGCGTATCGAGGGTGAGATCCAGCAGTTGCCGGATGCACCGGTCAGTGAGCTGTGGGAAGTCCTGTCGGGTGCCGCACCGGGCCGCGTCGACGCGAATGAGGTGACTATCTTCGATTCGGTGGGGTTTGCGCTGGAGGACTATTCGGCGCTGCGCTGGCTCCATGCCGCCGCGCATGCGCGACACGCGGGCCGGCACATCGAGCTGGTGGCGATGCCGCCCGATCCGCGCGATCTTTATGGCTGGATGATGACGCCCGACGCACCCGATGCGCACGGCGCCGCTATCCAGACCGCCGCAGTGCTCGAAGCATAGGAGGTCGTTTCAAAAAGAACCTGGCGTCGTTGCGCGGCCTTGCCGTACTACTTGTACTGTCTGCGGCCGCGCGCCTAGCCAGGACCGCTTCGCTTCATTTTGAAACAACCTCCAAGGGGGCGTGGCGAGTGAACGGGGCACATACTTAAGTATCGGCGCCACACATATGAACGGCCCGGGCGCAATGTCCGGGCCGCGAGGGGTTGGCACGACGCCGTGCCGGCAGGTGCCGGGCTCAGACGCCCGCGCGCCCCATCATCAGCTGCGCGCGCAGGAAGCCCTTGATCTCTTCCAGCGACGGTGTCTTCAGGAAGACCATGATGCCCCATTGCTGCAGCGCGTCGGCCACGCCGTCATAGGCCTGCCGATTCGTGATGACCGCAAAGATCACGCGCTGCCGTGCGAAGAAATTCTGCAGCTTCTCGATCGTGGCGGATTCCGCATCGTTGAGCTCTTCCACGTAGTAGAGCACCACGCGCGGCCTGGCATCGATGGACATGATGACGGTGTCGACCACATCCTCCAGCACCTGGGTCTTCAGCGGGAGCGACCACTTGCCGAGCTGGGTGCTGATGCGTTGCGCTTCCTGGTGATTGGGGTGGAACACCACCAGGTCCAGGTCATGCTCGATGGCCGTATCGGGCGTCGAACGGCTTGCCAGCAGGCGATGGACGGTTTCCTTGTGGATGCGCCGATGGCCGCCGTTGGTTTTCCACGCGCCCAATTCCCCGCGTTCGACCATTTTCTGGACGGTGCCGAGCGATACATTGAGAAGTTTTGCCGCAGTGCGTGTGCTGTAGTAGGGCTTGTCAGCCAGTTCCGGATCCAGTTTCATCCATTCACCCGTAGTGTCGTTCAGCAGCATGGCGCGACGCGCACGCCCCGTGACGCCCTCGGACGCGCCACGCCGGTTGATCCGGGCTGCCGGATTTTTACTGACCCTGCTGCTTGCGACCTGCTCCCCGGCCGGTCTTTGTTGCTTTGCATTTCATTGTGGGCGTGGCGCGGAGTCGGGCCCCGTGCACGCCATCGGTGCCGGCGGTCTGTGCCGCCTGGTCTCTGCCGCGCCAACCTCGCCCGGCAGTCCGAATGCCAATAGTAAGGTGTCAGGACGAATCGTCGCTACAGGGAAAGCAATGATTCGAGTCACACTTTTGTTGTTTAACGTACATCAGGCAGGTTGCGTGGACAGTGTCACGATGAACGTCATGCCTGAACATTGCAGATTGAGTTGTTTCAGAGACAGTGGCGGCGCGTCACCAGTTCCCCCAGCTCCCCAAAGCTACCCCCCAGCTCCCCATCCGGCAGGCATTTGGCCTCTCCGCGACGCCCGCCGGCCATCATCGTCATGACAGTCCGTACTTGCGGACCTTGTCGAACAGCGTGGTCTTGGCGACGCCCAGCGCTTCGCCCGCGCGCGTCAGGCTGCCGTCGTGCCGCCGCAGCGCATCGGCGATCAGCGCGCGCTCGAACTGCTCCACGGCCTGGGGCAGCGGCAGGGCGGCGGGTGCGGTGCTGCCCTGGCCCGGGTCGCAGCCCAGACCCAGCACGTGGCGCTCGGCGAGGTTGCGCAACTCGCGCACATTGCCGGGCCACGGGTAGGCCACCAGCGTCGCCAGTTCCGCCGGCGTGGCGGGCAAGGCCTCGCGCTCGAAGCGCAGTGCCGCCTGGGCGACGAAATGCTCGAACAAGAGCGGCACATCCTCGCGCCGCTCGCGCAGCGGCGGCAGTTCCAGCGTCACCACATTCAGCCGGTAGTAAAGGTCCGCGCGGAACTGGCTGGCATCGGCAAGTGCGCGCAGATCTGCCTTGGTGGCCGCCACCACGCGCGCGTTGACCGGCACCGGCTGGTTGGAGCCAAGGCGCTCCACCACCCGTTCCTGCAATACGCGCAGCAGCTTGATCTGCATCGGCATCGGCATGCTCTCGATCTCGTCGAGAAACAGCGTGCCGCCTTCCGCGTGCTCGATCTTGCCGATGCGGCGCTTGGCCGCGCCCGTGAACGATCCGGCCTCGTGGCCGAAGATCTCGGATTCGAACAGCTGCTCCGGCAGCCCGCCGCAATTGATCGGCACGAAATGCCGCGCACGCCGGCCGCTGGCCTCATGCAGGCAGCGCGCCACCAGTTCCTTGCCGGTGCCGGTCTCGCCGTGGATCAGCACGTTGGCCGCCGTGTCGGCGAGGTCTGCGATCATCTGCCGCAACCGGTCGATGGCCGGCGAATGGCCGATCAGCCGGGCCGCCAGCGTCTCGCGTCCCGCCAGCCGCGCGCGCAAGTCCGCCACCTCCAGCGCCAGCCGGCGCTTCTCCAGCGCGCGCCGGCACGTGGCCACCAGCCGTTCCGGCGAAAACGGCTTCTCCAGGAAGTCGTACGCGCCTTGTTTCATGGCCTGCACGGCCAGCGTCACATCGCCATGGCCGGTGATCATGATGACCGGCAGGGCCGCGTCGCGCCCGACCAGCTCCCGCAGCAATGCCATGCCGTCGGCGCCGGGCAGATGGATGTCGCTGACGACGATGCCGGGATAGCCGGCTTCCACCTCGCGCAGCGCGGCCTCGGCACTGCCCACCGCGCGCGCGGCGATGCCCTCCAGCCGCAATGCCTGCTCGCAGCCGAGCCGTACATCGGGATCGTCCTCGACGATCAGCACCGTCAGTTCAGCCGACATGCCGTGCCTCCTGGCGGGCCAGCGGCAGGGCCAGCGTGAAGCAGGCGCCACCGTCCGGATGATTGATGGCGGTCAGCGTGCCGCCGTTTTCATGGAGGATGCCGGCGGACAGCGTCAGGCCGAGTCCCAGTCCTTCGCCCGCCGGCTTGGTGGTGAAGAACGGCTCGAACAGCCGCGCGAAGGCAGACTCCGACAAGCCGGGCCCGTTGTCCCGCACGGTCAGGTGGGCGAGGCCGCCGCTCTCGTAGGCGTGCACCCACAGGCGCGGCGCGGGGCGTCCCGCCAGCGCGTCCAGGGCATTGCTCATCAGGTTGACCAGCACCTGCTCCAGCCGGTTGGGGTCGCAGGCCACGGCCAGGTGTGCGTCGATATCGCGCTCGATCGTCGGCGCCACGGCCACCACGCGCGTCTCCAGCAGGAACAGGGCGTTGTCCACGGCGTCGCCGAGGTTGGCCGAGGCGCGCTGGCCTGCCGCCGGATTGCGCGCGAAGGACTTCAGCGCACCGGTGATGCGGCCCATGCGCTCCACCAGGGCGATGATCTTGCCGAGGTTGTCCTGCGCGGTGGCATAGTCGCCGCGCTCCAGGAACTTGCCGGTGTTGCCGGACAGCGTGCGCAGCGCGGCCAGCGGCTGGTTCAGTTCGTGCGCGATGCCGGTCGACATCTGCCCCACGGCGGCCAGCTTGCCCGCCTGCATCAGCCCGTCCTGGGCCTGGCGCAGGAACGTCTCGGTGCGGGCGCGCTCGGCCACCTCCGCGTGCAACTGCTGGTTGGCGGCCGACAGGTCGGCGGTCCGTTCCGCGACCTTGCGTTCGAGCTCGCTGTTGGCGGCTTCCAGCGCCGCGCGCGCCGCCAGCCGTTCGCTGACGATGCGCCGGCGCACGTTCCATGCGGCCGCCAGCAGCAGCACGAAGGCTGCCACCACGCCGGCCAGCGCGGCGCTGTTGAGCGCCGCCACGCGTGCCTGCGACGTGTTGGTCAGCAGCGTGAGATCCCAGTCGGTGCCGGGGAGTGCGGCATGCTGGGCCAGCATCGGCGGGCCCTGGCGCAACCGCACCAGCGCGTCGCCACCCGGACCAGGCCCGCCGCCGAGCGCACGCACCGTGGACAGGGCCAGCAGCGGCAACGGCGCGCGGTTGTAGTGCAGGTTGCGGTCAAGCTTCTCGCGCAGTTCCGGCGTCAGCGGACGCAGTGCCGCCAGCTTCCAGGACGGGTCGGACGCCAGGATCACCACGCCGTTCTCGTCGGCCAGCAGCATCTGGCTGTCCGCGCCCTGCCAGCGGTTCTCCAGCGGCTCCAGTCCGATCTTGACCACCGCCACGCCGATGGGCTTGTCGCGGTCTCCAAGCGGGGCGGAAAGGTAATAGCCCGATTCGCTGCGTGTGGTGCCCACGCCGTAGAAGCGGCCGAGCTGGCCTTCGATGGCGGTGTGGAAATAGGGGCGGAAGCTCAGGTCTTCGCCCAGGTAGCTGTCCGGGCGCTGGAAGTTGCTGGTGGCCAGCACCTTGCCGCGGGCGTCGAGCACATAGATCACCCGCGTGCCGGCCCGGCCGTTGAGTGCCGCCAGGTAGGCGTTGGCCTGCGCCACGCGATCGGGATTGCCCGGCTGGCGCAGCAGGGCCTCGATGCGCATATCCAGCGACAGCAGGCTCGGCACGTAGTCATAGCGCGCCAGCTCCGACTCCAGCGCCTGCGCGTACAGCCGCAACTGCACCTGGCCACGCTCGGCCTGGCGCGCCAGGGCGGTGTCATAGGTGTACCGGTAGCCGAGCCAGCCCGCCATGCCCACCAGCGCGGCGAGCGCCAGCAGGGCGAGGAGCGGGCCGGCGCGACGCCACATCGTGGCAGGAGCCGCGTCGTCTTGGGCGCGGGCGTCGGCAGGGGAAGGCAGGGGGCCGTTCATGAGGGATTCGGTGAAGCCGGTGGCAATGCCGCCGTGTGGCGCGCGGGGCGTTTTCTTGCCGCCGCGTGTCGCCGGGATCGCCGGCGCAAGGGTGCGCCGGCGCCACCGGCAAGGCTGACGTTTTACCATACCCCGCGCCGCCTCCACCCCAAAACGCAAAAAGGCCCGGCTGCCTGATCGGCAACCGGGCCCTGGCACGCCTGGCAGCAGCTTACTTGCTGGCCAGGACCTGAACGGGTGTCAGGCCGGTGTTGCTGTCCGGGGAGGTGTCGTCCTCATCGGATAGTTCCGGCGCGCCGATCGCGCCCTCGCTTTTGGCGACGACGGTCGTGGCAATGGCATTGCCAAGCACATTGGTCACGGTGCGGCCCATATCGAGGATATGGTCGATGCCCAGCACCAGCAGGATGCCGGCTTCCGGCAGCCCGAACATCGGCAGCACGGCCGCCACCACCACCAGCGAGGCGCGCGGCACGCCGGCGATGCCCTTGCTGGTGACCAGCAGCACCAGCAGCATGGTGATCTGCTGCGTCAGCGACAGCTGGATGCCGTACACCTGCGCCACGAACAGCGCGGCGAACGAGGTGTACATGATCGAGCCGTCCAGGTTGAACGAGTAGCCCAGCGGCAGCACAAAGCCGGTGATGCGCGGCTTCACGCCGAAGCGGGTCAGTTGCTCGATGACCTTCGGGTACGCCGATTCGCTGCTGGCCGTGGCAAAGCCGATCATCAGCGGCGCGCGCAGCTGGCGGATCAGGCGGAAGATGTCGCGGCCCAGGAAGAAGTAGCCGCCGGCGATCAGCGCCACCCACAGCAGCGCCAGCGCCAGGTACAGGCTGCCCAGCAGCTTGGCGTAGACGGTCAGCACGCCCAGGCCCTGCGCGGTGATGACGGCGGAGATGGCGCCGAACACGCCGACCGGCGCGAAGGCCATCACGTAGTTGGTCACCTTCAGCATCACGTGGCCCAGGCCATCGATGCCTTGCAGCACGGGCTTGCCCACGCCGTCCTTGACGGTGCCCAGCGCAAAGCCGAAGAACAGCGAGAACACCACGATCTGCAGGATCTCGTTGGTGGCCATCGCTTCCACGAAGCTCTTGGGGAACATGTGGGCGATGAAGTCGCGCAGGTTCAGCGCGCCGGTTTTCAGGCTGGACGCGGCGTCGGCGGCCGGCAGCGGCAGGTTCATGCCGTGGCCCGGCGCCAGCAGGTTGGCCATGACCAGGCCCAGCAGCAGCGACGTGATCGACGCGGCCAGGAACCATGCCATGGCCTTCAGGCCGATGCGGCCCACGGCGCGGCCATCGCCCATGCCGGCGATGCCCGAGACCAGCGTGGCGAAGACCAGTGGCCCGATGATCATCTTGATCATCCGCAGGAAGACGTCGGTCAGGATGGAAAGGTGATCCGCGATCGATTTCGCGGTGGCGGCGTCGGGCGCCAGGTGGTGCGCAGCGGTGCCGGCCAGCACGCCAAGCAGCATCGCGATGAAGATCAGCGTGGGAAGTCGTTTCATTGTCATCGTGGGTACATCCTCCTTTGTACTTCGCGTGAGCCGCGCCGGGTGGGGGCAGGCGTGGCGTCCTCTGTTGCCCTGACGGCCGCGCCTAGGTTTGCACGAGGCGTGCCAGCGCTGGCACCCTCGGATACAGATGTAAGCCGATGAATACAAAGGGGATTTGCGAGTGACGAAAACGCGCCGTTCGGATTTCCGGACTTACGAACGCAAACGCCGTCCGGAAATCCGAACGGCGTTTGGTGAGGCGGTAAAGCGTTGTAACGACCCGGTCACCCAGGCGGTGAGGTCAGGCGTCGGGCGCGCCGGCCGGCTGGCTCTCGCAGATGTCCAGGAAGGCTTCCAGCGGCATCGGGCGGCCGATGACGTAGCCCTGCGCGTAGTCCACGCCGATGGCGCGCAGTGCATTCAGGGTTTGCTCGTTCTCGACCGATTCGGCGACCGTGCGCACACCCAGGCGGTGGCCGATGTCGTTGATCGAGCTCACGATCTCGCGGTCCACCACGTTATCGGCCAGGTGACGGATGAAGCTCCCGTCGATCTTCAGGAAGTCCACCGGGAACTGCTTCAGGTAGGCAAACGACGACAGGCCGGCGCCAAAGTCGTCGAGCGCGACCGTGCAGCCGGCGCTGCGCATTTCCGCCACCAGACGGCTGGCCGCGGCCATGTTGTTGATCAGCGCGGTCTCGGTGATTTCCAGCCGGATGCGGTGTGCCGGCAGCACGGAATCCTGCAGCGCGGCGTGCAGGAACGGCAGCAGGAACGGTTCCCCGAGCGAGTTGGCCGACAGGTTGATGGCCACCGACAGCCCCGGCACCGCGGCCAGACGGTCGCCGTAGCGGTGCAGCACCGTGCGGATCACCCAGCGGTCGATATGGCCCATCAGGTCGTAGCGCTCGGCGGCCGGGATGAACGCGCCGGGCATGATGAGCGCCCCTTGCTCGTCGACCATGCGTACCAGGATCTCGATATGACACGTGTGCTCCTGGTCCGGCCGCAGCGCGCGGATTTCCTGGGCGAAGAGCCGGAAGCGGTTGCCGTCCAGCGCCGAGTGGATGCCCGCGGCCACTTCCAGTTCACGATGGTGGCGCCGCGCATCGCTTTCGTCGCGACGGTAGACCGACACCCGGTTGCGGCCGGCGGCCTTGGCGGCGTAGCAGGCCACGTCCGCGCGGCTCATCAGCTCGCCCACGGGCGGCGCGTCGTCGTCGATGGCGGCGATGCCGATGCTGGCCCCCACGTCATAGACGCGGCCATCCCACGGAAAGCGCCGCTCGCGAATCGCGTCGATGACCTTCTGGCAGACGTGTTCGGCGTGGTCGACGGAGCAGTCCTTGAGCAGCAGGGCGAACTCGTCGCCACCCAGGCGCGCCAGCAGGTCGTCGGGCCGTACGTGATGGCGGATGACATAGCCCAGCTCGCGCAGCAGCACGTCGCCGGCGCCGTGTCCGGCCGTGTCGTTGACGATCTTGAAGCGGTCCAGGTCGATGAAGCACAGCGCGGCGCGGTGGCCATGCAGGCGGGCATTCTCGCTGGCTTCGCGCAGGCGCTTTTCGAACCAGGCGCGGTTGGGCAGCCCGGTCAGCGCGTCATGCGTGGCGGAGTGGGCCAGTTCACGCTGGAGCGCGCGGGACGTGGTGATGTCCTGGAACACCAGCACGGCGCCCAGCACGCTGCCGTCGTTGGTCAGCACCGGTGCCGCGGAGTCCTGCACATCGTGGCGCTCGCCCGTCAGGCTCTGCAGCACGGCGCCTTCCTGCAGGTACGCGGGACGCAGTGTTTGCAGGCATTGCTCGACCGGGCTCGGGATGCTGCCGCCCGTGATCTCGTCGACGATCCGGAAGACCTGGTCCAGTGGCTGGCCCATCGCGGCGTCCAGGCTCCAGCCCGTCAGCTGCTCGGCAATCGGATTCATGAACGTGACGCGCATGATCCGGTCGGTGCAGATCACCGCGTCGCCGATCGAGCGCAGCGTGATGTGCAGGCGCTCCTTTTCCTCGTATAGCTGCGTGGTCAGCCGGCGCTGCTCGGTGATGTCCCAGTTGGTGCCCACCAGCGCGCGCGTCATGCCGCCCTCGCGTCCGCCTTCCTCGTGGCGGGACACCATCGCCATGGCCCGCACGTGCCGGACCTCGCCGGTCGGGCGGACCACGCGGTATTCAGTGTCGAAGCGCTGGATCCCGCGGATGGCCTGGCGCATTTCCGTGCTGACGCGGCTCACGTCTTCCGGATGCAGCATGGCGATCCACTGCGCCAGCGTGGGCGCGCCCAGTTCCAGGGGCGTGCCGTGCAGCGCGTGCATGCGGGCATCCCAGGTAATGGCGGCGTTGGTGAAATCCCATTCCCAGATGCCGACACCGCCAGCCTCCACGGCCAGCTGGGTGCGGCGCGCGAACTGTTCCATCTGTTCCTGGGCCAGCTTGCGCAGGTGGATATCCTCCACCTGCGAGATGAAGTGGTCGGGACGTCCGGTGTGTTCGTCGCGCACCAGCGAGACCGCCAGCAGGGCCCACAGATAGTGGCCGTCCTTGTGCCGGTAGCGCTTCTCCATCCGGTAGGTGTCGATCTCCCCCTGCAGCAGTAGCTGGAGATGATGCAGGTCGGCGGCCAGATCGTCCGGGTGGGTCATCTGCTGGAACGGCAGGTCGCGCAACTCTTCGGCGGTGTACCCGAGCAGGTCGGTCATGGCCCGGTTGACGAGCTGCCAGCGTCCGTCCAGCCCGACCAGCGCCATGCCGATGGCCGAGTGCTCCAGCGCCTGGCGAAAGCGGCGTTCGCTGCTGCGCAGTTCGGCGCGGCCCTTGCGGTTCTGCTCGGTCATGAACGCGATGCAGATCGGGAAGACCATGATCAGCGCGCCAGACAGCGGCACGCTGCGACTGGCGATGAACTGCACGCCGGCCAGCAGCGCGAGGGATTCGGTGGCCAGCATGCACACCAGCATCAGCAGCGCCGTGGCGAACGGATTGCTGACGAGCGCCACCACCACCAGCGGCAGCGACATGGCCACGAACGGGTCATGTCCCGCCCTGACGGCCGCCGCGCCGATGGCCACGCAAAGCGCCAGCAGCCCGGCGAGCCGGAAGATCATCTGGCGCCGGAACGTGGCGCGCATGCGCTCGCGCGTGGCCGACACCATCAGCGGCAACAGCATCACCATGCCCAGGGCGCCCGCATTCCACCAGGCCCACCAGACGCGCGAAAACCGCGTGTCATAAGCCGCCGACAGCACCGCTGCCCCGACCAGACCGCCGAGGGCAGGCCCCACGATGGCCGCCACGCCGAGCGTCAGCGCGAACGTGGCCAGCGCGCCCGACCGGGCCAGTGCGCCCTGGCTTGCCATCATCCGCAACAGCACGGCGGTGCTGCCGATCTCCAGCAGGTTGGCCAGCGACAGCAGCACGGATACACCGACCTGGTCCCGTACCAGCCAGTTGGCCAAGATATTGGCGGCCAGCATGGCAGCCAGCAGCGGCGGGCCCTCCCTGCGCGGGCGGTTCAGCATCAGGCCAAGGCCGAATGCATTGGCCAGCCAGAGCGCTGCCGCGTTGCCCGGCATGCGCGCCAGCCAGATGCCCGCCGATGCCAGCACGAAAAATCCCACGGCCGCCAGCAGCAGCGGGCGCCAGCGGGCTGCGGCTGGCGGCGGCAGGGTGGTCAGGGAAGTCGCGGCCGTCTCGGGCGTCATGTCGTTCGATGTCGATGGCCGCCAAAGGGCAAGCCAGATCTGCTGCCGGCACGGGTGCGATGGCCGCACCCTGCCCAGCGTAGTGCGCACTGTAATCGCGCCAACGGATGTTTGAGTGCGGAGATAGGGGGTGGTGGTGGGCCCTGTTGGGGCTGGCGTTCGGGCGGGATTTTTGGTAGAGGCCCGCCTGGCAGAATCGTGGCGCCAATCGTGACGCCGAATCGTGACGATTACCTGATGCGTAATCGCGCGATGGCCGCCGGGCGCCGATCATGCAGTCATCCCGCATTCGCAACCGCCTTGATAAAGGAGCGCATGATGACCGCAACCCCCGCCAACCCAGCCCTGACCGACCTGGCCGACCGCTACCTGGCCGCGTGGAACGAGACCGATGCGTCACGCCGCCGTGCGTTGATCGGCTGCACCTGGACCGAAACGGCGGTCTACGTGGATCCGCTGATGCGGGGCGAGGGCCATGCGGGCATCGACGCGATGATCGCCGGGGTGCAGGAGCGCTTCCCGGGCTTCCGCTTTACGCGGGTCACGCCGGTGGACGCCCACGGCGAGCACCTGCGCTTTTCGTGGGAGCTGGGCCCCGCCGGCGATGCCGCGCTGGTGGTGGGGACGGACTTCGCCACGGTGTCGGCCGATGGCCGCCTGCAAGGCATGACCGGCTTTATCGACCGCGCGCCGGCCGGCATGGCCTGACGCGGCTCCGAAGGCCTTTCCCGTGGCGCCGCCGGTCTGTACTATCGCGCACAGACCGCGCGGGGGCCCACCGGCTGCAATCACCCCCGGTGCCGCGCGGCAGGCGGCATATCAGGGGATCCCATGGATATCGCGCGATTTTTCCGCATCAGCAGTTCGGCGCTCATTGCCTTCGTCGTGGTCGTGGTCGTGGCTGTCGGCAGCACCTGGTGGTGGGGCGGCCGCAAGCTCGAGCGCAAGATCGATGTCGAGGTCCAGCCGGTCGCCTTCCGCGACGACGCCGCATCCATCGCCCACGGCAAGTATCTCTATGAATCGCGCGGCTGCATGGATTGCCACGGCGTCAACGCCGCCGGGAAGCAGGTTTTCGACGAGCCCAACGGCCTGCGCGTGCGCGCCCCCGACCTGACCACGGCCAATCCCGCCATCGCCAGGTACCAGCCCGAAGACTGGGACCGCGCCATCCGCCACGGCGTGGCGCCATCGGGCCGGCCGCTCCTCATCATGCCGAGCGAGGAATACAACCGCCTGAGCAACGATGACTTCGCCGCGCTGGTCGCCTACGTCCGCAGCCTGCCGCCGGCCAGGGGGCAGCCCGCCGAGATCCGGCTGCCCTGGTTCTTGCGCGGGCTCTACGGTGCCGGCGTGATCAAAGACGCCGCCGAAAAGATCGACCACCGCTTGCCTCCGTCGGCGCCGATCGCGGCGACGGTCTCCGCATCCTATGGCGCCTATGTGGCCAACGCCTGCATGGGCTGCCACGGCGCCGACCTGCGTGGCGGCAATATTCCCGGCGCGCCGCCGGACTGGCCGCCCGCGTCCGACCTGCGCCCGGGCGGGGTGATGAAGCGCTATGCCCAGCCCGGGCAGTTCGTCACCATGATGCGTACCGGCAAGCGCCCGGACGGCACCGAAGTCAGCCGCGTGATGCCAATCGCGTCGTTTTCCAGGATGAATGATACGGACCTCAACGCGTTGTATCTCTATCTGGCCGGGACGCAGCGCCCCTAGTCCTTTGTCGACCGCCGGACCGCCCCACGGCATGCCCGGCCCGGTCTGATCCGGGCCAGCCATGGCAGGCGCATCCACGGCGGCGCCATCACGTCCGTCGCCTCCCATCACCCCGTTTCGCCCCATTGCGGTGCATCCCGCGTGATGTGGACGGTGCAACGCACGAAATCCCGATTTGCACTATTCTCGTTGGGTTCCGCCGGTGGCCAACGATGCCGAATCGCCATCGGCCCGGCGGTCCGCTCGAAAAAAATCTCGACGGGCAAAGTACCCAAGGAGTTGTCCCCGAAATGACCACCCTCACCATCAACGGTAAAACCGTGGAGGTGGACGCCGATCCGTCCACGCCACTGCTCTGGGCCCTGCGCGACAACCTCGCGATGACGGGCACCAAGTTCGGCTGCGGCATGGCCGCCTGCGGCGCCTGCACGGTCCACATCAATGGCCAGGCCACGCGCAGTTGCGTGACGCCGATTTCCGCCGCCGCCGGCAGCAAGGTCGGCACCATCGAAGGCATGCCGGACGACAAGATCGGCCGTGCCGTGCTCGCCGCCTGGATCCAGCATGACGTGGCGCAGTGCGGCTACTGTCAGAACGGCCAGGTGATGAGCGCCGTCGGACTGCTGCGCAGCAAGCCGCGTCCGACCGATGCGGATATCGACCAGGCCATGGCCGGCAACGTCTGCCGCTGTGGCACCTACCAACGGATCCGCGCGGCCATCAAGGATGCCGCCCGGGCCATCGCCTGATCCGGGGGAGCCATCATGCGCATTCGTGACATCGAACATGGCATTGCGGCCCTCGCCGGCGGCAGCGGCATTCATGCGGACCAGCCGGCGAGCGCGGTGCCCGTCGCACCGCTGTCCCGCCGCAGCTTTCTGAAACTGACCGGCCTGGCGGGTGGCGGGCTGGCGATCGGCATCGCGGGCGTGGGTGCCAGCGGCATGGCCCAGGCCCAGGAGGGCGGGGCGGCCAAGCCGCCGTCGCCGCCGCAGGCGTTCCTGATCATCGCGCCGGACAACACCGTGACGATTGCCGTCAATCGGCTGGAGTTCGGCCAGGGTGTCCACACCGCGTTGCCGATGGCGCTGGCCGAAGAGCTGGACGTCGACTGGCGCAACGTGCGCGCGACGCTGGCACCGGCCGGCGACGCCTACAAGGATCCCGCGTTCGGCATCCAGATGACGGGCGGTTCCACGGCGCTGAACCACTCGTTCCAGCAGTACCGCGAACTGGGCGCCCGCGCTCGCGCGATGCTGGTGTCCGCCGCCGCGCAGCAGTGGAAGGTCGCCCCGGCCAGTTGCACCACGTCGATGGGCGTGGTCACGTCCGGGTCCAACCGCGCCACCTATGGCGAACTGGCGCAGGCCGCGATGGGTCTGCCGGTGCCCGCGCAGGTCAGCCTGAAGGACCCGTCGCAGTTCCGCATCGTCGGCAAGCCCACGCCGCGGCTGGATTCGGCTTCCAAGCTGCATGGCGATGCCGTGTTCGGCATCGACACCCGGCTCAAGGACATGGTCGTGGCCGTGGTGGCCCGCCCGCCGCGTTTTGGCGGCAAGGTCAAGTCCTTCAATGCCGACCGCGCCCGCAAGATCAAGGGTGTGGTCGACGTGATGCTGGTGCCCGTGGATCGCGGCGGCACCGGCGTGGCGGTGGTGGCCGACGGCTACTGGCCGGCCAAGACAGCGCGCGAGGCGCTGGAGATCGTCTGGGAAGACGTCGGCTCCACCGTCAGCACGGCCGCGCTGTACGACCAGTACAGCAAGCTGGCCGCGCAGCCGGGCACGGTGGCCCGGGCGCTGGAGGGCGGCGACATCAACACGGCGCTGTCCGGGGCCGCGAAGGTGATCGAAGCCGAGTACCGCGTGCCCTACCTGGCCCACGCGCCGATGGAGCCGCTGAACTGCACGATGCAGGCGGAAGTGGCTGGCAACAAGGCCACCGCCGTGAAGGTGTGGGTGGGCTCGCAGTTCCAGACCATCGACCAGATGGCCATCGCGCGCACGCTGTCGCTGACGCCGGACAAGGTCACGCTCAACACGATGATGGCCGGTGGTGGCTTCGGCCGCCGCGCGGTACCCACGTCGGACTACCTGGTGGAAGCGGCCGGCGTGCTGCGTGCGTGGGTGGCCAATGGCCATGCCGAGCCGCTCAAGGTGATGTGGAGCCGCGAGGACGACATCAAGGGCGGCTACTACCGTCCGCTGCATGTGCACCGCGCTCGCATCGGGCTCGACGCGCAAGGCAAGGTCGTGGGCTGGCAGCACACCATCGTCGGCCAGTCGATCATCACCGGTACGCCGTTCGAGCAGATGATGGTCAAGAACGGCGTGGACGCCACGATGACCGAGGGCATCCTGGAGAACGACTACGCGCTGCCGCTGCAACTGGCCGTGCATCACCCGAAGGTGGATGTGCCGGTGCTCTGGTGGCGGTCCGTGGGCAACACGCATACGGGTTTCGTCAAGGAGACCCTGGCCGATGAAATGGCCACCGCCGCGAAGCAGGACCCCGTGGCATGGCGCATGGCGCAACTCGATGCCAGCAAGCACGCGCGGCATCGCGCCGCGCTGCAGCTGGCGGTGGACAAGTCCGGCTACGGCAAGAAGAAGCTGCCCAAGGGCCATGCCTGGGGCGTGGCCGTGCACGAGTCGTTCGGCTCCGTGGTGGTGTACGTGGTGGACGTGTCGATCGTCAAGGGCGAGCCGCGCGTGCATCGCGTGACCGCGGGCGTGCATGCCAACCGCGTGGTCAACCCCTTGTCTGCCGAGGCGCAGATCCAGGGTGGCTGCGTGTTTGGCCTGGCGATGACCCGGCCCGGGTTTGCCATCGAGATCGAGAACGGGGTGGTGAAGAACAGCAACTTCCCCGACTATCCGCCGCCGCGCATGCCGGACGCGCCGCGCGTGGACGTGTTCTTTGTGCCTTCCGATGACAACCCGACCGGCCTCGGCGAGCCGGGCGTGCCCGCGATCGCGCCCGCGGTGGCCAACGCGCTGTTCCGCCTCACCGGCAAGCGCCAGCGTCAGCTGCCGTTCGTGCTGACAACCTGACGCAAGCAGCAGGCTCGCGTTGCGCACCGGTGATCCGCCGGTGCGCAACGCGCGACCCTTCGGTGCGACCCTTCGGTGCGACCCTTCGGTGCGACCCTTCGGTGCCACCCTTCGGCGCTATCGTTCCCCGCCACCCTCCGCATTGCGCCACGCCTGCACGAAGGCGCGCAGATCGCCCGCCGACGCATCGGTCACGGCCCAGTAGCGCATCCCCCGCGCCGCCCAGGACTCCAGCTGGTATCCCTGGCGCACCCGTTCCCCCAGATCGCCTGAACTGTCGCCCGGCATGACGAACACGTCGACCGGATGCTGGTTGCGCCGGTACACGAGCACCGCCACGCGCTGCCCGTCGATGTAGTCGAGCCGGCCGCCCACCAGCGGGAAGCCCGCCCCGGACAGGTCGCGCACCTCGGGGGCGTAGTCGATGCGGCCGTTGAACCACGGCTTGACGGTGTGCTGGTCGGACGATGCCACGTCGATCGCGCGCGTCGACATCAGTGCGCGCACGTGGCTGGCGACGATGGCGTTGGCGGTGACGTCGCCCGGTGTTTCGCGCTGCGCATACTGGGACAGGCTCAGCCCGACCGCCGCCACCGTGACGACCGCCATCGCGGCATTGGCGGCGGGTGACCATGTGAACCAGTTGCGCCAGCGTGCGGGGGCGGGCGGCGCGGCGAGATCGTCGAAGGTTTCCTGTGGTGCGCCCGGCAGCGCGGCCAGCACGCGCGCGCGCAATTCGGCGGGCGCGCGATGATAGGACGCGCCGTGGCGCGTGGCCGCGCGCAGCGCCTGCAGATTGCGCAGGCTGGTGACGCAGCCGTCGCAGTCCTCGAGGTGTCGCTCCAGCCGCACGCTGTCCGCCGCGCCGACTTCGCCGTCGGCACAGGCCTGCAGCAGGTTCCTCGCGTCATTGCAGTCCATGGCCTGTCTCCCCCGCGGGACGCGCGGCGTTCACGCCCGTATCCGTACCCGAGTCCGCTCCAGTGTCATGACGCGCGGCGCTGGTCGTCGCGCGCGGCGCCGCGTCGTCGCGCAGCGCCACCACCGCGGCGGCCAGCATCCGCCGCCCACGGGCCAGCCGGGACATCACCGTGCCGACCGGAATATCCGCGATGCGGGCGATGTCGCGGTAGTGCAGTTCCTCCAGCTCGCGCAGTACCAGGACTTCGCGGAAAGCCACCGGCAATTGTTCGAGCGCGGCGTGCACCAGCCGGACGTCTTCCTCGCGCAGCAGCCATTGCTCGGGGTCGGTCGGCGATCCGTGCCAGTCGGGCAGCGCCGTGTCGGCTTCCGTCGCCTCGTCGTAGCCGGTCTCGGCCGCCGTCTTGCGCTTTCGCCACGTCGTGAACCAGGTATTGCGGACGATGGCCAGCAGCCACGGCCGTGGCTGGTCGCCCCGGAAGCTGCCGAAAAGCCGGAATGCGCGCAGGAAGGCCTCCTGCACCACGTCGTCGGCGTCGCCCGTGTTGCCGCACAGCCAGCGGGCGAGGTTGTACGCGGCATCCAGGTGCGGCAACACCAGGTCGTCAAATCGGCGGCGCGTGGCGGCGGCGTCCAAGTCAGTCCTTTGGGCGAGGCGTGAGGCGTGGGCGTAGAAGCATGGTGCGTTCTCCGATATACCGGCGCTGCGCCGATTCTATTCCCGTCGTCGCCGTATCTGGCCGATTTTTTTTGCTTCGGGCTGCCGGGCATCCTGCCGGCCGCGAAATCCGGCACCAGATCGTGCACCCAACCGGGAATAACGCGCGACCCCAGCCGGTATGACAGGCACACCCACCTGACGTATGGAGGCAGTCATGCATGGAACCTGGAGTCGGCGCGATGTGCTGCGCCTGGCGGGCGCGGCCGGCGGCGCCGTGTTCGCGTCGGCCCTGCCCGGCTGGGCGGCGGGGCGCGACGAGGATTTCGTCTTCGTCCAGCTGTCCGATGCGCATTGGGGCTTCGAAGGCGCGCCCAATCCCGATGCGCGCGGCACGCTGCCCCGCGCGGTGGCGGCGGTCAACGCGCTGCAGCAGCCACCCGATTTCATCATGTTCACGGGCGACCTGACGCATACCACCGACGATGCCGGCGAACGGCGGCGCCGCATGCGCGAGTTCAAGGAGATCATCGCCCCGCTCAAGGCCGGCGCCGTGCACCTGATGCCCGGGGAGCACGATGCGAGCCTCGACGCCGGCGAGGCGTATCGAGAACTCTTCGGCCCCACGCACTACACGTTCGATCACAAGGGCGTGCATTTCATCGTGCTGGACAACGTGTCGGACCCGGCCGGCCAGGTCGGCGATGCTCAGCGCGCCTGGCTGCGGGAAGACCTCGGCAAGCGGTCGCGCGATGCCCGCATCGTCGTCTTCACGCACCGGCCGCTGTTCGATCTCTACCCGCAATGGGACTGGGCGACGCGCGACGGGGCACAGGTCGTGGACCTGCTGATGCCTTATCGCAATGTCACGGTGTTCTACGGGCATATCCATCAGGAGCACCACCAGATGACCGGCCACATCGCGCACCACGCGGCGCGCTCGCTGATGTTTCCGCTCCCGCCGCCCGGATCGCAACCCAAGCGAGCCCCGCTGCCATGGGACGCCGCGCAGCCCTATCGCGGCCTGGGCTGGCGCGAAGTGACGGCGACGCGGCCGCCCGAGGGCTTTCGCCTCGCCGAGCGGCCCGTCGTGAAGAGTGTCTAAGGAGCCAGCGATGACCGACAAGTTGTCTCGCCGCGCGCTGCTGGGGTGGCTGCTGGCCGCCGCGGTGGCGCCCGTGGTTCGTCATGGCGATGCCGCCGCGCCGCGCGTGATTGCCGTGCGTGCACGCCGCTTCGTCTTCACGCCGGATCGCATCGCCCTGAAGGCGGGTGAAACCGTGTTGCTCGCCATGACCGCCGAGGACGTCGTCATGGGCTTCAGCGCGCCGGACTTCAAGGTGCGCGCCGATCTCCCGCCAGGCCGGACGGTGCAGGTGCCGCTGACGGCGGGCAAGCCCGGCAGCTATGGTTTCCTGTGCGACATCTTCTGCGGGTCGGGCCATGAGAGCATGGGGGGAACCATCGACGTGACGTGATGCGATGTAGCGCAGCACGCCGGCATGGCGCCGCCTTAGTCGCCTTCGCCACCGATGTACTCACGCGTCTTTTCCGCGTGCTTGTCGGTGCGCGGGGGCAGCGGGCGTCCGCTGCGTGCCGCCTTGCGCCGCACGTACCAGTGGTGCGCGCGGTCGAGGTAGAGATAGACCACCGGCGTGCTGAACAGCGTTAGCATCTGCGACACCACCAGCCCGCCGACCATCGCGTAGCCAAGCGGCCGGCGCAGCTCGGACCCGGCGCCGTGCCCCAGCATCAGGGGCAGGCCGGCCAGCAATGCGCACATCGTCGTCATCATGATCGGGCGAAAGCGCAGCAGGCAGGCTTCATAGATGGCGTCGTGCGGCGACATGCCGCGCTCGCGCTCCGCCACGAGGGCGAAGTCCACCATCATGATCCCGTTTTTCTTGACGATGCCGATCAGCAGGATCACGCCGATCAGCGCGATCACCGTGAAATCGTAGCCACCCAGCATCAGCACCAGCAGCGCCCCCACGCCAGCGGAGGGCAGGGTGGAGAGAATCGTCAGCGGGTGGATGTAGCTCTCGTAGAGCAGGCCGAGCACGATGTAGACGGCGATCAACGCGGCGGCGATCAGGTACGGCTGCGATGCCAGCGAAGCGCCGAACGCCAGCGCCGTGCCCTGGAAGGCGCCGGTGAGCGTGCGCGGCCGGCCCATGCCGGCCAGCGCCTCGTTGATGGCCGTGACCGCGTCGCCGAGCGCCGCGCCGCTCGCCAGGTTGAACGAAATCGTCACAGCCGGAAATTGCCCCTGGTGGCTGATCGACAGATAGGCCGTGCGGTTGGTGTCCACCTTGACGAAGGCGGACAGCGGCACCTGCTGGCCCGTAATGGGCGAGGTGAGATAGAGCTTGTCCAGAAGGCGGGGGTCGTCCTGCATTTGCGGCGTGGCTTCGAGAATCACGTGGTAGCTGTTGATCTGTGTGAAGTACTGCGCCACCTGGCGCTGACCAATGGCGTCGTACAACGTGGCGTCGATCAGCGCCGGCGTGATGCCGAAGCTGGACGCGCGCGCGCGATCGATCGTCAGCATCGCCGCGGCCGCCGCGTTCTGCTGGTCCGAGGCCACGTCGGCGAGTTGCGGCAGCTCGCGGAAGCGCGCTAGGACGCGCGGCGCCCAGCTGTTCAGTTCGTCCAGGTTGGCATCGGTCAGCGTGAACTGGTATTGCGTGCGGGACAGTCGCCCGCCCACGTTGATGTCCTGCCCGGCCTGCAGGAAGAGGTTGGCGCCTTCCACCCTGGCCAGCCGGGGGCGCAGCCGGGCGATGACCTCGTCGGCGGTCGCCGTGCGGCCTTGCTCCTTCGGGCGCAGGCTGATGAAGAAATTGCCCGTGTTGACGGTGTTCTGTCCGCCGGTCATGCCCACGGCGGCCACGTCGGGGTCGCTGCGCACCACGTCGGCCAGTGCCACCATGCGCGCATTCATCGACTTGAACGAAGCGTCCTGCGCCGATTCGGCGATGCCGAACAGGAAGCCAGTGTCCTGCTGCGGAAAGAAGCCCTTGGGGATATAGAGGAACAGTGCCACGGTGGTGGCCACGGTCAGCAGGAAGACGCACAGCGTGACGAACTGATGGCGCAGCACGCGATCCAACCCGCGCCGGTAGGCGCCGAGCATCGCGTCGAAGCCCCGCTCGAACCATTGATAGACGCGGCCATGCTGTTCGGCATGCGCCGGGTCGTGGGGACGCAGGAAGCGCGAGCACAGCATCGGCGTGAGCGTCAGCGAGACGAGCACCGACACGGCAATGGTCAGCGTGACGGTCACCGCGAATTCGCGGAACAGCCGTCCGACGATGCCGCCCATCAGCAGCAGCGGGATGAACACGGCCACCAGCGACACCGAGATCGATACGATCGTGAACGCGATTTCGCCCGCGCCCTGCAGGGCGGCCTCCATCGGCGTCATGCCGGCTTCCACGTGGCGATAGATGTTCTCCAGCATCACGATGGCGTCGTCCACCACAAAGCCCACGGCGATGGTCAGCGCCATCAGCGACAGGTTGTCGCGGCTGTAGCCCAGCAGGTACATGCCGCCGGCCGTGCCGAGCAGCGCCAGCGGGACGGTCACGCTCGGGATCAGCGTGGCCGGCAGGTTGCGCAGGAACACGAAGATGATCGCCACGACCAGCACGATGGTCAGGGTCAGCGTGAATTCCACGTCGGCCTCGGACGCGCGGATGTTCTGCGTGCGGTCCGCCAGAACGTTGACGCTGACCGATGCCGGAATCGACAGCTGCAGCCGTGGCAGGGCGGCCTTGATGCGGTCCACCGTGGCAATCACGTTGGCGCCCGGCTGCTTGGTGACCGCGAGGATGATCGCGCGGCCGTTGTGGAAGGTGTTGTCCGCTGGCGCCGCCGCCCCGGCGAAGCCCCAGCCGGCCAGCCGGTTGTTCTCGGGGCCGTCCACGGCCTGGCCGACATCCCGCACGCGCACGGGGGCGCCGTTGCGGTATGCCAGCACCATGTCGTTCCACGCGGAGGCCTTGGTCAGCTGGTCGTTGGTGTAGACGTTGAAGGACTTGGTGGCGCCATCGGTGCTGCCAGTGGGCTGGTTGACCGTGGTGGCGGCGATCACGCCACGGATGTCTTCCAGGCTCATGCCCATCGCCGCCAGCTTGCCCGGGTCCACCTGGATACGCACCGCGGGCTTTTGCTGTCCGCCGATATTGACCAGCCCCACGCCGGCAATCTGCGAGATCTGCTGCGCCAGGATGTTGTCCGCGAAGTCATTGACGGTGGTCAGTGGCAGCGCATCGGATTGCACGGCCAGGACCAGGATCGGCGAGTCGGCCGGATTGATCTTGCGGAACGATGGCGGGCTGGGCAGGTTGGCCGGCAACTGGCCGCCGGCGGCATTGATGGCGGCCTGCACATCCACGGCCGCGGCGTCGATGCTGCGGTTCAGGTCGAATTGCAGCGTGATCTGCGTGGTGCCCTGCGCGCTGGTGGAGGTCATCTGCGCGAGCCCGGCGATCAGCGAGAACTGTCGCTCCAGCGGCTGCGCCACGTTGGACGCCATCGTCTCGGGGTTGGCGCCGGGCAGGCTGGCCGAGACCTGGATGGTCGGGAAATCCACTTGCGGCAACGGGGCGATCGGCAGCAGCGGCCACGCGGCCACGCCCACCAGCAACAGCGCCAGCGCCAGCAGCGACGTGCCGATCGGCCGCTTGATGAAGATGGCCGAAATGCTCATGGGCGCACGCCAGTCGCGGGGGTGGCGGCGTTCGTGGCATTCGCGGCATTCGCGGCGACCACCGGCCCGCTGGCCGCGCCGGGGGCGGGGCGGGCCGGCGCCTCCGCGATCGTCGCGCCGGGCTTGAGCTTGTACTGGCCATCCGCCACGACGCGGTCTCCGGCGCTGACGCCCTTGGCGATGATCGCGCGGGCACCCTGCAGTTCGCCCACTTCCACGGGCTGGAGCCTGACGGTGGCGTCCTGCTGCACCGCGTAGACATAGGTGCCGGTGTCGTTGCGCTGGACGGCCGAGGCGGGGATCGTCACGGCGCGGTCGCGCTGGCCGAGCACCAGCCGCGCGTTGACGTACTGTCCGGGCCACAGCGCGTGCGTGGGATTGGCAAAGCGCGCCTTGAGCTGGATGGTGCCGCTGGTGGTGTCGATCGTATTGTTGACGAGTATCAGGCTGCCCTTGCCGAGTTCGATGTCGCTGACGCGTTCGTTGGCGTAGACCGCCAGCGGCGTGCGGCTGGCCTGCACAGCGCGGTTGATCCGGCCGAATGCATCGTCGGGCAGCGTGAACACCACGTCGATCGGGTCGATCTGGCGAATCACGACGATGCCGGTGGAGTCGGCGGCATGCACGATATTGCCGGGGTCCACCAGCCGCGCACCCACCCGGCCCGCCAGCGGCGCGGTGATGGTGGTGAAATCGAGTTGCACCCTGGCCAGCGCGATCTGCGCCTCGTCGTTGCGCACGGCGGCGGCGAGCTGGCCCACCAGTGCACGCTGGGTATCCAGGGTCTGCTGGGTGGTGGAGTCCTGCTTGATCAGCTGTTCGAAACGCTGCAGGTCCAGCCGCGCGTTGGCCAGTTGCGCCTCATCACGCGCCTTCGTGGCCTGGGCCTGCTGCAGCTGCGCCTGGAATGTGCGCGGATCGATCTGCGCCAGGACCTGCCCGGCCTGCACATCCTGGCCTTCGACAAAGCCCACGCGATCGAGCTGGCCATCGACGCGTGGCTTCACGGTCACCGTGGCCATGGCTTGCACCGTGCCGACGCCGGTCAGGCCGATATCGACATCCTCGGCACGGGCGGTGGCGGTGGTGACAACGATCGCCGGGGCGGCCTTGGCGGCTTCGCGGGGGCTGAGCAGCCTGGCCGCCGGGCCGGCCAGCAGCCAGGCAACGAGTGCCATGGCGATGACGGCAAGGGCGAGCGCGAGCGGCCGCCTGTGGAGGGGAGCAGAAGCGGGCATGGTGGCCTCGGTGGGGGCGCTGCCGCGCGGGGCGGTCTGGCGCAACATCCGTCGCTTGACCATACAAGCATACTGCGCACGAGGTATGTGCGATACGACCGTCCTATTACTGTTTATTTCAGTATTTCAGGCGTCCGACGGGTGGCGCCGGGGAGGGGAGCGGGTCAGGTGTTGTGCGGCGCCCCTATCGGGCGGTGGTCCCTATTGCGTTTGCGCAACACGCGGCGTAGAAGGAAAGCGGGAGGCCGTTGCCGCCGCATGGCAGCGGTTGGAGCCGTTGCCGGACAGACCAGAAGAAGGGGTTGAAGATGGAGACCCAGGAAAGCGCCCTGACCCTCGCCCTGTTGGCCGTGCCGGCGCGCGCGGTCATTTGCCGGGCGCTGCTGGAGGCTGGCGAAGCCGGCCTGCCCGCGGTGAGCCTCGCCGAGTTGGCCGGGCTCAGCCTGCCGCGCGCCACGCATCACTTCCAGGAGCTGGTTCAGGCCGATGTGGTGACGCTGACCATCCGCGACCGCCGCGTCTGCTACGTGCTCAAGGCGCGCCGCGCGGTGCGCGAGGCGCTGGAGTACGTCGATAGCAGTGGCCTCGGGTGACCCCGCCCGCCGGTCCAGCGTGGCGGGATTCTGATGGACTCTCTCATTACGGCCGCGGCGCGCGCGCTCGCGGCGGGTGATCCGCTTGGTGCACTGAACCGGGTCGCCTTGCGCGACGACGCCCCCGCGCTCGCGCTTCGCGGTATCGCGATGGCCCAGCTTGGCGACCTCGTTCGCGCGAAGGCGCTCGTGCGTGGCGCGGCGCGTGCCTTCGGCCCTAGGGAGGCCGTCGCCCGCGCGCGATGCATCGTCGCCGAGGCCGAGATCGCGCTGGTTTCTCGCGACCTGGGCTGGTCGGCCAAGGCGCTCGATGCCGCACGGGCGACGCTCGAAGCGCACGGCGACCGCGTGAATGCCGCGCATGCGCGTTACCTCGAGGTCCGGCGCCTGCTCCTGATCGGGCGCCTTGACGACGCCGAGCGAGCGCTCGGCGAACTCGATCCGACACCGTTTCCCCCGGCCTTGCGGGCCGCTCACGAACTGGTCGTCGCGGGGATCGCGATACGACGCATCCGGATGAAGACCGCACGCGCCGCGCTCGCGCGGGCCGGGCACGCCGCGCGTCACGCTGGAATTCCCGCGCTGGCGGCGGAGGTCGACAACGTGGCCCTCGTCCTCGCCACGCCCGTGGCGCGCCTCATCGCGCGTGGCGGGCAGCGGCTGCTCCGCCTCGATGAAGTCGAGGCGCTGCTGGCGTCGAAGGCGTTCATCGTGGACGCGTGCCGCTATGCGGTGCGCCGCGGTGGCACGGTGGTCTCGCTCTCCACGCGCCCGGTGTTGTTCACGCTGGCCCGCGCGCTGGCCGAGGCGTGGCCGCAAGACGTGCCGAGGGATACGCTCGTCGCACGGGCATTCCGTGCGAAGCACGCCGATGAATCCCATCGCGCGCGGCTGCGAGTCGAGATCGGGCGACTGCGCACGCTGCTTGGCACGCTGGCCGACGTCAGCGCGACACCGCGAGGGTTCGCGCTGGTGCCGCGCCACGAAGGCGAGGTCGTCGTGCTGGCGCAGCCCGTCGAGGCGCCGCATGCGGCGGTGATCGCCTTCCTCGCCGATGGCGAGTCGTGGTCGAGCTCGGCGCTGGCCGTGGCGCTGGGCGCCAGCCAGCGCACCGTGCAGCGGGCACTCGATGCGCTCGCGGCAGCCGGCAAGGTGCAGGCGTTTGGTCGCGGACGGGCGCGCCGATGGATGACGCCGCCCGTGCCGGGATTCGCGACGACCTTGTTACTCCCCGCGCCCCTGCCGAGCGACTAGGATGGAGCCATCAACCAGCCCATCGTGAAACCCATGAACCAATCCAGCGCCCAGATCATCCGCGAGTACGGCCCCTATCCGGATGTCGACCATGTGCACGGGGTCACCTATGACGGCCAGCAAGTCTGGTTTGCCACCGGAGACAAGCTGAATGCGCTCGATCCGGCGACCGGAAAGCGATTGCGCTCGATCGATGTCGCCGCCCACGCGGGCACGGCATTCGACGGCCAGCACCTGTTCCAGATCGCGGAGGATCGCATCCAGAAGATCGATCCGGCGACTGGCCGTGTCCTCGCCACGATCCCGGCGCCCGGCGGCGGTGGCGACTCGGGTCTTGCCTGGGCCGAAGGCACGCTCTGGGTGGGGCAATATCGGGACCGGAAGATTCATCAGGTCGATCCCCAGTCCGGGGCAATTCTCCGCACCATCGAATCCAACCGGTTTGTGACCGGTGTCACCTGGGTCGACGGAGAACTGTGGCACGGCACCTGGGAAAACGACGCGAGCGAGTTGAGGCGAGTCGATCCCCAGACGGGCGAGGTGCTGGAGCAACTGGCGCTGCCGGCGGGTGTCGGCGTGTCGGGGCTGGAGTCGGATGGCGCGGACCAGTTCTTCTGCGGAGGCGGAGACAGCGGAAATATCAGGGCTGTTCGCCGACCGAAGCGGGGCTCGGCAAAGGGCGGTGGCACGGAGGTAACTGCCGACGCCAGGCGCGAGTCGCTATAAACGCGCTGTCACGCGGTGCGCCGTCGGTTCACGCAGGGTGATGCAATGCGTCGGCGCGCGCCGCCGAGTTCGTGCCGGCGCTGGCGCATGCCGCGCATACGCCGTGCATCGCGCCGCTGATGGCGAAGACTGGCGACAGGCCGTGCGCGCGCAGGGCGCGCTGCTGGAGATCGTCGAGGATGCCATCGGCCACTTCGTCGATGCGATGGCAGCACACGCAGAACAGATGGTGATGCGGGCGTTCCGCCAGCTCGTAGTAGTGCATCTGGTGACTGCCGAACGGGCAGACCGTGACGCGCGCCAGCACCCCTGCGGCAGCGAGCTCATAGATGGCCTTGCGGAAACTGGACAAGGCGCAGCGATGCCGCGAGACCAGCATCGCGGCACATAGCGCATCGGCGGTCTGGTGGCGTTGCGGGCTTTCCAGCAGGAGCAGGATCGCCGCGCGGCGTCCGATGGTATCCGCCAGACCATGCGTGGCGAGTCTCCACGTGGCTTGCTCCGCGTTTCGCGCGTCCGGGGAAGCAGTGCTGGGAGGGGGCATGAGAGGAGCAATGCTGTAGGTTGGAATGTCAGCCTACGTCAGCTTTCTTAACCGCTCATTAAGAGGTCGCTTCAAAAAGATCCTGGCGTCGTTGCCGGGTTTGCCACACCCGCTTGTCGTACCACTTGTACTGCCTGCGGCCGCGCGTCTAGCCAGGACCGCTTCGCTTCATTTTGAAGCAACCTCCAAGAGGCACCGAAGCCGGAGGCACAGCATCCCGCTTTCACGCGACGCCGAACCTCCGCACGAAGGTCTTACACCTCAGTGCCCGAACGGCGTCGTCAGTTCCGTATCGGCCGTGTCCACCACGAATACCGCGAGGAGCTTGGCCGGCTTGGTCTTGCTGGCATTGGCGCTGACGCCGTGGCGGTCGCCGGGCATCTCGGAGAAGTTCTGTCCAGCCTTGTAGGTCGTCACCGGTCCATCGTTGATCTGACTGCTGACCTCCCCCTCGAGCACCGTCGCGTAGATGAACGCGGATTTGGCGTGCGTGTGGCCGGGCGAGTAGCCGCCTGGGCCGTATTCGACGAGCACGCCCTTGATGCTCTTGCCGGGAACATTCGGCAGCTCGTGCTGGTAGACGACGGTGACCTTGGCGTTCTTCGACGCCGGCGACTCCGCGAGCACGCCGCCGAACGGCAGGGCGGCAAGAAGCAGGGAACAGAGGATGCGTTTCATGGTTCTTTTTCGTGTTGGTGAATACGGGATCAGGCGCCTGACTTGGCGCGACGCAGCCATTCGTCCAGGCCGATCTGGCCGAGGCGCGCCTCGCCCAATGGCACGAGCGAATGCTCCTCGACGCGGCCACCGAAATACAGGGCGTCGGGGTCGCGCACGACCTTGCGCGGGTCGCCGACCGCCTTAAGGTAGCGGGCGATGATTTCATCGAACGGCGCGCGCTCCGGGCCCGCGATCTCGACGATGCCGTTGCGCGGCGCCGCGACCGCGACATCGGCAACGATGGCAGCCACGTCGTCCGCCGCGATGGGCTGGAACAGGCCGGGCGAAAGCTTGACGACGTCGCCATCCACACTGGATGCGGCGATGCCACCGAGGAACTCCAGGAACTGGGTCGAGCGGATGACGGTGTAGGGGATGCCGGCGGCCTCGATCAGTTTTTCCTGGGCGACCTTGGCGCGGAAATAGCCGTTGTCGGGCGATCGTTCGATGCCGACGATGGAGAGTGCGACATGATGTCCGACGCCCGCCGCGACTTCCGCTGCCGCGAGGTTGCGGCCGGAGGTCTCGAAGAATTCCAGCACTGCCTTGTCTTCAAACGAGGGCGAGTTGGCGAGGTCGACTACTACCTGCGCGCCGGCCAGGGCTGCCTGGAGACCCTCGCCTGTGATGGTGTTGATCCCGCTCTTGGGCGACGCGGCAATGACCTCGTGGCCGCCCTGGCGCAGGATGGCGACGGTCTTCGACCCGATCAGGCCGGTGCCGCCGATGATGACGATCTTCATGATTACCCCTTTGGATGGGTCCGAATGCGGCTGAGGAAAATATCTAAGGACTAGCACATCCAACAGAAAATTCAACGGCAAGGGGCGTCGGCGATGCGCGCTTCAGCCACGCCTGAGTCACCCGCTGCGCCCAGGTCCGCCGTGTTGATGTGAGCATGGTGTCCCGCTGGCAAGCAGCGTATTCGATTCTTCCCGCGCTGGTTCATGGCCTAGTCGAAAGTTCAAAATCTGTGCCTGTCGATGGAGGTGTCGATCGGCCAGAATTCCGCCGCTGCTTGTGGCCGCATGTCGTGGCCCTCTGCTATCGGCGCATTGCTGAATCTGCAAGTCCCATTCACGGCCGGGCCGTGACGAAGGCGGGTATCGGGCAGGACACTGCCGCGCAACGCCGACTACCCTTCCGAGGAGATATCGATGGATGTTGTTTCGCAAGATCGTGGGGAGGCCCGCGCTGGCGCCATCACGCCTGTGACGTGGTTGCTGCCGCCGCTGGCGGCGGCGCTCTACCCGTTCCCGTTGATGAGCTTTCACCAGGCCGTGCCGGCCGCGGCGGACGGCAGCGTGCTGGCCATTGCCATTGCGGCGATCAGTCTGGCCCTGGCGTTTGCTGTGCCGCTGCTGGCGCTGGCAGTCTCGGTGCCGCTGTTCCGCCTGACCACGCCGACGGCGGCGGTCTTGCTGGCGCGCCGGGTGGCGATATTTGCCGTGGCCGCACCGCCCTTGTTCACGCTGATCGGCGTGGTTTGCTTCCTGGCGGGCGTGTCGGCGATCGACAAATGGGTGCTGGCGGTCTTCTGGGGCGGCCTGGCGATCGCCATCGCGCGGTCCGATAACCAGCGGCCCGTGACGCTGCAGGAGCGTGCGCCGCTGGTCCGGTTGCGCTGGGCGCATGGCATCGTCGCCCTGGGATTTATCGTGACCTATCTGAGCCTTCATTTGGGCAATCACCTGCTGGGTCTGGCGGGCAATGACACACACGTTGCCGTGATGAAGGTGCTGCGGCTGTTCTACCGTTCGACCGTGTTCGAGCCGCTGCTGATCGCCGGCACGGTGTTCCTGATCGGCTCCGGGCTGGTCATGGCGTGGCGGCAGACCGAGCGTCCCTGTGATGGCTTCCGCGCATTCCAGATCGCGTCGGGCGTCTATCTTGCGGTGGCCATCACCAGCCACCTGAATGCGGTGCTGTACCTCGCACGCATCCATCTGCATATCGAGTCAGACTGGTCGTTCGGAATCGGCGCGCCGGCCGGGCTGATTCGCGATGCCTGGAACATCCGGTTGGTGCCTTACTACCTGTTGGCCGTGGTGGCCGTGATCGCTCACCCGTTTGCGGGGATGCGGATCGTGGCGCTGGCGCATGGCACCCGACGCCGGCTGGCCGACGGCATGGTGCTGTGGGGCACCGCCTTTGCCGTGCTGGTCGCGATCGTCATCATGCTCGCCATGTGCGGAATGCGTGTGAATTTCTCCGGCACCTGAGCCGGAAGCCTGGTGCGCCGCCAACCCGTTCACCGGCACCGCGGTGTAAGCTTTACGGCGTCCAGCCGGAAGCCGGTGAAGACGGGCAGCGGTCCTACCGTAGCGGCAAGTTCGCGTGTTCACCCTGGACACGGGGAATGCTTGCCTCGGCCTCTGCGTCGTCGCTTGCCGTCGGGCCGCTCAGGCTGACTCACGCACATCAGGCACGCCGTACCCACGTTGTGCTGCGCCCGTGTCCGCTCGTCGGAACCGGGCGCTTCTTGTTTTTTGACCACGCTATGTCGAAGTCATCGGTTCAGGACACATCCAATGCATCGCCGCTGCACGAGCAGATTTATGCCCGGGTTCGCGCATTGATCGAGCAGGGGCAGCTGAAGCCCGGGCAGCGGGTAGCTTCCCTGCGTGCATTTGCCGTCGAGCTTGGGGTGGCCCGTGGGACCGTCCAGGTCGCCTACGACAGGCTGTTGGGGGAGGGCTACCTGATCGCCAGGGGCCCCGCGGGGACCTTCGTTTCCGAGCAGATCACGTCATCGCGCCCCCATCGCGCGGACGCCGAACCGGCGAATCCCACACCGGCAGTCCAGGGCGCTACCGAAGGCTTCATCGAAACGGATGGTGGAGCTCCTACGCCGTTCCAGCTGGGGCTTCCCGCGCTCGATGAGTTCCCGCGAAAACTGTGGACGAGGCTGATGGCGCGGCAAATACGAAGGGCCGGCTCACTGACCAAGCCGGCGCCCGCCGGATATGGCCCTCTGAGGGAAGCGCTGGCCGCTTACTTGCAACGTTCACGGGGCATCGACGCCCAGCCGCACCAGGTGTATGTCGTGCCGGCCTACACCGCCGGCCTTGCGATGATGATGGATGCCCTCAATCTGGAGGGCGAAGGTGCGTGGGTGGAGTCCCCCGGCTACCCGCCGACAGCCCAATCGCTCAAGCGGCAGCGCTTGCAAGTCTCGACCGTGCCAGTCGATGAACACGGCCTCGACGTGGAGTTTGGGCGTCAGCATTTTCCCAATGCACGCCTGGCCGTGGTGACGCCATCGCACCAGTGCCCGACGGGCGTCGCGCTGACACTGCAACGGCGCGTCGAGCTGCTCGATTGGGCTGGTGATCAGGGCGCGTGGATCATCGAGGACGACTACGACGGCGAATATCGTTACCGCGGCCACCCGTTGCCGGCGTTGAAGAGCCTGGATACAGGCGACCGGGTAATTTATTGCGGCACGCTCAGCAAGGTCCTTTACCCGGGGCTACGGCTCTCATACCTGGTCGTGCCGCAAAGTCAGGTGGCGGCGGTGGATCTGGCCTGCAGGCGCGCGGCGCACGGCGGCTGCCCCGAACTCCTGCAAGCCGTGGCGGCGGAGTTTATCGCCGAGGGGCACTTCGCCCGGCATATCAAGCGCATGCGGACGCTTTACGCGCGGCGCCGCGCGATGCTGGCCGAGGCGCTGGCGCCCTACAAGGCGGACGGCTTCACGGTTTGCCTGCAGGATGGCGGGATGCATCTTCTGGTCGGCGTCAGGGATGAACTTGACGATCTGGCGATGGTTCGTCGCGCGCGGGCGGCCGGATTCGGCATCCACTCGCTGACGGCATGGCGGCATGGTGCGCCAGGCCGGCGGGGCCTGCTGATGGGCTTTACCAATCTGCGCAGTCAGACCGAAGCCAATCGCCTGGTTGCGGACCTCATGCAGGTGCTGAAAGCATAGGGCGATCGTTTTTGGTCAAAGTGACGTGCGTGCCGTTTGACAATAACCAGACAGTCGTCTATATTCCGTCCATCGACCTTCACCCACTGATCCCACATGCCACGGCCCGCCAATCCCGAGATTCGTCACCGACTGCTGACCGACGGCGGTCGTGTTGTTCATGAACTGGGCTTCAACGGGTCTGGGGTGCAGGACATCGTGGCGGCTGCGGGTGTCCCCAAGGGGTCCTTCTACAGCTACTTCGACAGCAAGGAAGCGTTTGCCGCTGAAGTGCTCGAAGCCTATTGGGAGTCCATCGAACAACGCCACGGCAAGGTGATGTACGACGCACGCATCAAGCCGCTGGCGAGGATCGAAAAGCTGTTCGAATTGCTGGTGGAAGACCACGCGGCGCATGAATTCAAGCTGGGGTGCATCATCGCCAACTTTTCCCTTGAGCTTTCCCATTCCAGCGTCGAAGTCCGGGCTGCCCTGGCGCAGATCCTGACCAAGTGGGAAGGCATGGTGGCGGCCTGCCTCGAGGAGGCGAAGACCCGGCAGGAACTGGATGCGGATTGTGATTCCGCGCAGTTGGCGGCCATCATCGTCGAGGCATGGGAAGGGGCCGTCATGCGCAGCAAGGTCGAGCGCAATGGCGACGCTTGCCGACGTTTTCATCAGATCACCCTCAAGCGGTTGCTGGGCTGATTTTTTTTACCCTTTAAATAGACGACTGGTCGTTTATGCTCCTTTGCAATGCAGTCATCCGGCCAATTCCCACTCATATAGCGAAGAAAGGAATCTCACCATGTCCGCCAATCGTCGTCTTGCCCAAGGCGTGTCCCGACGTGACCTGCTGCTCGGCAGCGCAGCCACGGCCAGCGCGCTGGTCGCCGCCGGCTTGCCCGGGTCAGCGACGGCAGCATCGTCCGCCGCGAGGGCCGCATCCGCGAAGCCGAATGGTGCGGCTTCCGGCAGTTACATCACGACGAAGGACGGCACCCAGCTCTACTACAAGGACTGGGGTACCGGCCGCCCCGTTGTCTTCAGCCACGGCTGGCCGCTCAGCTCGGATAGCTGGGAGGCCCAGATGATGCTCGTCGCGTCGGAAGGGTATCGCGCGGTCGCGCATGATCGTCGTGGCCACGGCCGTTCAAGTCAGCCCTGGAATGGCAACGAGATGAACACCTATGCCGACGATCTGGCGACCGTGTTCGAAACCCTCGACCTGAGGGACGCCGTCCTCGTGGGTTTCTCCACCGGCGGTGGCGAGGTGGCGCGGTATATCGGCCGGCACGGCACGCGACGCGTCTCGAAAGTGGTGCTGGTGTCGGCCGTGCCGCCCCTGATGCTCAAGACTGCCGCCAATCCGCGCGGCCTGCCGCTTGAAGTGTTCGACGGCCTGCGCGCCGCGCAACTCGCCAATCGATCCCAGTTCTACAAGGATGTACCGGCCGGGCCGTTCTACGGCTTCAACCGTCCCGGTGCAAAGCCGTCGCAAGGTCTGATCGACGCATGGTGGGCCCAGGGCATGCAGGGCGGACACAAGAACACCTATGACTCGATCAAGGCGTTCTCGGAAACCGATTTCACCGAGGACCTCAGGAAGATCGACGTGCCTACGCTGATCATTCACGGCGACGACGACCAGATCGTTCCGATCGATGCCGCCGGACGCGCATCCGCAAAGCTGGTCAGGAACTCGAAGCTGATTGTTTATCCCGGCGCGCCGCATGGGCTCACCGATACGCATCGCGACAAGTTCAATGCCGACCTTCTCGCATTCATTCGCAGTTAAGCCCGTCGCCCTCTCTCCCGGCAGCACCGAGATGCAAGGCGTCGACCCGGTTCATTCATCGCAAGAGGTAATTCCCATGTGCAATCCCCCAACCCAGTATGCAGATCCGGTCGATCCGGCGTTGCCGAAAGCCAGCCTTACGCTGGACCTGTCGCGCACAGCGCTCGTGGTGATTGATCCGCAGATCGACTTTATGAGTCCAGAAGGCCGTAGCTGGGGCGTTGTCGGAGAAAGCGTGACGGAGCAGAACCTGGTGCCCAACCTGGTGCGTCTGTTCGAGGCCGCTAAGCAGGCCGGCATCACCGTCGCGATTTCCCCGCATTACTATTTTCCCCACGATCACACGTGGAAGGTGCAGGGCCCCGCGGAGATGTTCCAGCATGCCGTCGGCATGTTTGACCGCCCCGGCGCGCTGACGCTGGACGGATTTCGCGGCTCGGGTGCGGATTTCATGCCGGAGCTCAAGCCGTACATCGAGGATGGCAAGACCATTATCTGCTCGACGCACAAGCTCTATGGCCCGCAATCCAACGACGTCGTTCTGCAGTTGCGCAAGCAGCGCGTCGATCAGGTGATCCTCGCGGGCATGGCCGCCAATCTCTGCGTCGAATCCCATTTGAGGGATCTGCTGGAGCAGGGCTTCGAAGTCGCAGTCGTGCGCGATGCCGTGGCCGGCCCGAAGGTGCCGGAGGGCGACGGCTATCACGCGGCGCTGGTCAATTTCCGCTATATCGCGAACGCCCTCTGGGATACCGACGAAACCGTGCGGCGGCTTACGGAAAGCGCGGTCGTCCCGGCATAACGCTCGCGCAATAGAGGAAGAAAAGAGGTGGCTTTGATGCTCAAGATTCCTTTGCGTTACAGCCATCTCGCCTATGGCGTTATCCAGACCGGATTCACCTGTTCGATTTCTGCCGCCATCGCGAATTTGCCATCTGCAGACCAGGGCATGTTTCTTCAGCACTGGCTGAGAACGTGGGGCATCTCGTGGCTGACCATGGTGCCGATTGTGGTGTTGGCGGCTCCCCTTATTCGACGCATCGTCGATCGAATCACCAGTCACCGCCAGACCTGATGGCTTGCCAGTATCAACACTGGCTGCCAGCGCATCCGGCTTTCCACCTTCCGGGACCTGTTCTGCCGTCCCGTCATGCGGCTGCATCGCAACCTCTGCCGGCTGCGGCCAGGCGCCATCCTGCTAATGGTCTAGTTGAAAGGGCAAATCATGTCCCTGTTGGCTGTGACATCGTTCCACTACATTGAAGCTACACAAACCAGCACTCATCGGCACCATGGCAAACAACCTGATTCTCGGACATGCGGAGACGGAGGCGGAGATTCGCGCCTGCTTTCCTGTCATGCGGCAACTGCGCCCCCAACTGAAGACCCCGGAAGATCTTCTGGCCGCCGTCAGGCTGCAAGGCGAACAAGGTTACCGGCTGCTCGGCGTCTGGGACGACGGCAAGCCCGTGGCGCTGGCCGGATACCGCCGGCTCGACAACATGATCCACGGGCGCTTCATTTATGTTGACGACCTGATTACCGGTGCGGAAGGTCGGGGGCAGGGCCACGGCGAGCGGCTGCTGGAAGCGCTTCGCGAGCTTGGACGCACGGAAGGCTGCCGGAAACTCGTTCTGGATACCGCCCTCGCGAACACGCTGGCGCACCGTTTTTACTTCCGTTCAGGCCTGCTCGCCCAGGGTCTCCACTTCAGCATGGAATTGCAATGAAACCGCTTAATGTGCTGCTGCTCGATTGCAGCCCTCGTCGCGGCTTTTCCACGAGCCGGCACCTGACCGAGCAACTGCTTCCTGCGTTGCCGGCGCCTTCAGGGCAGGAGATCCGTGTCACGAAACGCAACCTGGGTACCGAGCCCCTGCCGGCCATCACAGCGTCGTATGCCGAGTCGCTGCTTCTGCCTGTCGCCGAAGCGAAGGAGAGCCATGGCGCAGCGCTCGCGCTTTCGGACGCGCTGATTGAGGAGCTCGAACAGGCCGACATGCTCTGGATCTCCACGCCGGTCTACAACTTCACTGTGCCGGCCGTGCTCAAGAACTGGATCGATCTCGTGGTGCGACGCGACGTCACATTCGTCAACACGGCCGAAGGAAAGGTCGGATTGCTGCGTGATCGCCCGACGTTTGTGGCGGTGACCTCCGGCGGCGCCATGTTCCGCGATCCTCCCGTTCAACCGGACTTCTTTCGCCCGTACCTGACCGCGGTGCTTGGCGTCATCGGCCTCAAGGACATCCGGTTCACGCACGCCACGGGCCTGGCGTTTGCGGAAGTGCCTCGATTTGCGATCGAAGACCAGGCCGCGCGATGGCTGAGCGAAGGCGCCCTGCTATAACGCAGGTCGGGTTCTCGGGGCTGCTTTCCTTCGTACCCGCCGCGTTCAATTCAGGTGCACATTTGCGCTCTTCACGATCTTGCCCCATTTTGCGACGTCGGATTGCATCATTGCGGCCAGCTGCTTTGGCGTGCTGCCTTCCAGGATGACCCCCTGGTCGGCCAATCGCGCAGCAAGCTCCGGCGAGGCAACGGCCTTTTGCATCTGCGCATTGAGCAACTCCACAATCTCGCCGGGGGTGCCGGCGGGCGCAAGTAGCGCGAACCAGTTCTTGATTTCGAACCCGGGAAGGCCGGCTTCGGCGAGTGTCGGAATATCCGGGCTCGTGGGCAAGCGCTTGGTCCCTACGATACCCAGCGCCTTGAGCTTGCCGCTCTTCACCAGGGGCATGGAAGAAGGCACGCTGTCGAAGAACACCGAGACATTGCCGGCAAGTAGATCGGGCATGACGTTATTGCTGCCTTTATACGGGACATGCAGCATGTCGGCGCCGGTGGAAATCTTGAACATTTCCAGTTCAAGGTGGGACAGCGTGCCATTACCTTGCGATGCGGCGCTCAGCTGTCCGGGCCTGGCCTTGGCCAGCGCGACCAGTTCCTTGACCGAATTCGCTGGCACTGAAGGGTTCACGACCAGCATATGGGGTACGTGGCCCACCAGCGAGATCGGCGTGAAGCTTTTCAGAACGTCGAAGCTGAGTTTGGTGTAGAGGTTGGATGCGATGGCCAGCGAGCCGGACGCCAGCAACAGCGTGTAGCCATCGGGCGCCGCCTTTGCAACGATGTCCGAACCTATGGTGCTGCCTGCACCAGGCCGGTTCTCCACCACCACCGGTTGACCCAGTCCTTCGGACAGCTTCTGGGCAATCGCCCTGCCCAGGACATCCGTGGCGCCGGCCGGCGGAAAAGGCACCACCAGCCTGATCGTCCTGGATGGGTATGCCTGCGCCAACGCGGTACCAGCACTGAATGCCAGTACGCAAATGGACAGCGCCAAGGCTGCCCCGCGCACAATCTTCTTCTTCATCCGACGCTCCCAAAAAATCAGACTCCAATAGTCTGAAACCACCATGTAGTGGTGGACTGGGAAGCAACGTCCGTGCCAACGTGCGTGAATGCGTTCGGGTCGGGAGGCGCTATTCGGCAGCGGCAACGCGCGCCGCTGGCTTGGTCGTCGCCGAGTGAATGGCAAACAGCGCGCCGGTGGCTGCGAGTCCCAATCCGCCCGACACCCACAGCGCTTGCGCGCCCCAGAGGTCGATGCAGATGCCGAACAGCCACGGCGCCAGCGCTTGGGCGATGCGTGCCGGCACCATCAGCAGGCCCTGACGATGCCCATACCCGTGCGGACCGAAGATAACGAGCGGCAGCGTCCCCTTCGCGATGGTCAGGATGCCATTGCCTGCGCCATGCAACACGCCGAACAGCGTGGCCGCCGGTGCGCCGATGATCACGAAGGCCGCCGCGCCCACCGGGTGCAGCGACGCGGCAAGCCGTGCCGACAGCAGTGGATGGACCTTGCGCAGCAGGCCGAATTCGAGCAGACGGGCGCCCACCTGCGAGGGACCGATCAGCGCGCCGACCATCACGGCGGTGGCCAGTGTCGCGCCGCCGGCCTGCAGCAGCCGAGGCAGGTGCGCCGCCATGGCCGTGCTGATAAACCACGTCGCCGCGAACACGAAGGCCAGCGCATAGGTCGCCATCGGCCCGGGATTGGTGGGGGCGGCCAGATCGGCGCCACCGGGGCTCGCGGTCTGCACGGCGCTTTTTGGAGCCAGCTCTTCCCCGGCACGCGGCAGGCTGGCATTGAGCGCCAGGCCGAGCGTCAAGTGCAACGCCGCCCACACGAAGCAAGCCACGCGCCAGCCGTAGTGGCCCTCGAGATAGGAGGAGAGGGGCCAGCCAACCGTGCTCGCGAAGCCGGCGATCAGCGTGATGCCGGTGATGGCGTTGCGCGAACGCGTGCCGTACAGGCGCACCAGCGTCGCGAAAGCGGCTTCGTAAAGGCCGCTGCCCATGCCGATGCCGAGGATCAGCCACGCTGCGAACAAGGCGACGGCCTCCCGCGCGAACCCGAGGCCGGCGAGCCCCGCTGCGAATACGAGGCTGGTGCCGAGCAGCACCGGCCGTCCTCCCAGACGGTCGATCAGTCGCCCGGCGTATGGTCCGAGCAGCGCGGAGATAACCAGCGCCGCGCTGAATGCCGCGAAGACCGTGGGCACGGCTACCCCCGTGTCCCGCGCCATGGGCACGGCCAGCATTGCCACCAGATAGTAGGAGGACGCCCATGCGAGCGTTTGCGCGGCCCCAAGTCGGGCCACGAGACTGCCAGTCGGCGAGTTCGCCATGTTCTGTCCTACTCGACTTCGCCGTCGTCGGTGTCTGCGTCGGCCGCGTGCCTCTCGTGGTCCATCGCCGCAGCAGCCAACGCCGCCGCGCGCGCCGGGGCCGCTTCCTTGCGCTCGCTGTAGCGGTCGGTCAGATAGTCGGACCGGTCGCGGACCAGCAGCGTGAACTTGTACAGTTCCTCCATCACATCGACCACGCGGTCGTAGTAGGAAGAGGGCTTCATGCGGCCGGACGTGTCGAATTCCTGGTACGCCTTGGCCACCGACGACTGGTTCGGGATCGTCACCATCCGCATCCAGCGGCCCAGCACGCGCAGCGCGTTGACCGCATTGAACGATTGCGAGCCCCCGCAGACTTGCATCACCGCCAGCGTGCGGCCCTGCGTCGGCCGGATGCCGGCGTTTTCCAGCGGCAGCCAGTCGATCTGATTCTTGAAGACCGCCGTCAGCGTGCCGTGGCGCTCCGGGCTGCACCAGACCTGACCCTCGGACCATTCGGATAGCTTGCGCAGCTCCACGACCTTCGGATGGTCGGCGGGCACGCTGTCGGTCACCGGCAGGCCGTGGGGGTCGAACACGCGCGTCTCGGCGCCGAAGTGTTGGAGGATGCGCTCCGCTTCCAGCGTCAACAGCCGGCTGTAGGACGTCGCGCGCAGCGAGCCATAGAGCAGCAGGATGCGCGGCGGGTGCGTACTGACGCGCGCGGGTTCGAGCTTCTGCAAGTCAGGCGTGTCCAGCACCGACGACACGACGTTGGGCAAGGCAGCTGTCATCGCGTGACCCTCTGGCCCTGCGCATCGATCACGACCTCGCCATCCTCCTTGGTGAAAGGACCTTGCTGCGGCGACGGCAGGATGTCGAGCACGAGTTCCGACGGTCGGCAAAGCCGGGCGCCGCGCTCAGTCACCACGAAAGGACGGTTGATCAGGATCGGATGCGCGAGCATCGCGTCGAGCAACTGATCGTCGGTCAATGCCGGATCGGCGAGGCCCAGTTCCGCGTACGGCGTGCCTTTCTCGCGAATCGCTTCCCGCACGGTCAGGCCCGCTTGCGCGATCATCTGCCGCAATTGCGCACGCGAGGGCGGTGTCATCAGATACTCGATGACCTCGGGCTCAATACCCGCATTGCGGATCATCGCCAACGTGTTGCGCGACGTTCCGCATTCAGGGTTGTGGTAGATCGTGACAAACATCAGGTTTCCTTGGTTGGGGTTGGCCTCGTACCACTTGCCAGCTGCCGTATCAATCATCGCGCGTCGCGTGCTGGCCAGATGCCTCGATGACGTTCGGATGTCCGGGCGCATCTGGGCGTGGCAGCAAGGCGGCGTGAACCAGCAGCCCGATACCTGCGCCGATCAATTCCGCGAGCATGAATCCGGGCACGCTTGTTGGTGCGATGCCTGCAAAGCTGTCACTGAACATCCGTCCGAATGCGGCTGCCGGATTGGCGAAGGAGGTGGAAGCAGTGAACCAGTAGGCCGCGCCGATGTAGCTGGCTACCATGGCCGGTGCCCGCCCGTCCGGTGCGCGCAGGATGACCAGGATTAGCCCGGCCGTCGCCACGGCCTCCGCGATCCATTGGCCCGGCCCACTGCGGAGCTTGGACGAGAGCTGAAGGATGCTGACGTCGAACATGGCATGTGCCAGCCAGGCACCCAGTAGCGCGCCGGTCAACTGGGCGAAGATGTATGGCACCAAGGCAGATCCCGGCAATTCGCCCCTGAACGCCATCACCATGCTGACCGCCGGATTGAAATGGGCACCGCTGACGGGGCCGAACACCTCGATGAGCACGTAAAGTCCACCGACCGTGGCCAGCGTGTTGGCCAACAGCGCAACGGCAACGTTCCCGCCCGCCAACCGCTCGGCCATGATGCCTGAGCCGATGACCACCGCAAGCAGCAGCGCCGTACCGATGAGTTCCCCGGCGAGCTGGCGTGGCAGATCAATTTTCGTCATGAACTAGCTCCGCGCGAGACGCTGCAGGGTCTCTTGCAACTCCGCGTCGGTCATCTCATCGATCGGCAGCAGCAGCAACTGCAGCATCCGGTAGGCGATGGCCTGCCGCGTCAGTTCGAACGCGAGCCGCTTCTTCTCGTCTCTGCCTTCCGTATTCGACGGGTCCGGATAGCCCCAGTGCACCTTGACCGGGCTGCCGGGCCAATAGGGGCATTCCTCTTCGGCGGCGCTATCGCAGACGGTGATGACAATGCGCATCTTGGGCGCGCCTTCGGCGACGAATTCGTCCCAGTTCTTGCTACGGAACTCGCTTACGTCGACCCCGGCTTCGCGTAGCACGTCGACGGCGAACGGGTTGATGCGGCCGCTTGGCGAGCTGCCGGCGCTGTAGGCGCGCACGTCGCGGCCAAATTGCTTGGCAAGATGGTTCAGCATGCCTTCGCTGAGCAAGCTGCGTGCGGAATTGTGGGTACAGAGAATCAGGACGTTAGTGGTCATGGGGGCGGCAAACAAAAATAGGGGTCTGGCGAGCGAGATGCGGTCAGCTCTTTCCGATGTCCCGCACGGCTTTCTGGAGGGCGACGGGTTTGGACGTGACCGCGACGCCGATGGGCTTTCCCTTTGGGGCTCGCGGGGCACAGCATGCGGATTCCGCCGACGTGGCCTCGACCTGGCGGGACTCTCCATACACCGGCACATTGCCAAGCGTGTGGAAGTGTTCCCAAGCGATGCCTTGCGGATCGGTGAGCCAGTATTTGTCGCTGCGGGCATAGCAGCAGGTCGTCTCGCCTTCGTCGAGCCGCGCCATGTCGGCAGCCTCGGCACGCGACTTCAGCTCCGCCAGTTCGGCGGCGTCGTCGGTCTGGAATCCGAGGTGATCCACACCGGGCGCCGCGCCCCGTGCGGAAATGGCGAAGTTCACGCGAGGGTCTTCGAGCATCCATTTCGCGTAGTCGTCCTTGACAACGCTCGGCTCGGCGGCGAACAGCGCGGAGTAATAACGGATGCTGGCCGACAGGTCGGCCACGCTGACGTGAACGTGGAAGCGCTTCATGATTGGGACTCCGAGGTAACGGCACAGCCGGTGACCGGCGAGCACAGATTCCCGCCGCAGCAGTTTTCTGTGAGATAGCCAATCAAGGCGTTCATGGTCTCGAAGCGAGCCATGTAGATGATGGATCGGCCGTCCTGGCGGCTGGCCAGCAGGCTGGCCCGGTGCAGTTCCTTCAGATGGAAGGACAGCGACGACGCTGGCATCTCCATCAGTTCGGCGATGCGTCCGGCAGGCAGGCCCTCTGGGCCGGCCTGCACGAGCAGGCGGAACACGGCCAGGCGGACGGCGTGAGCGAGCGCGGCAAGCGCTTCAAGTGCGTTATCGGTTTCCATGTTTCGAATATAGTCGAATCATGGAAATCAGGCAATCTCCCATGCATCCCGGCACCTCCTTTCGTGGGGCCCCGGGAAAACCCGTATTCAGGTGTCGTCTTGAAAACGCGAACCCCCGTCCCTATAATTAGCACTCGCTGGGGGTGAGTGCTAACAGCCCTCGCGGTGCCCCGAAAACCCGATGGCCGTCCCACTTTGACGGCCATTTGTGAATCAAAACTCACTTTTTGTATTAGGAGTCCGTATGAACCTGCGTCCTCTGCACGACCGTGTGATCGTGAAGCGTCTGGACAATGAAACCAAGACCGCATCCGGCATCGTGATTCCCGACAATGCTGCCGAGAAGCCCGATCAAGGCGAAGTCCTCGCCATCGGCCCCGGCAAGAAGGATGACAAGGGCAACAACATCGCCCTCGACGTCAAGGTGGGTGATCGCGTGCTGTTCGGCAAGTACGCCGGCCAGGGCGTGAAGGTGGATGGCCAGGAACTGCTGGTCATGCGCGAAGAAGACATCATGGCCGTGGTCAACAAGTAATCCACGCGTCCACCGAACCGAATTCAGGAGAATCAGAACATGGCAGCAAAAGACGTAGTGTTTGGCGACGCCGCCCGTGCCAAGATGGTTGAAGGCGTGAACATTCTCGCCAACGCAGTGAAGGTGACCCTGGGCCCGAAGGGTCGCAACGTGGTGCTGGAGCGCAGCTTCGGCGGCCCGACCGTGACCAAGGACGGTGTGTCCGTGGCCAAGGAAATCGAACTGAAGGACAAGCTCCAGAACATGGGCGCGCAAATGGTCAAGGAAGTGGCTTCCAAGACCAGCGACAACGCCGGTGACGGTACCACCACCGCTACCGTGCTGGCCCAGTCGATCGTGCGCGAAGGCATGAAGTTCGTGGCCGCCGGCATGAACCCGATGGACCTGAAGCGCGGCATCGACAAGGCTGTCGGCGCTGCCGTGGAAGAGCTGAAGAAGCTGTCCAAGCCGACCACCACCAGCAAGGAAATCGCCCAGGTTGGCGCGATCTCGGCCAACAGCGACAACTCCATCGGCGAGCGCATCGCCGAAGCCATGGACAAGGTCGGCAAGGAAGGCGTGATCACCGTGGAAGACGGCAAGTCGCTGGCCGACGAGCTGGAAGTCGTGGAAGGCATGCAGTTCGACCGCGGCTACCTGTCGCCGTACTTCATCAACAACCCGGAAAAGCAGGTTGTTGCCCTGGACAGCCCGTACGTGCTGCTGTTCGACAAGAAGGTGTCGAACATCCGTGACCTGCTGCCGGTGCTGGAGCAAGTGGCCAAGTCGAGCCGCCCGCTGCTGATCATCGCTGAAGACGTCGAAGGCGAAGCCCTGGCGACCCTGGTGGTGAACAACATCCGTGGCATCCTGAAGACCGCCGCCGTGAAGGCTCCGGGCTTCGGCGACCGCCGCAAGGCCATGCTGGAAGACATCGCCATCCTGACCGGCGGTACCGTGATCGCTGAAGAAGTCGGCCTGACGCTGGAAAAGGCGACCCTGAACGATCTGGGCCAGGCCAAGCGCATCGAGATCGGCAAGGAAAACACCATCATCATCGATGGCTTCGGCGACGCTGCCAACATCGAAGCCCGCGTGAAGCAAATCCGCGCGCAGATCGAAGAAGCGACCTCGGACTACGACCGTGAAAAGCTGCAAGAGCGCGTGGCCAAGCTGGCCGGCGGTGTTGCCGTGATCAAGGTTGGCGCTGCCACCGAAGTCGAAATGAAGGAAAAGAAGGCCCGCGTGGAAGATGCACTGCACGCGACCCGCGCAGCCGTGGAAGAAGGTATCGTCCCCGGCGGCGGTGTGGCCCTGCTGCGTGCCCGCGCTGCGATCGCTGGCCTGAACGGCGACAACGCCGACCAGAACGCCGGTATCAAGATCGTGCTGCGCGCCATGGAAGAGCCGCTGCGCCAGATCGTGCTGAACGCTGGTGAAGAAGCTTCCGTCGTGGTGGCCAAGGTCATCGAAGGCAAGGGTAACTACGGTTACAACGCTGCCTCCGGCGAGTACGGCGACCTGGTGGAAATGGGCGTGCTGGACCCGACCAAGGTGACCCGCACCGCGCTGCAGAACGCCGCTTCGGTCGCATCGCTGATGCTGACCACGGACTGCGCCGTGGCTGAATCGCCGAAGGAAGAATCCGCTCCGGCAATGCCGGGCGGCATGGGCGGCATGGGCGGCATGGACGGCATGATGTAATTGATGCCGGACTGCTGAAGCCATTCAGCCTGTCTGACAAGACCCCCGCGGGTGCGAACCCGCGGGGGTTTTTTCATTTGGAGGTCGCCTCGAAAAGATTTTGGCGTTGTCGCGCGGCCTTGCCGTACCAGTTGTACTTATCCCTCAAACCTCGACCACGCGCATCCAGTCGAACGCCGCATTCTCTGGCACGCCGGTGCGGCGCGAGATATAGCCGCGCGGATTGCAGACCACGCGTGAATGGTCGATCCAGTAATCGAAGCCCGTGTGGGTATGCCCGTGGATCCAGAGGTCGGCCTGCGCCACCAGATCCGGGCGTCGCGACAGGAAGCCGGCGGAGACGATGTCGTGCGCGTAGCGCGGGTCCAGGCTGCCCAGGTCGGGGCCGTGGTGCGTGACGACCACGGTCTTGCCGTCGAATGGTCGCGCGAGCGTGTCCGCCAGCCAGGCGGTGGCGGCGCGGTGGCGCCCCAGCGCGTCGGCGGGCGTGAAGATCCGGCAATGGCCCTCGACATCGGCCGTCTCGATCAGGCGATGATCCACCATCACGCCGGCGCACGCCTGCATGGCTTCGCCTGCACGATCGGCGCCGTACAGGCAGTAGTCGGTCCACCAGGTGGTGCCGATCACGCGGACCGGCCGGCCGTCGCTATCGGCAAACTCGGCCACGGACCCGTTGAGCAGCGCGACATTGGGGCATTCGGCGGCGGCCTCGGCCATTTGCTGATCCACCGCTTCGAAGTTGCTTTCGTAGTACTCGTGATTGCCGGGCACGTAGACCACGGGCGCGTCGAAGGTGCGCGCGGCCCAGTCGATGCCATCGCGGCCATTGGCGATGTCGCCGGCCAGGATGACGAGATCGGCGGCGCAGTCCGGCACCGTCTCGGGCGTGTCGTGTTCCAGGTGGATATCGCTGAGGACGCGCAGCTTCATGGGGGCTCCTGACGGGGCGTCGTGGCGGCGGGCGCGCCAGATGCCGTGGGGCGGGGCGTCGCCTGTGCCGGGGTGGCTAGCGACCGATTCTTCAAAAAAAAGACAGCCCGGTCAAGACCGGGCTGCAAAAGAGGAGCCAAGGGGGCCTCGGCGGTGCTTCATGGGGGGCACCGTGAGGGGCCGATCACGCCTGGGGCGGTCAGCTCCCCCCCAAAAGGGGCGGCGCCATCGTGCCATTGGCTCCTGTCCGCGTTATTTGGCCAGGCGCGGCGGGACGTAAGCCCCGTAGTACGGTCCCACGCCGCCGCCACTGTTGGTGACCTTGTAGTTGGGGATGAAATACCCTTCGATGTATTTGCCGCTGCCGCCCACTGCGGCGGTGACGTGGAACGCGGCGAAGGCGGTGATCGGGCCCTGCGACCCGGCGTTCAGCGAATTGGTCACCGGCATCACGTAGTCCTTGTTGACGGTGATGAAGTTGTAGTTCGACGTCTTGGTGCCGTCCTGTATCCAGATCTGGTCGCCGATCGCCACGGGCGCGGGATTTCCGTTGAGGATCAGGTCGCGGGTGGCGGTGGCACTGTTGTCGGTGGACGTGAAGGTAGTCCACTGGCCCGACTCGCACAGCCCATAGTGGTACGCCGAGCCGATGCGGAACAGGTAGGGCTTGTTGGTGGCCGGGTCGATCTTCGGCTGGTTGGTCGCGCTGTTCCAGTAGTAGTTGTACAGGCACTGGCTCAACGCCACGGGAAAGAGGCCGCCGTTGCCGATGATGCCTGGCGCGGCAAGCACGGCCACCGCCGTGGCCGTCGTGCCCTTGGCCCCGCCGTCGAAGACCTGTGCCAGCAGCGTGGCGACGGGGCCGCCGTTGTTGCCGGCGCTGCGGCTGATGGTTACCTGCACCGCGGGCACGTCATTGGTGCCAGGCGTAATGTCTTGCGGTTGCAAGCCGGCCGGCGTGCCGGTCAGGTTCCAGTAGCCGGCCTGCACTGTGCCGGTGGCCAGCGTCGTGCCGGCAGCCTTGTTCAGGGCGATGGCATTGGTGCCCTTGGTGACGCCGTTGGTCCAGGCCGGATTAGGGTTGGCCGGGTACAGGCCGGCGGCGCCGGCCAGGGCGGCGGCGTCGGCGGCGTTCTGGAGTTCGTTGCGCACGATGACCAGGTGCGCGACGTCCATGGCCAGCGCGCCGACGGACAGCACCGAGATCAGCATGAACGGCATCATGATGCCGACCGCGCCACGCTGGTAGCGGCTGCCCGGCAGGATCTTGTGTGTTGGCATGGCGTCCCTCTTCTGGATGGGCGGATGGGAAGCAAAGGCCGCTGGCGCGGTCATTCGCACAGCATGGTGGTCAGCGCGTTGATCGTGAGCGCGCCGGTAAAGGGGCGGATCAGCGGGCCCAGCAGCAGGCCGTTGAAGGTGTACGCCACCTGCACCGTCAGCGCCGTGCCCGTGGACGCGCATGGCGTGACCGTGAGCGGAAAGGTGCAGGTGGCCGCCGCGCCGTAGGTGACCAGCTTGTTCTGGCAATAGTTGAGCGCCACCTGCTTGATCTGGGTGCTGGTCATTGGTGGCGATTTCAGCACCACGCCTGCGCGGGCTGCCTCGCGGCTGGCATTGGTGATCACCGCCTTGTCGTAGAGCGCGGTGCCGAACTCGATCGCGCCGAAGATGATGAACAGGATCAGCGGAAAGATCAGCGCGAACTCGACGGCGGCGGCACCGGCCACCCGATGGGGCTGTGGGCGGGGATGTGCCCCTTGACGATTGGCGAAGCGACGCATGATGGCTCCTGCGAAAGGCAGCGCTAGTTGGCGGTAACTGAGCGCAGCGCCGTGATGACCTGGATGGCGGCGGGTCCGAGCAACACCACGAATAGGGACGGGAAGATGCAGAAGATCAGCGGGAACAGGATCTTGGTACCGATCTTGGCGGCGCGTTCCTCGGCCAGCATGTGCCGCTTGGTGCGGAGCATGTCGGAATGCACGCGCAGCGAATCCGCCACGCTGGTGCCGAAGCGGTCGGCCTGGATCAGCATCGCCACCAGCATGCTGACGTCTTCCACGCCGGTACGGGCGGCCAGGTTGCGCAGCGCCTTCTCGCGCGGCAACCCGGCCCGCAACTCCAGCGTGAGTAGTTCGTATTCCTCGGCCATGGCGGGCCGCGCCGTCCGCATTTCCTCGACTACGCGCAGGATGGCGGCGTCCAGGCCAAGCCCGGCTTCCACGCAGACCATGATCAGGTCCAGGCTGTCAGGGAACGATTCGAAGATGTCGCGCTGCCTGCGCTTCACCTTGAAGCGCAGGACGAAGTTGGGCAGGTAGAAGCCGATCACCGCCGAGCCGAACAACAGGGTCATGAACTCGGACTGCTGGCTGGCATCGAAGCGGCCGACCAGCGCCGGCCACAGGATCATCGGCAAGCCGGCGGCGAGCAGCGTCTTGACGCCGAAATAGAAGGGGATGGCCTCCGGCGCGCGCCAGCCGGCGTGGATGAAGCGCGTGCGCAACGCCGAGTTCTCCCAGCCTTCCTTCGGCAACGAGAGCTGGGCCAGCGGCCGGGCCAGCCGCTCGATTTGGCGCAGCCATTCGCGATTGTCGTCCTGGGGCACGGCGCCCGGGATCTCGCGCTGGATCTGCCCCAGACGCCGTTGCACGGTGCTTGGCCGCATGACGGACATGGCCACCCAGACGGCGCCGAAGACGATGGCGAATGTCGCGGCAAACAGGAGGATCGTGGTGATTGGCATGGTGGTCCGGGATCAGTTCCCGCCTCGGTAGCTTGGGGGCGCCTACACATGGATGCGCACGATCTGCCGCATCCAGATGATGCCCACGCAGGTCATGGCGACGGAATACCAGAGCATCTGGATGCCAGCCGGATCGGTCCAGAGCGTCGACATCAGCTCCGGATTGATCTGGAACACGATGCCGCCCACCACCACCGGCAGCAGCGTCAGAATCCAGCCACCGAGCCGGCCTTCGGCCGACAGCACGCGTACCTTGTCCAGCAACTGCAGCCGCTTGCGGATCAGGGCGCCGACGTTATCGAGGATCTCGGCAAGGTTGCCGCCCGATTCACGCTGGATTAGCACGGCGATCACCAGGTAGCGCAGGTCCTCGATCGGCACGCGGTCGGTCAGGCCGGCCAGCGCGTCGTTCATGGAGATGCCGTAGTTCACCTCGCTGAAGACCAGCGACAGCTCGGTGCCGATGGGCGCCGGCAGTTCCTGGCCGGCCATGTCCAGCGCGCTTGGCAGCGAGTGGCCGGCGCGCAGCGCGCGGCTGAGCATGTCGGACGCCTCGGGCAGTTGCGCTTCGAGCCTGGCCAGGCGCTTGCCGCGCCTTCTGAGCACATAGAGCAATGGCAGCGAGGCCGCGGCGCCGGCCATGAGCGCGACCGCCAGTCCGGGCGGGTGGAGCGAGAACAGCCCGATGCCGACGATGACCGGCATGGCCAGCGTCAGCGCCAGGAAGCGCCCAACCGACCAGTTCAGCCCCGACTGCAGCATTATCAGGTCCAGCCTGTGGACGCGCGGCAGGCGGCGCAGCAGCCGCGCGAACGTGGGCGAGTCGCTCAGCACGCGCTGCTTCAGGATGCCGGCGTCCTGGCCGTGGCCCGCGCTGTTGAGCAGCGCGGCTTCCACGCGATGGCTGAAACGCCGCGCGCGCTGGCTGTGGTGCTGGTTCCACCACTGGTAGGCCCCCAGCAGGCCCAGCGCGATCGCGACGAACACCGACAGCGCGAAACCGATCATCGTGGTGTTCATGATCTTCTCCTAGACCTCGTGGAGCACGGCGGGGTCGAAAAGTGTCTCGGGAAGGTGGATGCCGAAAGCCTGCAGCCGCTCGCAGAACTTCGGCCGCACGCCCGTGGCGCAGAAGTGCCCGCGGATGCGGCCGTCACGCTCTACGCCCTTGCGGCGGAACGTGAAGATCTCTTGCATGTTGACGATCTCGCCTTCCATGCCGGTGATCTCCTGCACGCTGACCAGCTTGCGGCGGCCATCCGTGAGCCGCGACACCTGTACCACCACCGACAGCGCCGAGGTGATCTGCTGGCGCATGGTGCGCGTGGGCAACGACAGCCCGGCCATGCTGATCATGTTTTCCAGGCGGGTCAGCGCGTCGCGCGGCGTGTTGGCGTGGACGGTGGCCAGCGAGCCCTCGTGGCCGGTGTTCATCGCGTGCAGCATGTCCAGCGCCTCCGCACCGCGCACTTCGCCCAGGATGATGCGGTCGGGGCGCATCCGCAGCGCGTTCTTCACCAGCGCGCGCTGGGTGATCTCGCCGCGGCCCTCGATGTTGGCCGGGCGGGTCTCCAGGCGCAGCACGTGGTCTTGCCGCAGTTGCAGTTCGGCGGCATCCTCGATCGTCACGATGCGCTCATCGATGGGGATGAACCCCGACAGGATGTTGAGCAGCGTGGTCTTGCCGCTGCCGGTGCCGCCGGAGATCAGGATGTTGAGCTTGGCCTGGACCATCGCCTCCAGCAGTTGCGCCATTTCGGGCGTCAGCGTGCAGAGGTTGATCAGGTCTTTCACCTGCAGCGGATTCACGGCGAAGCGGCGGATCGACAGCAGCGGACCGTCGATGGCAGACGGCGGGATGATCGCGTTGATGCGCGAGCCATCCGGCAGGCGGGCGTCGACCATCGGGCTCGATTCGTCGATGCGCCGGCCCATGCGCGACACCATCTTCTCGATCACGCGCAGCAGGTGGGCGTCGTCGAGGAAGGTCACGTCGGTCAGTTCCAGCTTGCCGCGGCGCTCCACATACACCTGTTTGGCGGTGTTGACCAGGATGTCGGAGATGGTCGGGTCGGCCAGCAAGGGCTCAAGCGGGCCATAGCCCAGCATCTCGTCCTGCACGTCGGAGACCAGCCGGCGGCGCTCCGATTCGTTGACGGGGTGGTTGCCCTCGTCGATGATGCGTTCCACCAACTGGGCCAGCTCGCGCTTGACCTGCTCTGGCGTCAGGTGCTGCAGCCGGCTCAGTTCCACGCGGTCGACAATGGTCTGGTGGATTTCCATCGCCAGCTGCTGGTAGGCTTGGGTGACCGCCCCGTTCGCCTTGGTGACGCGCTGCGGCAGGGCTTCGCCCGCTTGCTGGAAGAGTTGCTCTCGCAATGACATGATGCGCTCCACTCGGATCGGTTATGCGCGCGCCGGCGCCGGCACCTGGCTGGCCTGGCCGAAGAGCTTGCGCAGCAGGCTGTCGCGGCGGGGCGCCGCTTCGGGATAGAGCTGGCGCGCCATGTCGGACAGTGCGCGCGCGATGGCGCTGGACTCCGCCAGCTGCAGCACGGGAACGCCCTGGTTGGCGGCGTCGCGTACCGGGCCCGGATCGTGCGGCAGCACGTGGCTGGCGCGGATGCCGAAACACTCTTCCATGGTGCGCAGGTCGATGGGCGCGTGCTTGTCGTGTCGGTTGATCACCAGGCGCAGGCGCTCGGCGTGGTAGCCCAGCGAATGGCAGATGTCACGCATCCGCCGGCCGGCGCGCAGGTACGACAGGTTGAGTTGCAGCACCGCGTAGATCAGGTTGCTGTGGTCCAGCACCATGATCGAGGCGGGATTGATGTCCTGGCCGACGTCGAAGATCACCACGTCGTATTGCTGACGGGCCACGGCCAGGATGCGCTCCAGGTGCGCGGCCTTGACCGCGCCCGCCTTGACGGGATCGCCCGCGGCGGGCAGCACGTCGAAGTGGGGGCAGACGTGGGTCACGCAGGCATCGAGCAGCGCCGCGTCGAGCCGCTCGATCTGCTTGCAGACCTCCGACAGCGCGGCGGGCGGGGTCTGGTCCGTCACCAGAAAGGCCGCGTCGCCGTATTGCTGGCTCAGATCGACGAGCAGCACGCGCTTGTGATGCCGGGCCGCCAGCACGTAGCCGAAATTGGCCGCGGTAAACGTGGTGCCGCTGCCGCCCTTGCACGAGATGAAGGACAGCACCTGGCCATCGCCCCGGCCAGTGCCGAGTGCGTGGCTGGTGCAGCGCTGCAGCTCGTCGCGAAACTCCTGGGCGTCGGGCGGCCACGGCAGCACGCACTGCACGCCGGCGCGCATCGCGCGCATCAGCACGTCGGCCGAGGGGCTCTCGGTCAGCAGCATGCACAGGGTTTCCGGATGCTCGGACGTGACGCGGCGCAACTGGGCGATGTCGTCGGCGCCGAAGTCCGGCGCGTCGAGAATCAGCAGGTCAGTGCCCAGCGTGAGCCCCGGCTGCGCCAGCGCCAGCGCCGGCGTGGCCCGTGTGCGCTGCACGACGTGGTTGGCGGTTTGCGCGATCATCCCCGCGACATACTGCAGGTGCGAATCATCGGCGGATACTACGGCGATCTTGGCCATTGCCTGCTCCTGGAAGCGTCATGCGGCGCGCCGGTCGCGCGCCGCGCTGCCTTACCGGCCCATTGCGTTGAGTCCGCCCGCCGCGCCCACGCCAACGGTGAAGGCGTTGATGTCGGACTGCGGCTTCGTGTACAGCGTGTTGTACCGGTCCATGGCGGCCGTGGCCGCCCGGCCGTCGATGCCGGCCACCGTATTGGTGTTCGACGATGCGTCGGGATTCAGCGTCTGCATGGCGCGCACGGTGCGCACGGCCTCGCCGAAGTGCGCGTCGTAGACCGGCGTGGTGGAGATACAACCGGCGAGTGCGGCAACGGTGGTGAGCAGGGTTGCCAGCGTGGCCAGGCGGCGCACACGCGCCGGGATGGAGAGGGTCGTCATGATGGGCTCCTTGATCGTGGCGTCGGCTCAGCGGTCGGCGGCCGGTGTGGCGGCCGGTGTTTCGGCGGTGGCCAGGATGGCGGCGGACGGTACCGGGGTGCTCGTCGTCGGCGCCGGGGCGACGGCCGGCGTCGCCGAGGCAGGGGCGGGCAGCGTGCCGGCCGGCAGCGGGGCGGCGGCCGGACGCGCCGGGTGGCCTTCCATGTTGCCGTTCAGGTAGACCTCGCCGGGGATGGGCGGCCCGAAGGTGTCGGTTGGCATCGGATAGTTCGGCGGCAGCGGCTTGACCAGGCGCGGCGTGACCACGAACAGCAGTTCGGTGCGGTCTTGCTGGAAGTTGGTGCTGCGCGTGAGCGCGCCGACGACGGGCAGGTCGCCAACGCCGGGCAGGCCCTTGATGCTGCCTGTGACGTTGTTCTTGATCAGCCCGCCGATCGCGAAGCTCTGGCCGTCATAGACCTGCAACGTGGTGGAGGCCCGGCGCGTATTGATCAGCGGCAGGATCGACGTGCCGGCCACATTGGGCGCGGTCAGCGCCACGCCCGTGGGCGACAGCTCCGACACCTCGGGCGCGACCTTCAGGTTGATGCGGCCGTTCTCCATCACCGTGGGCGTGAAGCGCAGGCCCACGCCGAAGGTCTCTTCCTGCAGGACGATGGTGGTGCCGGTGCCGCCAAAGCTTTGCGGTACCGGGATGAAGACCTTGCCGCCGGCCAGGAAGCTGGCCTCCTGCCCGCTGATGGCCATGAGGTTCGGCTCGGCCAGGATCTTGACCAGGCCATCGCCCTTTTGTGCGTCCAGCGCGAACTTCAGCGGCAGGTTGTTGGCCTTGCTGAACGTCAGCAGGTCGCTCGCGCCCGAGAGGAAATTGGCCAGCAGGCCAAAGCTCCAGCTGCCGAAGGCGCTGTTCAGGTTGACGGCCGAGCCCATCTGGTCGATCAGGGTCTTGGACACTTCCGCCACCTTGACCTCCAGCATGACCTGCTGCGGGGCCTCGACCACCATCATGTTGATGATGCGGGGGCTGCGCAGCGGCATGCCGGCCGTGGCCGGGTTGTTGGGTGGCGGCGGCGGCTGGAGCATGCCACTCTGCGGCGTTTGCGCCGGCCCGCGGGTCTGGCGGATCACGAAGGCGTTGGCGATATCGAGGATCTTTTGCGCCTGCACGGAATCGGACACCGTGCCGCTCAGCACCAGGCTGTCGGCGGCAGACGATACCCGCACGCGTCGGGCTTCCGGCAGCAGGTCGCGCAGCGTGGCCTGCAGGCCGCCCGGGTCGGCTCCGACGACGACGTCGATCACGCTGCACGAGCCGCTGCGGCCCTGCACGATCATGTTGGTGCTGCCGACTTCCTGGCCCAGCACGTAGAGCGTTTGCGGCGACACCAGCATGGCCTGCGCCACGTTCGGGTTGCCCAGCGTGCGGCCCTTCACGGGCTCGGGCAAGTCCACCATCACGGATTTGCCCACGGGCACCGCCACCTCGCGGCGTTCACGGATGGGGCCCACGCAGTTCGGGCCACGGGCGGGCGGGGCGTCGCGGTTCGCGCTGCCTGCATCGGCGCCGATGGTCAACTGCACAGGGCCGCTGGCGGCCAGGCGCAACGGCTTGCCCGGCGCGGCGGCGTTGGCGGTGTTGACCGCCGCTTCCACGCCGGCCTGGGCCTGGACGGTGCCGCCCCACAGGGCACCCAGTACGGCGACCGCGAGCGCGGTGGTCTGGAGTTGCGGTGACAGACGGCGCGGCACGCCGCAAAGATCGGTGACTCGGTCCATGGTGATCCCCCGGATGGTTCGCGCGGTGCCGAGAGCAGTTACCGGAACGGCCTGCTTCTTTCGGCGCGCGCTCCCCCTTGTTTCAGAAGCATTCCTGATTGTGTTGCGTACCGCTGATGACGCCGATGCAGGTGCCGGCAAACTTTTTCTCAGCGACGTGCCGCACCACCTGCACCGTCCTAGTCACGGGTGCGGCAACCGCGATGACGGGTTCCTTGAGCAGCGTGTTCTTGGTGGCGCCAGCCGTCAGCGCGGGGCGCGGGTCAACCTGGTTGCGCAGCACCAGCGAGAGCGTGCCCACGCTGCGCGCCAGGTCGAGCTTCTCGGCCTCTTCGGGCGAGACCTCCAGCGTCACGGCGTTCACCACCTTGGGCTTGGTCTCGTCGCGGTTGACTTCCTGCGCGACGGCCAGCACCAGGATCTTCTCGAGCACGATCTTGGAGATGGACTGCTCGTTGCGGTCGGCCGTGGTGCCGCCCTTGATGTCCTTGTCTTTCTGGGTATTGACGATGATGTCGACGAAGCTGCCCGGCAGCGCGAAGCCCGCCACGCCCACCACGTCGTTCACCCGCACGGTGATGGCGCGCTTGCCGTCGGCGATGACCGCGGACAGGCCGCCCTTGGTGCCCATCGGCGTCAGCTTCGACTCCAGCACGGGCTCGCCGCGCGAGAGGCTGGTCCTGGTCACGCGGCCATCGAGCGCGTGCTGGTCGGTGATGACGCCCGGCGGCAGGCTGGATGCGGGCCAGTCGACCAGCTTGACGATGTCTGGCGTGATCTGCTGGCCCAGGCTGATGTCGGCCGCGGCCACTGCGACCTTGATGATGCCGTTGCTGCCTTGCTGCAGGAGCCAGCGCGAGGCCAGCATGACGGCGGCCAGGCCGGCGACCGTCGCCACTAGCAGCATGAACAGGATTCGCATGTTTTTCATTTCCAGGTCCTCCCTCGTTCAGAAGTTCATCCATGCCCGGTGCGCCACGACGCGGCGGCAGAGGACTGGAATGGCCGGGCGGCCGGTACGCCGGTCGTCGGCGCGTTGGCGGCGATGCGGGCGGCGGCCCGTGGCCGGCTGGGGCCAGGCGTCGCGCGACGGTGCGCGCTGGCGATGCGGCGCGGCGCAGGCCCTGGCCTGTCCGTGCTGCGCGTGGATGCGGCTGCTTTCGTGCATGACAATTTCCCCCGTTCCTGATCCCTTTTGTCACTGCGCCGGGACCTTCTTCAGCGTTGGTTGGGCGCCCGGCCTGGCCGTGCGCGCTGCAATCGCCCTGCGTCGCCTTGCGGCGGCACTCAGAACACCTGCCACTTCACCAGCAAGGTGCCCGCCGCGATGGCGATCGCATAGGGCAGTCTCGGCGCGGCGCACGCCAGGGCCGGTTCTCCGGGCTCGCTTTGCCCAGCCGACGCCACCCTGGTGCCGAACGGCAGCGACAGCAACAGCGCCGAGACACCCGCCGCGGCGCGCCGCGACTCCTTGCGCAGCAGGATGGCGACGACGGCCAGCACGCCTCCTGCCAGAAAACTCACGATTGCCACGTGGGCACCGCCCAACGGCCCCATAAAGGCGCCGACCGCACCCATTAGCTTCACGTCCCCCGCACCCATGCCACCGAGCACATAGATGCCGAGGCAAAGGCCCATTCCCGTCGCGGTACCGCCAAGCCATTGAATGCCGCCGGCTGCCAACCCCTGCGTTGCGATCTGTGCCATCAGCGCGATGGCGAGTCCGCAACCCACCAGCCAGTTCGGAATGCGCCGCGTGCGTGCATCGCACACCGCGGCAATCGTCACCATGGCGACCAGGCTCAGATTGGCGAGGGCTATCACGATGGTCATGGCGCTATCCTGCTGGTGGTTGTGTTTTGGAATCTGGCCGGACCGGCCCCAGGCGCACTGGGCCGGTCCGGGGTGCCAGCGCGGGTCAGGCGGCGGCGAGCGCAGTGGCGACCGAGTTCCAGATCGTGCCAACGGCGGTCTTGACGGTGCCGCCATAGGTCACCATCACCAGGGCCACGAAGGCCAGCAGCAGGGCATATTCCACGCCGGCTGCGCCGTCTTCTTCACGCACAAAACGCTTGATGCCATTGAACATGGTGTTCATGTCCTTCTCCTTCACGTCATGGTTTGTGGAAAAAAGCGCCCGCTGGAGATCGGGCACAAGGTTTCGGCCGGAAACCGGCCGAGGCCAAACCGGATAGCTGTCACTGCCGTGACGTCTTGCCGGTTCCACCTGGCTCAGGGGCAAAGACCCAACCGAGACGGGCCCTTGCTTGCGTCCGATGCGTCGCCGCTCCCCGCGGCATTGCACCTTGTGGTTGCCCGCTGACCGATCCGAACCTCTCCAGGGATCGACCCGCGCCTGAAAGTGCTGCAACTCTCCCGGACGTTCCAGCGGGTGCCGGACCGCCCGGACCGCCACTGCAGCGTGGCGGTCCTTTTCCTCCCCTGGGTCTGACGGATGTCTCGCCCTTTTCCCGTCCCACTTGTTATCTGGCGCCTCCGGGATCCTGTCTGTCGCAGGACCTACGGGCTTGCCGTGGTTGCGGGACATAGAGCGACGAACGTGCCACGGGGGTTAAGTCGTTGATTTATATGGGGGTGGGTTTTTCGGGATGCGCCGTTTCCGAGACTGTGTAACCAGATGTATCTGGATCTGTGCAGGCTCGATAGCGCACTTTGCCCCGGCGTTTTGTATCGCTTACACGGCTTTGTGCCGTGTGAGACGCACCAAACAGGTGAAAAAGTGATGTATGCGAACAGCGATGCAGGGTTGCCACGGGGTGGGGCCACCTGGACCAAAACGTTGCATTTCTGGAGCGCCTGATAGCGCGCATTCGCTCAAGCTCATCCGTCTGGCATTGCCGGATGGCCGGGGAATGTCGATGCATGGATGTATGCACCCCGGCGCATGAATGCGCGGTAGTGCACGATCAGGCCGTTGCGATGGCCGATGCCAGGGTCATCCCTCTGGACGAGGCCATTTTGAGATGGCTCTCAGGCGCCACAACGTGTCATCCAGGCGATGGAGAGGAGGGCAAAAATCGCACCGCGCGAGCTCTCAGGCCGAATGGTTGCAGGTCTGAAACGTGGGGGGCGAGAAGGCGCTTCTGGTTACGCAACTGAAGCGCTTCATAAGGTATCCGGTTACACCGGGTTACAACCCCGCCTGGCACGGTTTTAGCGCGATGAGGATCAGGGTGACGGGGGCGATACAGACTCCGCAACCTGTTCGCGCAGCCAGGCATGGAAACGCTGGATCGCTTTTTCGCGCGGATTGCCTTCGCGCCATGTGACCCAGTAGTGCAGGCTGGACGGGATGCGAGTGGTGCCGATCTGCACGAGCTGGCCACTGGCGAGGTAGTCGTGGGCCAGTTGGGTACGCGCCGTGGCCACGCCGAGCCCGGCCACGGCGGACTGGAGCATCAGCCCGGCGTCCTGGAAGATCGGGCCGCGCTCGGGTTCGTCGGTGGGCAGGCCGGCCAGCAGCAGCCAGTCGCGCCAGGGCCGCAGCGCAAACCGCAGCATCGGCAGCTTCGGCAGGTCGGCCACCGTGAAGCCGGGGTACTGGGCCAGCAGGGACGGGCTGGCCACCGCGATGACATCGTCTTCGATCAGGTTGTGGCACGCGAAACCGGGCAGGTCCACGCGCTGGTGCCAGATGCCGACGTCGACGGAATACGGGTCGGGTGGTGATATGTCGGCGTGCAGCCGCAGATGCAGGTCGAGTTCCGGCGCCTGCGCATGCAGGCTGGGCAACCGGCGGATCAGCCAGGCGTTGGCCAGGTCCGCCATCACGCTGACCTGCAGCCTGACCACGGGCGGTCCCGCGGTGTTGCTGGCCTCGCGCAGCGCGGATTCGAGCTGGTCCAGCGCGGCGCGCACCTGCTCGGCCAGCCGCATGCCGGCGCTGGTGGGCGTCATCGACAGGCCCGTGCGCTGGAACAGCTTGGTGCCCAGGTTGTCCTCCAGCCCGCGAACATGATGGCTGATGGCGCTGTGGGTGAGCGCGAGCTCCTCTGCCGCGCGCGTGAAACTGCGGTGGCGCGTGGCGGCTTCGAGCGCACGGAGTGCCTGGAGCGGGGGCAGGTGAGGGTGCAGGCGTGGGGGGCGGGGAGGCATGGTCGTCAAATTCTACTCACAATTCTCGCGGGTATCTTTCGCTGGTCATGCACCACGCTGGTGACGACAATGCAGGGCATGAACGCAACGACCGCAACCCAGACCGCCATGGCGGCCCAGCCCAACCACGCTTCCAGCGCCCGCTGGCGCGTGCTGGTGGTGTTTTCGCTCGGCTTCCTGGTTTCCTATATTTTCCGCGGGGTCAATCTCGGGTTCGCCCCCTACCTGACGCGTGAGCTGGGTTTGACGGCAGGTGACCTCGGCCTGCTCACCAGCTTCTACTTCCTCGGGTTTGCTTGCGCGCAGTTGCCGGCGGGCATCCTGCTGGACCGCTTTGGGCCTCGCCGTACCGAGGCGGCCCTGCTGCTGCTGGCCGTGGCCGGATCGTTCGTGTTCGCCTGGGCGCCCGGCATGGCCGGACTGGCGGCGGGGCGCGCGATGATCGGCGTGGGCGTGTCGGTGTGCCTGGGCGCCGCCATCCAGGCCTTGTCGATGTGGTTCCCGCTGTCGCGCATGCCGTTGCTGAACGGGCTGGTGATGGCCATCGGCGGGCTCGGGGCGGTAGTCGTCGGCAGCCCGCTGTCGTGGCTGCTGTCGTGGACGGACTGGCGCACGGTCAGCGCGGGCATGGCCGTCGTGTCCTTCGGCATGGCGGTGCTGCTGTGGTTTGGCGTGCCAGACGTGAAGCGCGTGGGCAAGGAGAGCTTTGCCGAGCAATGGCGCGGCACGCGACAGATCCTCGGCAGCGAGCGCTTCTGGCGCGTGGTGCCGCTGACGCTGCTGAACCAGGGCATCTTCCTGGCTGTGCAGACGCTGTGGGTCAGCGCGTTCATGCGCGATGTGCAGGGCCTGACGTCCACGCAGGGCGCGCGGATGGTGTCGGTGATCGGTTTTGCGATGATGGCCGGTTGCGTGGGTGCGGGCTGGGCCGCGCGTCACCTGGAGCGTCGCGGGATCAGCCTCTACGCGTTTGCCGGTTTCGGCATGATGGGTTTCATCGTCGTCCAGTTGCTGCTGATGGCCCGGCTGTCGTTCCTGCCGCTCCCGCTGTTGTGGGCGGCGTACGGTGTATTTGGCTCCAGCGGGATTCTTACCTACGCGATGCTGGCGCGACGCTTTCCGGATGCGCTGATCGGGCGGGCCACGACGGCCATGACGCTGACGGTGTTCCTAGCGACCTTCGCGTTCCAGCTTGGCATCGGGTTTGTGCTGGACTTCTTCCCGACGACGGGCGGCCACTATCCGGTCGCCGCACACCTGAGCGTGTGGGCCGGCCTGGTGCTGACGCAGGTGCTGGCGGCGATCTGGTACCTGATGGAAAAGAAGTCCTGACCCCGTCAGGACCCGGCCCTACAGCACGATGGGCCGGTCGTCGAGTTCGTTGGGGTTGTAGCCATCGCCCGACGGGAAGTGCTCGGTCAGCAGCGCGTGAATGCGCGATACCGCGACCAGCACGGGGCGTACCGACAGGTCGCGGGCCAGGCCGTCGGCGAGGTCGGTGCAGATGCCCGTCCAGGCGCCCGGGCTGACGCGCGCGTCGATGCCCCGGTCGGCCAGGATCTCGATGGCGTGGTCGGCCAGGTTGATATAAAGCAGCACGCCGGAGTGGTCTTCCGTATTCCACACCTCCAGCGCGCCGAACAGCGCCCGCGCCCGCTCGCGGGGCGTGACGCCGCGCCAGGCATGCTCGACGGGCAGGCTGGCCTCGATCACCACGCGCACTTCCCCCCGGTGATGTTGCTCGCCTGTATGCACGGCCACCTGCAGCTGGTGTTGCGCCTCGGTCGGAAACGCCTTGCGGGCAATCGCCGACGACGTGCCGAGGTGCCGCAGCGCGCGCTTGAGAGACTTCTGCCTGTCCGATGTCGATGTCATCGTGGTTCCTGTCACCAGTTGCCGGAGGCGCCGCCGCCGTCGAAGCCACCGCCCCCGCCGCCGCTGAATCCACCGCCTCCACCACCACCACCGCCAAAATCGCCCCCGCCGAAGCCGCCGCCGCCGCGTCCCCACTGGCGGCCAATCTCATAGCCGCCCAGGCCGCCGAGGCCGCCTACGGTGGTGGTCGGCCACCCGCGTCGGCCGGTGACGATTTGCGGGCTGCGGCCGCGCCGCATCATTGCGGAGAGAAAGAAGAACGCGATGATCGCCAGCGGAAAGAGAACCGGCAGCCAGTCGCCAACCCCCGACGACGCCGGCCGGCGAGTACGGTCCGGTCCGGCCAGCCCTTCCTTGTCGATGGTGGCCTGGATGGCCGAGACACCGGCAGCCAGCCCGCCATAGAAATCGTTCTGCCTGAAATGCGGCGCCATCACTTCCTGCAGGATGCGGTTGGACATCGCGTCCGTCAGCGAACCCTGCACGCCGCGACCCACTTCGATCCGCATCTTGCGCAGCCCGGGCGGGTTGTTCTTGGCGATCAGCACGATCACGCCGTCGTCGATGCCCTTGCGGCCCGCGCGCCAGGCATCGGCCACGCGGATGCTGTAGGCGTCGATCGTCTCGGGGTCCGTGGTCGGCACCATCAGCACGAAGATCTGGCTGCCGCGCTGCTGCTCGTATTCCGCCAGCACGTTATCCAGCGCGGAGCGCTGGTCGGCGGACAGCGTGCCCGTCAGGTCCGTCACGCGTTGCGTGAGCGGGGGCACTGCGACGAAGCCATCCGCGGCGATGGCGATGGTCGGGAGCGCGAGGACCATCGCCACCAGCCACAGCAGCGTGGCCAGGCGGCGGGCGATGAACGTGCGCATGATGGCGGGCGTCAGAACTTGACGGCGGGGGGTGCGGAGATGGCCTTTTCGTTCTCCACCGTGAAGGACGGCTTGACCGGATACTTGAAGACCATCGCCGTGAGATTGGTCGGGAAGCTGCGCGCCAGCACGTTGTACGCCTGCACCGCCGCGATATAGCGCTGCCGCGCCACGGTGATGCGGTTCTCGGTGCCTTCCAGCTGGGATTGCAGGTCGCGGAACGCCGCATCGGCCTTCAGCTGGGGATAGTTCTCTGACACGGCCAGCAGTCGCGACAGCGCGCTGGTCAGCTGACCCTGTGCCTGCTGGAAGCGCGCGAAGGCTTCCGGGTCGTTGAGGGTCTCGGGCGTGACCTGGATGCTCGTGGCCTGCGCGCGGGCCTTGGTGACGGCCTCGAGCGTCTCGCGCTCGTGGCTGGCATAGCCCTTCACGGTGGCGACGAGGTTCGGGATCAGGTCGGCGCGGCGCTGGTACTGGTTGACAACTTCGCCCCAGGCTGCCTTGACGGCTTCGTCCTTGGACTGGAAGTCGTTGTAGCCGCAGGCCGACAGCAGGCTGGCCAGCATGGCGAGGACCAGCCAGCGGAACAAGGCGGGCAGGGATGGGGTGGCAGCGCGCATCGATGGCTCCTGGGGTGGCCGGGCTCGGCAATTCCCAAGTGTAGCGCAGGGCCATTGCGACGCCGGTGGCATTTGCGAGCCGTGCGAGCCGGCTTGACCGGGCATGGCGCGGGCCGGTAGATTGACGCCATGCCGCGCCAGCCAGCCTGCCACCCCCTGATCGATATCGCACCCGAGACCGGCCTCGTCACGGGTCGCGCAGGGCTGGCCGCGCGCGCCAAAGCCAAAAAACAGTCGCTCATCTGACCGGAGCGTGCTGTTCCGTCAGATGGGCGACGGAACAGCACCGGCAAGACGGGTGATTGGCCTTTCTCTTTCTTCCCGTTTTCCCCGCGTCCTGCTCCGCCGTGCATCCGTCGGTTTCCGAATCGGTCGATCCGGAGCAATTCCATGCAAGACATGCAGACTTCCTGCCACGGCATCTGGCTGCCGCTGGTGACCCCTTTTCTTCACGACGACGTCGACCACGCCGCACTGCGGCGGATGGTGGATCACTACCGGCGCACCGGCCTGGCCGGCTTCGTGGTCTGCGGCAGCACCGGCGAAGCGGCCGCGCTCGACGAAGCCGAGCAACTGGCCGTGCTCGACACGGTGCTGGAGGCCGCGGGTGGCCTGCCCGTCATGATGGGTCTGGCGGGCAACCACCTTGGCCACGTGCTGGCGCGGCTGGAGCGGTTTGGCGATCGCCCCCTGGCGGGCGTGCTGGCGCCCGCGCCGTATTACATCCGGCCCTCGCAGGAGGGTTTGCGCGACTACTTCCGCCAGCTGGCCGACTGCTCCCGGGCGCCGCTGGTGCTCTATGACATTCCATACCGCACCGGCGCGACGCTCACCCTGGAAACGCTGCTGGCACTGGCTGACCACGACAATATCGTCGCGATCAAGGATTGCGGCGGCAACGCGCGGACGACGCAGGCGCTGATCGCCGATGGACGGCTGGCGGTGCTGGCGGGGGAGGATGACCAGCTGCTGGGCACGCTGGCGCTGGGTGGGCAGGGCGCGATCATCGCGTCGGCGCATTGCCGGCCGGACCTGTTCGTGGCGATCTGGCGGGCCGTGGCGGAGGGCCGGCTTGCGGAAGCCCGGCGGCTGTTCCATGCGCTGATGCCGCTGGTGCAGGCACTGTTCGCCGAGCCCAATCCCGGCCCGGTCAAGGCCTTGCTGGCACGGCAGGGCTGGCTGCGCGACGCATTGCGCACGCCGATGACGCCGGCGTCCGCCGCGCTGGCGGACCGGCTGGCGGCACTGGTCGACGACCTCGAGGCGGTGCGGGCGGTCCCGGCCTGAGCCAGGACCGGGAACCGCCGCGGGCGGGCCGCGCTAGCGCTGCGTCGCGCGGTCCGCCCGTGGGGGGCTGAACTTGCGGGGGCTTGCCGCGAGGGTCGACCGGATTTGCCGCGCGGACTAGCTGTTCAGCCTTGCCGCGCGGTCTTGCCGTGCGAATTTACGTCGTCGCGAAGGCCCGGGCTGCCGCGTCCAGCGTGGTCTGGATGATGGCGTCGTCATGCCGGGCCGAGACGAAGCCGGCCTCGAAGGCCGATGGCGCCAGATAGACGCCCTCGTTGAGCATCGCGTGGAAGAAGCGGTTGAAGCGGCCGACGTCGGCCCGGGTGACCTCGGTAAAGCTGGTCGGCACGGTGTTGAGGAAATAGAGGCCGAACATGCCGCCGATGGCGTCGGCGGCAAACGGCACGCCGGCGGTGCGCGCGACGGCGGTCAGGCCGTCGGCCAGCTTGCGGGTCTGTGCGGTCAGCTGGTCGTAGAAGCCGGGCGCCTGGATCAGCCGGAGCGTGGTCAGGCCCGCGGCCACGGCCAGCGGGTTGCCGGACAGCGTGCCGGCCTGGTAGACGCCGCCCAGCGGGGCCAGCTTCGCCATGATGTCGCGCCGGCCGCCAAAGGCCGCGGCCGGCATGCCGCCGCCGATCACCTTGCCCAGGCAAGTCATGTCCGGCCGGATGCCGTAGTGGGCCTGCGCGCCGCCCAGCGCCACGCGGAAGCCCGTCATCACTTCGTCGAAGATCAGCACGGCGCCATGCTCGCTGCACAGGTTGCGCATGCTGTTCAGGAAGGCTTCGCTGGCGCGCACCAGGTTCATGTTGCCGGCCACCGGTTCCACGATCACGGCGGCGATCTCACCCTTGTGGCGGCCAAACGCTTCTTCCAGCTGGGCGACGTTGTTGTACTCCAGCACCATCGTGTGGCGCGTGACGTCGGCCGGCACCCCGGCGGACGAGGGCGCGTTCTGGGTGGTATCGGCAAAGGTCAGCAGGCCGGAGCCGGCCTTGACCAGCAGGCTGTCGGCGTGGCCGTGGTAGCAACCCTCGAACTTGATGATCAGGTCCCGGCCCGTGAACCCGCGCGCCAGGCGCAGGGCGCTCATGGTCGCCTCGGTGCCCGACGACACCAGCCGCACCTGCTCGATCGACGGCACGAGCTTGCAGATTTCCTCGGCCATCTCGATCTCGGCCTCGGTCGGGGCGCCAAACGAGAAACTGTGGGCGGCGGTGTCCTGCACGGCGCGGACCACGTCCGGGTGGGCGTGGCCGACGATCATCGGACCCCAGGAGCCGATGTAGTCGATATAGCGCTGGCCGTCGGCATCCCACATGTACGCGCCCTCGGCGCGGGTGATGAAGCGCGGCGTGCCGCCCACGGAACGGAAGGCGCGCACGGGCGAATTGACGCCGCCGGGGATGGTCTGCTGGGCGCGGTCGAAGAGCTGCTGGTTACGGGACATGGAGTGGCCTGAATCAAATGCTGGAGGAAAACGCGTCCGGCCGGGGGCGGAGTCGGGACCCGTGCCTAAAAAGCGGGCAAGGTGAGTGAAATGCGTGCCGTTTGAACGGCATCTGCACGCTAACATGCGCGAACGCGGCGATACTGGCAAGATCGCGCCCGGCCATGGGTGGCGTCATCGGCGCTGTTTCTGTACCATCTGCGCTGGATTTTAATGGAGAGTGGCAAGAGCCTGCATATGGAATACAAGACTTGGATGTGCCTGATCTGCGGTTGGATCTATGACGAGGCCACCGGCGCCCCGGAAGACGGCATCGCCCCGGGTACCAAATGGGAAGACGTGCCCATCAACTGGACTTGCCCGGAATGCGGTGCCCGCAAGGAAGATTTCGAGATGGTGGCGATCTGACGCCAGCCGTCCGGGAAGTGCCGCCGCGTCGCGCCAAAGCGACAGATCGGCGGGCTGCGCCGGGCTGTCCGGATTGACGGCCCCAGCACGAGTTGTCACACTTTGCAGCAAAACTGAACACCCGTCCCGGCTGCGTTGGCACGTCAGGGGCGGCAAAAACATAGCAGCGCACAGGCAGGCACGGTAAAGCGTGCCGCCAGCACCGGCCGGTTAGCCGGCTTTTTTTGACTGGGAATGAGGGGCGACATCCATCGGATGCCGCTTTGCAAATCGGGGGCCGCCGGCACGCAACGCGTGGTGCCGTGCGGGTGTTCTCAAGTGAATGCCGACGTCTGCCATGCAGACAGCCGGTCGCGGGAACAAAATGCGGGTCGCTCAAACAGAACAAGACAACAAGTCTGTCGATGGGGTCAACGCCGGCACGGAATCCGGTGCCGCCGATACCGGCAAGGCAGCGGCATCGCGCCGCAAGATCCTCGTCATCGACGATTCCAGCACCATCCGCCGCACGGCGGAGATCTTCCTTTCACAGGCAGGCTATCAGGTCATGCTGGCGGAGGATGGCTTCGAGGCGCTCGCCAAGGTTGGCGACATGCACCCGGACGTCATCTTCTGCGACATCCTGATGCCCCGCCTGGACGGGTACCAGACCTGTTCCCTGATCAAGAAAAGCCCGCGGTTCCACGCGATCCCCGTCATCATGCTGTCGTCCCGCGATGGCGTGTTCGACCGGTCGCGCGGCAAGCTCGTCGGCGCGCATGACCATCTTGCCAAGCCCTTTTCCCGCGAAGCCCTGCTGCAGGCCGTACAGGCCTGCCTCGGAGGCTGCGCACAGGACGAGGGCGCGGCCGTGGCGGCCTGAAGCCCGCCACTGAAGCAACCAGGAAATAAGCAATGACCATCAGCAAAATCCTTATCGTCGACGATTCCCCCACCGAAGCCCTGTTCATGTCGGACCTGCTCGGCAAGAAGGGCTTCAAGGTCTCCGTGGCCGGCAACAGTGACCAGGCCATGGCCCGACTGGAAGCGGAACCCTTCGACCTGATCCTGATGGATGTGGTCATGCCGGGCCAGAACGGCTACCAGACCACTCGCGCGATCAAGCGCGACGACCGCTTCAAGGACATTCCCGTGATCATGTGCACCAGCAAGGGCCTGGACACGGACCGCATCTGGGGCATGCGCCAGGGCGCATCGGACTACATCGTCAAGCCGGTGGACAGCGAGGAGCTGCTGTCCAAGATCGCCGCGCTGGCGCACTGATTGCCCGGGTCGTATCGAAGCACAAGACCGGGCGTCCCGCGGGACGCCCGAAGAATTTGCAGGGCCGGACGCGCATCGGGTGCGAGCCGGCCATCGTGCCCGCCGCCGTGGCGGTCCCATCTCCACCGGTAATCCGATCATGAACGCGCCGCGCCAAGACATCCGTGCCCGCCAGACCCGCCTGCAGGACTATCAGGCCATGCTGGCCCGGCGCCTGCGGGAAGCGCGCAACCTGCCGGCCGTCGACAGCTACCTGGCGGTGCTGATCGGACAGCGCCAATGGCTGCTGCCGTTGCCGGAGACCGGCGAGGTGCTGGAACTGCGCCAGCCCGCCGGCGTGCCGCTGACCCAGCCGTGGTATCGCGGCCTGGTCAATGCGCGGGGCAATCTGCTGGGCGTGATCGATTTCTCCATGTTCTGCGGCGACGCCCCCACTCCAGTACAGCCGGGCAGCAAGATCGTGGTGCTGTCGCGCCAGGTGGAGCGCGCGTGCGGGATCATCGCCACGCGCGTCGTGGGGCTGCGCCATGCCGGCGATCTGACGCCGGCGCCTGGCGATGCCCCGGAGGGCTGGTGCGGCGCGCATTTTGCCGACCGCGACGGACGTGACTGGCAGGTGCTGGACATCCGGCAACTGCTGGATTCCCCGGTGTTCCTGCAGGCCGGGCGCGTGGCGGCCTGACGAAGCAGGTTTGCCCGGGTTGGACGGGGAGCGCCACCGGGCAAGGCATTGGCAGCAACTGACGGACCAGACGGAACAATCGGGAATGCCAGACGCTTCCGGGCGGCCGGCACAGTGGCAGATACCGCCAGAATCACTGGCGAGACGAAAAACAACGGACAGAGGGTTGCTATGGGTATCAAGAAGATGGGCCTTGGACGCCGGACGGCAGCGGCCGGCGCCGCCGCCGAAGCGGTTGCGCCGCGCGGGTCGGTGTTCGCCAATGCGGACGCAAAGAAGAGCGGCCTGGGCCGTACCCCGATCGAGCAACTGGGTGGCTGGCTGGCGCGCATGCCCTTTGCATCCCAGCAGCGCGCGCTGACGGTGGGCGTGGTGGTGTCGCTGGTGGCGCTGCTGGCCTCGGTCTACCTCGATAACCGCCAGGCGACCAACGGCGCGGCGCAGATCCAGATCGCCGGTGACATGCTGATGCACTCGCAGCGTCTCGGCAAGGCGGTTCCCGTGGCACTGCTCGGCAACGCCCAGGCGTTCACGCAGCTGCGCCAGTCCAAGGAACAGCTGACCGCCGACTTGCTGGCGCTCCAGACCGGTAGCGACGAGAAGCATGTGCGCGCCACCTCCGGCGCGGCGGAGCCGCTGCTCGAGGCCGCCATGACCTCGTGGAAGCGCTCGGAGAAGAGCGCGGCCGACGTGCTGGCCCAGCAGCCCATCCTGACCACCATCGGTCAGACGCTGCAGATCTTCAACGCCTCCAACCCCGAACTGCTCGAGGCCGCCGAACAGGTGGCCGCCATGAAGCTGCAGGCCGGCTCCAATTCCCGCGAGGTGGCCGCCTCCGCGCAGCTGGTGATGCTGACGCAGCGCCTGGGCAAGAACCTGAACGAGTTCCTCTCCGGCGAAGGCGTCAACCCCGAGACCGCGTTCCTGCTGGGCAAGGACACCAACACGTTCCGCGAAACGCTGGACGGCCTGACGAACGGTTCCGATGCGCTGCGCCTCGCGGCCGCAAACGATGCCGAGACGCGCAGCTACCTGCAGCAGCTCTCGCAGCGTTTCGAGGCCGTGCAGAAGACCACGCAGACCATTCTGCAGAACCTGCCGGGCCTGATCGCCGCCAAGCGTGCCCAGCAGCAGATCTTCAACGACAACGAAGCACTGCGCGGCGAGTTGTCGACGCTGCAGACCGCCTACGCCGAGGGCGCGCGGTTCCGTCCCTGGACCCTGGGCGCGACGATCGTCTCCGCCGCGGCCACGCTGCTGTTCCTGGCCGGGCTGGCGGCGCTGTACCTGCGCGACTCGCGTGTCCGCGCACTGGAAGCCGAAGCGCGCGAACGCGAAGCCGAATCACGCCGCCTCGACGAAAAGCGCAACAACGACGCCACCCAGAAGGCCATTCTGCAACTGATGAACGAACTGCAGGACATCGCCGACGGTGACCTGACGCGTCAGGCTACCGTGACCGAGGACATCACCGGCGCCATTGCCGACTCGGTGAACTACACGGTGGAAGAACTGAAGGAACTGGTGGGCCGCGTGCAGCAGACCGCCGGTGACGTGCAGCAGGCTTCTTCGCAGGTGCAGGAGACCTCGGTGCAGCTGGCCGCCACGACCGAAGAGCAGTCGCGCCAGATCCGCCAGACCGGCGAGTCCGTGGTGGAAATGGCGGACCGTATCACGCAGGTGTCGCGCGGCGCGGCCGAATCCGCCAACGTGGCGCGCGCGTCGCTGACCGCCGCCGAGCAGGGCCAGCAAGCTGTGCAGAACGCCATCGCGGGCATGAACGGCATTCGCGAGCAGATCCAGGAAACCTCCAAGCGGATCAAGCGCCTGGGCGAATCGTCGCAGGAAATCGGCGAAATCGTGGAACTGATCTCGGACATTACCGAGCAGACCAACGTGCTGGCACTGAACGCCGCCATCCAGGCCGCATCCGCGGGCGAAGCCGGCCGAGGCTTCTCGGTGGTGGCGGAGGAAGTGCAGCGCCTGGCGGAACGCTCGGGCGAGGCAACCAAGCAGATTGGCGCGCTGATCCGCACGATTCAGACCGATACCCAGGACGCCGTGCACGCCATGGAGCAGAGCACGCAGGGCGTGGTGGAAGGGGCCCGGCTGTCCGATAACGCCGGTGCCGCACTGGTGGAGATCGGCCGCGTGTCGCGCCAGCTGGCCGAGCTGATCGAGCAGATCTCGCAGACCACATCGCACGAGGCGAATCTGGCCACCAACGTGGCGCACCACATCGACGGGATTCTGCAGGTCACTGCGCAGACCACCGCCGGTACGCGCCAGACTGCGACTTCGGTGCGCCAGCTGACGGCACTGACCGAAGAACTGCGTAACTCGGTGTCGCGGTTCAAGATCGCCTGACACCCGCCTGCGGGTGCAACGGAACTGGTCATGTCTTTGAATTCCCCTGTATCGAGCGACGTGGCCGAACTGGCCGCGCCGCAATCGTCCCAAGCGCCGGAAGCGGCGCCGGTGCCGCCGGCGGAAGCGCCAGCCGTGCCGCAGCGCGACCTGTCCGTGCTGGCCTGGCTGGCGCCCAGCCTGCGTTCGGCGCTTGACGACGCCGCCACGGAGCTTGGCCACTATGTGGACGAGATCCAGCAGGCGCCGGAGGCGCTGGGCGCGCGCGACACCACGTCGCTGCGCCTGGCCGGCCAGCAGCTGCACCAGGCAGCGGGCGCCGTGCATATCGTCGGCCTGCGCGGGGTGGATGCGTACTGCCAGGCGCTGCGCCGCCTGCTGGAAGCGATCGACGCCGGCACCGTGGCCCCGACTCCGGAAACGTTCGGGGTCTTCCGCCGTGGCGTGCAGGCGCTGGCCGAGTACGTCGATGACCTGATGGCCGGCGATCCCGAGGATCCGCTGCGCCTGTTCCGCACCTACGCCGACGCGCTGACGCTGATGGGCGACGAGCGCGTGCATCCGGCCGACCTGTGGCTCGAAGAGCTGCAGATGCTGCCGGGCATCGTGCTGCCCACGCGTTCGACGTCTTCAGTCACGCGCGCGCGTCAGCGCTTCGAGGCCGCCTTGCTGAAGGCGCTGCGCCTGCCCACGCCGTGCGCCGACGGCGCGCTGCTGCGCGAGGCCTACCTGCCGCTGCAGACCGCGCTGGATGAAGTGCGCAACCACGAGCAGGACGCCCGCCGCACGACCGATACCCCCGATCGCGGCATCTGGCAGGTGCTGGCCATGGTGTTCCGCGGGCTGGCGCATGGGCTGCTGCCGTCCGACCTGCTGGCCAAGCGCTTCGCGGCGCGATCCCACCTGCTGTTGCGTCAATACCTGCAAGGCCAGGTGCGCGTGCCGCAGGCGCTGCTCAACGATGCCGTTTTCCTGCTGGTCAGCACGGCCCTGACGCCCGACGGCCCGGAAGACACCACGCCGCCCGCGACGCAGGCGGCCGTGCAGGTGCTGCGCGCCGATATCGCCCGCGTGCTGCTGGCCTTCCGCGTCGACCTGGCCCACGCCGTGGCGCGCGCCGACTATCGCCTGCGCTACTACGGCTGGCTGGATCCGATCGACACGCGCAACCTGCAGACGGCGGCCGCAGCCATCGAACGCGCCGCCGGTGACGACGCATCGAGTTGGGAGCTCGCGCTCGCCTCGCTGGCCGAAGCCGCGCAGCCGCTCGCCCAGCCGTCGCTGCAACACTGCCTGACGGCTGCCGCCGCCTACGCGGGCCAGCGCAACGCGCCGGGCGAAGCGCTGGGCCCGGTCGGCGTGGCGCTGTTCCTGTCGCGCGCGCTGGCCATGCCGTGGCGCGTCCACGGCAATTCCGGCCATGCGTCGGCCACGGAATTCGCACAACGCTGCGACACGCTGGCTGCCTGTCTGGCCGATCCGGACGCCACGGCGCCGGACTGGCTGGCCGCGATGGTCGAGGCCGCGGGCGCCCAGGCGCAGCGTGCCGAGGCCGTGTCCCAACTCCGCGCGCAGCTGGACAGCGGCGAGTCGTGGCTCGATACCTTCGACCGCAATGCCGCGCGCCCCGACGCAGTGAATTCGCTGGGCGATGCCGCCCAGGCATTTGGCGCGCTGCTGGCGACGCTAGAACGCCTGCAGGGAAGCGCCGCGATGCCGGACGGCATCGAGGAGGCCGCCAACGCGGCACTGGCCGCCGCGCGTTCCGTGCTGCAACGCCTGGATGTCTTGCGTGATACGGAGACGCAGCCCAGCCGCGTCGCGCTGCTGTCCGAGATCGCCGCGGAACTCGGCGCCGTGCATGCATTTGCCGATACGCTCGAATTCGGCCGCAGCAAGGCCGAGGTCGGCGACGATGACCTGCTGGCGCCGCGCCAGACCGACGTCGTGCCGGCGAGCGCGCTGGCCGCGGCCCGCGGTGCGGCGATGGATGCCATCCGCGTGGCCGCGGGCGCCGATTCGCCCGAGATCCAGCGCCTGCGCACCGCGCTGCAGGCCGTGAGCGACCAGGCCGCCATCGACGACGATGCCAGCCTGCGCCGTCAGGCCAGCGAAGCCACCACGCAGTTGCATGCCTGGCTGGCGGGCAGCGATTCCGCCGCCGAGCGCATGGTCGTGGCGCTGGCGGAGCCGCTGCCGTCCGCCGCTGCGCAGATGGCCGCGCAGATGGCCGTCGTACCCGCCGCGGCGCCGCTGCCGGCCGATGCGGCTGCCGTCGATGCGGAGCTGCTGGAGATCTTCCTGTCCGAGGCGGAGGAAGTGCTGGGCAATATTGCCAGCGACCTGCCCGGCGGACTGGACGTGCTGCGCGATGCCGACATGCTGAGCCGCACCCGGCGCGCCTTCCACACGCTCAAGGGTTCCAGCCGCATGGTCGGCCTGAACCGCTATGGCGAAGCCGCCTGGGCGATCGAGCAGGTGATGAACCTGTGGATTGCCGAGTCGCGCGAGCCGGTCCCCGAACTGCTGGCGTTGCTGCATCACGCGCACGACCTGCTCAAGGAGTGGGCGATCGCCCTGCAGGCCGACCCGTTCACGGTGCGCGACATCGCGCCGCTGGTCAACGAGGCCCAGGCTGTGCGTGACCCCGGCCAGGCTGCCGCCGCGCCGGTCGAGCCCGTGGCCGAAGCCGATCCGCTCGATGCGCTGCTGGCGGCCGCCGATGCCAACGATGCCGCCGATGCTGCCATCGCGGCCCACGCACCGGAGCAGGTGGCCGAGGCCGAGGACACCAACGTCCTGCCATTCCGCCTGTCCGGCGGGCTGGGCAGCGACGATGACAACTACAAGGTCATCGGCCCGGTCCGCATCGGCCTGGCGCTGTACAACGTCTACCTGCAAGAGGCCGACGACCTGCTGCGCCAGTTCGCCACGGACCTGTCCGAGTGGAAGCACGAGAATCATCCGTGCCCGAGCGAGCTCGCGCTGCGCGTGGCCCACACGCTGCAGGGCAGCGCATCGACGGTCGGACTGGAGCCGGTGCAAGAGATCGCCGAGTCGCTGGAACAACTGCTGCTGTTGCTGGGCCGCCATCCGGTGGTCATGCATCCGGGCGATTTCCGCCTGCTGGAGCAGGCCGTGGATCGCCTGCGCGCGATGCTGCACCAGTTTGCCGCCGGGGTCTGGCCCGATGCCGATCCGGCGCTGTGCCGCGAGCTGAACGACTTTGGCGAGCGCGCGCTGGTGCGCCCGCGCGCGGCGGTGTCCGGCCAGCAGGCCCCTGCCGAGCAGGAAGGCTCCGTGGCACGGCTGTTCGGCCAGATGCCACAGGCGCCGGTGTTGCCACTGGTGACCGAACCCGCCGCGCCGGCCGCCGGGCTGCCGCCCGTCACGGACATGCCGGTCAAGCTGACGCCAATCACGTCGCTGCCGCCGATGTCGGCGCCCACGCTCACACCTGTGACGGCCATCACGCCCGGCTCGCCTGCGCATGACGCCGTGGTCATTTCGCTGCCCACGCAATCCCGGCACGACTCGGTGGCCGTGGCGCACGTGTCGTCGCAATCGCCGGAGACACTGCAACCGGACGACACCGCGCTCGATACCTCGTCGCTGGACCAGGATCTCGTCGACATCTTCCTGGAGGAAGCGCACGGCAGCCTGCCGGAGCTGGGCAAGCTGCTGCGCACGTGGGAATCCGCGCCGGAGGATACGCAGCATGGCGGGCTCGTCCTGCGCGCGCTGCATACGTTGAAGGGCAGTGCCCGGATGGCCGGTGCCATGGCGCTGGGCCAGGCGGCTCACGAAATGGAAACGCTGCTGGAAGCCAGCGTGCGGGGCCAGCGCGTGACGCCGGATCTTTTTGGCCGACTGTACGCGTGGTACGACCGCATCCTGGCGCATGTGGATGCGCTCCAGAACGGTCGCCTGCTGCCTGTGGACGATGCCGATGTGGTGAACGGGCTGGTAGAGGCACCGGTCGAGCCCGCCGCGTCGGTCGAGGCCCAACCGTCGCAGGCGTCGACGGGTGCCGCGCTGGTAACGGCCGCCGCGCCGCTCGTGCCGGCGACGCCAACAGCGATCCCGGCCGACCCCGAGCGTCAGCGCGCACTGGTGCGCGTGCAGGCCCGTACGCTCGACACGCTGATCACCGATGCCGGCGAAGTGGGCGCCACGCGCGCACGTCTGGATAGCGAGCTGGAAGCGCTGCGCTCCTACCTGGGCGAACTGAACGACAACGTGGGACGTTTGCGCACGCAGCTGCGCGAGATCGAAATCCAGGCGGAAACGCAGATGGCCTCGCGTATCGCCGATTCGCAGCACAACCAGGAGTTCGACCCGCTCGAGTTCGACCGCTTCACGCGCTTCCAGGAACTGACGCGGATGATGGCCGAGTCGGTGAACGACGTGGCAACGGTGGAGCAGAACCTGCAGCGCGGCTTCGACCGCGCCTCGGGCGACCTGGCGGCGCAGGCCCGGCTGACGCGTGGCCTGCAGCGCGGCTTGATGCAGGCGCGCATGGTGCAGTTTGACGCGCTGGCCGAACGTCTCTATCGCGTGGCACGTCAGTCGGCCACCGAAACCGGCAAGGAAGTGCGACTGCTGATCAAGGGCGGCACGGTGGAGATCGACCGCTCGGTGCTGGACCGCATGGCCGGTCCGATCGAACACCTGATCCGTAACGCCGTGGTTCACGGCATCGAGCCGGCGGAGATTCGCCGCGCCGCGGGCAAGTCGACGACCGGCGCGCTGACGCTGGAAGTGCAGCAGGAAGGCAACGAAGTCGTGCTGACCTTCTTCGACGATGGCGGTGGCCTGAACCTCGCACGGATTCGTGAGCGCGCCATCGCGCGCCAGTTGCTGACGCATGATGACGAAGCCAGCGATGCGCGCCTGACGGAGATGATCTTCGCGCCGGGCTTTTCGACGGCCGATTCGGTGTCGGAGCTGGCGGGCCGTGGCGTGGGCATGGACGTGGTGCGCGCGGAAACCGTGGCGCTCGGCGGCCGGATCACGCTGTCGACGGATGCCGGCCGTGGCACCAGTTTCACAGTGCACCTGCCGCTGACCACGGCCATTACGCAGGTGCTGCTGGTCTCGCTGGGCGGGCGCCTGTATGCGATGCCAAGCGGCATGATCGACCAGGTCCACCAGTTGCGCGAGAAGCCGCTGCTCGAGGCCTATAACGCCGGCCGCTTCGGCGCTGCCGGTGCCGATGCGCCGTTCTTCTACTTCGGCACGCTGCTGGAAGAGAGCGCCGCGATGGCGTCCGGCCGCAAGTACTCGCCGGTGGTGGTGGTGCGCTCCGGCGCCGAGCGCGTGGCCGTCCACGTCGACGACGTGATCGGCAACCGCGAAGTGGTGGTGAAGCACATCGGCCCGCATCTGGCGCGCCTGGAAGGGATTGCCGGTGCCACCACCCTTGGTGATGGCGAGATCGTGCTGATCTACAACCCGGTGGTACTGGCCCAGCGCTTTGTGCGCGAACGCGGCGAGGTGGTGCCGACGACGCTGCTGCCCGCACCCGCAACGATGGGTGCCGTCGCCGAATTCGGGGCCGGCCAGCCGGTACCAGTGCCTGGCCTGGTGACGCAGCCTACCGTGATGGTGGTGGACGATTCGCTGACCGTGCGCAAGGCCAGCCAGCGGCTGCTGTCGCGCGCGGGATACCAGGTGGTGCTGGCCCGCGACGGTGTGGACGCCTTGCGGCAGTTGCAGGAAGTCATGCCGGACGCGATGCTGGTGGATATCGAGATGCCGAACATGGACGGCTTCGATCTCACGCGGAACGTGCGTGCCGACAGCCGTACCAGCCACATGCCGGTGGTGATGATCACGTCGCGGACGGCGGAGAAGCACCGCCGCTACGCGGCCGAGATCGGCGTGAACGTGTATCTCGGCAAGCCGTTCAACGAAGATGAGCTGCTGCGCACGCTGCAACAGCTGATCGGCGAGAAGGCGGAGGGCACGGCAGGGTCGGTGGCACAGATGCTGGGCGAGGCCTGAGGCAACACGCATCAGGCTTCGGGCATCAGGCGAAGCACTGCGTCGGACCCGACAGCGCACCTGGCATAAAAAAAGCGCGGACAGCAATGTCCGCGCTTTTTTGCTTTCTGCCTGCTGGCGCATTGGCAAGCGGGCAGGTCAGTCCCGCTTGCCGACCATCCGCGCCGGCACCGACAACGTCAGCGCCGCGCCCACCACCAGGCAGACCGCAAGCAGGTACATGCCGGTGTCCGTGCTGTGCGTCAGGTCCTTCAGCCAGCCCACCGCATACGGGCTGATGAATCCGGCCAGGTTACCCAGCGAGTTGATCAGCGCGATACCGGCCGCCGCGCCCGTGCCGGCCAGGAAGGCCGTCGGCAGGCTCCAGAACAGGGGCAGCGTGGTGAGGATGCCGATCGTCGCCAGCGTCAGCGCCACCATGGCCAGCGTGGTGTCACCGTGCCACTGCACCGACAGCACCAGCCCCACCGCACCCGCCAGCGCCGGCAGCGCGATGTGCCAGCGCCGCTCGCCACTGCGGTCCGCGCTGTAGGCCACCAGGATCATGCCGATCACCGCGCAGCCGTAGGGAATCGCCGTCAGCAGGCCGATGTCGAGCGCGCCCTTCACACCGGTCTGCTTGATGATCGTCGGCAGCCAGAAGCTCACGCCGTACAGACCCATCACGAAGCAGAAGTAGATCGCACTCATCAGCCACACGCGCGGGCTGGCCAGCACCTTGCTCACGGGCGGGTCTTCCTTGTGCTGGTCTTCGTCGGCGATATTGCGCTCCAGTAGCGCCTTTTCGTCGGCCGTCAGCCACTTGGCGTGCGAGATGCGGTCGTCCAGGTAGGCGAGCACCCACAGGCCGACGAGGATGGACGGAATGCCTTCCAGCAGGAACATCCATTGCCAGCCGGCCCAGCCGTTGTGACCGTCGAACGACTGCATGACCCAGCCTGACAGCGGGCCGCCGATCACGCCAGACAACGCAATGGCCGTCATGAAGAACGTGGTGGTGCGGCCGCGCCGGTTGGCCGGGTACCAGTAGGTCAGGTACAGGATGATGCCGGGGAAGAAGCCGGCTTCCGCCACGCCCAGCAGGAAGCGCAGCACGTAGAACATCGTCGGCGTGGTGACGAACATCATCGCCGCCGAGATCAGTCCCCACGTGATCATGATCCGCGCGATCCAGATGCGCGCCCCCACCTTGTGCAGGATCACGTTGCTCGGCACCTCGAACAGGAAGTAGCCGATGAAGAAGATCCCTGCGCCCAGGCCGTAGATGGTCTCGCTGAACTTCAGGTCGTTGAGCATCTGCAGCTTGGCAAAGCCCACGTTGACGCGGTCCAGATAGGCCACCACGTAGCAAAGCAGCAGGAACGGCACCAGGCGCCAGCTCACCTTGCGATAGGTGGCGTCCTCGAAGCCGGCGTCGCGCACGCCGGGATTGACTGCGGTCGTGGTCATGGTTGTCTCCTCATTGGGTATGGTTTTATTTACGACGTACCGCGGGTTGAAAAATGGGTCAGGGCGACGGCGCTAGACGCAGCGTCCGCCGTCCACTTCGATGCAGGTGCCGGTGATGAAGGCGGCCTCGTCGGAGGCCAGGTACAGGCAGGCGTTGGCCACGTCCTGCGGGGTCGACATGCGGCCCATCGGGATCGTGGCGAGAAATTTGGCGCGGTTCTCGGGGGTATCGGGCAGGCCCATGAATTGCTCGAGCAGGCCGGTGGCGCCGATCACTGGATTCACGCAGTTCACGCGGATATTGTCCGGGCCCAGTTCGGCGGCCATGGCCTTGCTGGCGACGATCACCGCACCCTTGCTGCCGTTGTACCAGACCAGGCCTGGGCGCGGCCGGATGCCGGCCGTGGATGCGATGTTGACGAAGTTGCCACCGCCGCGGCGACGGAAGTGCGGAATGAAGTGATGCGCGGACCAGTAGATGCTCTTGACGTTGACCGCGTAGACGCGGTCGAACTCTTCCTCGGTCACTTCCATGATCGGCTTGTTGCGATGGGTCGTGCCGGCGTTGTTGACGACGATATGCACATCGCCGAAGGCGGCAAGCGTGGCGTCGCGCATCGCCGCCACGTCAGCGCCTTGCGCCACGTCCGCACGTACCGCGCGGGCCTGGCCGCCCGCGTCGCGGATGGCCCTGGCCACGATCTCCGCGGCGTCCAGGTTCAGGTCCGCCACCATCACACTGGCGCCTTCCCGCGCGAAGGTGTGGGCAATGCCCTCGCCGAAGCCGGAACCGCCGCCCGTGACTACCGCTACCTTGCCAGCCAGCCTTGCCATTGCATGTCTCCTGTTGATGCCCGCCGCGATCTTGGTGCCGCTGGCGGGCCGTGCATCGGTGGAAAATTCGAGAGGGTTCTAGTCGGAAAAGGTGTTCAGCGGCGCAGCCAGGATTCTTTTGTTCGTGCTTCCTGGAGGTTGATTAAAAATGAAGCGAAGCGGTTCTGGCTAGGCCGCGCAACGACGCCAGAATCATTTTTCTAGTGCCTCCTAGTGGGAGAAGGGTCCCCGGCCGCGCAGGGCATTGGCGACCATCATCACTGCCAGCAGGAAGGGCAGCGCGACATAGAGGCACCAGTGGACGCGGTCGCCCACCGTCTCGCCCCATTTGCGCTTGAAGACTTGCAGGCGGGGCATGCCGGATGGGTTGGTGGCGCGCTTGTTCCGGACATGCCACGCCATCCAGAAAAAGAAGATGGCAAACGCGATCGACAGAAAATTGATGTTACCCATGTTGAATGGCAATGGTTTTCAGAGTGGTGAATCCGTACAGGGCCTCGAAGCCCTTTTCACGGCCGTAGCCGGACTGGCCGGTGCCGCCGAATGGCAGCTCCACGCCGCCGCCGGCACCGTAGTTGTTGATGAAGACCTGGCCGGCGCGCAGCTTGCGGGCCAGGCGCATCTGGCGTGCGCCGTCGCGCGTCCACAGGCCGGCCACCAGTCCGTACGCCGTGCCGTTGGCCAAGCGCACGGCCTCGTCCTCGGTATCGAACGGCATGGCGGCCAGCAACGGGCCGAAGACTTCCTCCTGGGCCAGGCGGTGCGTGGGCGGAACGTCGCGGAACAGCATCGGCACCTGGTAGTAGCCGGACTCCGGTGCCTCGCCGACGATCTGGCCCTGCGCCATCACGGCGATGCCGGCGTGCTGCGCATCGGAGACGAAATCCCACACGCGCTGCTGTTGCCTGCGGCTGATCAGCGGGCCGCATTCGAGGTCCAGTTCCGACGGCCCCACGCGCAGCGATTCGAACACGCCGGACAGGCGATCCAGCAGCGCCTCGTAGACAGGACGCTCCACCAGCAGGCGGCTGCCGGCTGAACAGGTCTGGCCGGCATTCTGGACGATGCCATTGACCACCACGGGCAGCAGCGCGTCCAGATCGGCATCGGCAAACACCAGCTGCGGCGACTTGCCACCAAGCTCGAGCGTCACCGGGACGTGGTTCTCGGCCGCAAGCTGGGCCACGAGCTTGCCGGTCTCGGGCGATCCCGTGAACGAAATATGGTTGATCCCCGGATGCCGGGCCAGCGCGGCGCCGGCCTCGTGGCCGTAGCCCGTGACGATGTTGAGCGCGCCTTCGGGCAGGCCGGCTTCGGCGGCCAGCTCGGCCACGCGCAGCAGTGACAGGCAGGCGTCCTCGGCCGGCTTGACCACGCAGGCGTTGCCGGTGGCCAGCGCCGCGCCCACGCTGCGGCCGAAGATCTGCAGCGGATAGTTCCACGGGATGATGTGGCCGGTCACGCCGTGCGGCTCGCGGATGGTCAGCACCGTGTAGCCGGGCTGGTAGGGAATGGTCTGGCCGTGGAGCTTGTCCACGGCGCCGGCATAGAACTCGAAGTAGCGCGCGACGGCACGGGCGTCGGCGCGGGCCTGGCGCAGCGGCTTGCCGGTATCGCGGGCTTCCAGCTCGGTCAGTTCGTTCTCATGGGAGATCAGGACCAGCGCCACCCGGTTCAGCAGGCGCACGCGATCGGCGGGGGCCATCGCACCCCAGGCGCCTTCGGCGGCCTGGCGGGCGGCGTGGACGGCCACGCTGATGTCGGTGCTGTTGCCGCGGGCGATCTCCGCAAACGGTTGGCCGCTGGAGGGATCGAATACCTTGATGCGCAGGCCGGAGTCGGGGGCGATCAGGCGGTTGGCGACGAAATGCTGGGCGTGCATGGGTGCCTCCGGGGCTCAGGTTTTGAGCAAATGCTTAATCGGGAATGCCGCATTATCGCGCAGTGCGCGGGCCGCGCAAGGCACCTGCTTTGTCAGCGTGCGGTCAGGCCTGACCCGCTATAATGCCGCCCATCCCACAACACTGGCATTCGGAGAACTCGCATGAGCTTCAACCTCGTCTCCCCGGGCAAGGACATTCCCAACGATTTCAACGTCATCATCGAGATCTCGGCCCAGAGCGATCCGGTGAAGTACGAGGCCGACAAGGAAACCGGCCTGCTGTTCGTCGACCGTTTCATCGGCACTGGCATGCGCTATCCGGCCAACTACGGCTTCATCCCCCAGACCCTGTCGGGCGACGGCGACCCCGTGGATGTGCTGGTGCTGTCTCCGTTCCCGATCCTGGCTGGCGCCGTCGTGCGCTGCCGTGCGCTCGGCATGCTGAAGATGACCGACGAATCTGGCGTGGACGCCAAGCTGGTGGCCGTGCCCGTGGACAAGCTGTCGCCGGCCACCGCCTTCATGAAGGGCCTGTCGGATGTGCCGCAGAATCTGCTGGACCAGATCAAGCACTTCTTTGAGCACTACAAGGCACTCGAAGCCGGCAAGTGGGTGAAGGTGGACGGCTGGGCCGGCATCGAAGAAGCCCACAAGGAAATCATCGACGGCGTGGCGAACTACAAGAAGTAAGCGGCACCCGGCGGCTTCCGCCAGAATGAACCCCGCCAGCGTGCGGGGTTTTTTTATGACTTCCGGGCGACCTTGCGGCCCCGGGCCGGGCATCGCCCACGACAGCGCGGGCGGCTTTGCACGCACCCGCGAAGCGAGTGCCGGAGCCCGCGCATCCCCCCGGCAACCACCCAAGCGCCTGTTGCGCCGCACAAGGAGTCTTCATGCGAATCGTGCCCGCCGCCGGAGAGCCGGACGGCATCCGCCGCTATGCGCCACCGCTGGTATATCTGCACTGGGCGATGTTCGTTCTGGTGGGCTTGGCCTACGTCGCGATCAACCTGAAGGGGATGTTTCCCCGAGGCAGCGACGCCCGGTCGATGGCGATGGCCACCCATGAGGTTGCTGGCATCCTCGTGCTGGGGCTGACCGTGCCAAGGCTGCTGTGGCGTCTCGTGGCCGGCGCACCGCCGCCGGAGCCGGGCCCGCGATGGTCGCACGTGCTGGCGCATGGCGCCCACATCGTGCTGTATGCGTTTCTCTTCGCCCAGCCGGTGCTGGGGTGGCTGACGGTCAATGCGACGGGGCATGCGGTCGAGCTGCGCTCGCTGGGGATCGCGCTGCCCACGCTGGTCTCGCCGGACAAGGCGCTGGGCACGACGTTGAAGGGCGTGCACGAATGGCTGGGGACGGCGTTCTACCTCGTCATCGGCCTGCATGCCATGGCCGCGCTGTTCCACCACTACATGCTTGGCGACAATACCCTGCGGCGGATGGGGCGCGGACGCTGATCAGCCGCGTGCGAACGGATTGCGCTCGTTGAGCTCGTCCATGTAGGCGTCGATGCCCTGGCGCTCGCGCACCAGGAAGCGTTCGACCGCGTCGGCAAACGACGGATGGGCGAGCCAGTGGGCCGAACGCGTGGCCACGGGCAGGAAGCCGCGTGCCATCTTGTGTTCGCCCTGCGCCCCGCCTTCGAACGTGCGCAGGCCTTCGGCGATGCAGAATTCCAGCGGCTGGTAATAGGCCGTCTCGAAATGCAGGCAGGGGTGGTGCTCCAGCGCGCCCCAGTAGCGGCCGTAGAGCGTGCTGACCTTCGGGTCCGCGTCGTAGAAAACCAGCGAACTGGCAATGGCCTTGCCGTCGCGCTCGGCGACGACCAGCAGCAGGTGCTCCGGCATCGCTTCCCCAATCCTGCGGAAGAAATCGAGGTTGAGGTACGGCGTGGAGTGATGCTCGCGGTAGGTCTGGCGGTAGCAGCGGTTGAACAGCTTCCACGCTTCATCGTCGATCTCCGCACCGGGCAGTTGCCGGAACGTGATGCCGGCCTCGGCCACGCGGCGGCGTTCGGCACGGATATTCTTGCGCTTCTTTTGCGACAGCGTGGCCAGGAAGGCCTCGAAGCTGTCATAGCCCGGATTGGTCCAGTGGAACTGCACGCCGTGCCGCATCATCATGCCGGCTTCCTGCATCAGGTCCGCCTCATGATCCGACGGGAAAAGCACATGCAGCGACGAGAGCTGGCTTTCCTCGGCCAGTGCCAGGGCAAAGCGCAACAGCACGCGGCGCGCGATATCGCTTTCGGCCAGCAGCCGGGCGCCGCGCACCGGCGTGAACGGAATGGCGGACAACCACTTGGGGTAGTAGGGGATGTCGTGCTGGCGATAGGCGTCGGCCCAGGCCCAGTCGAACACGTATTCCCCGTAGGAGTGGGATTTTGCGTAGAGCGGCATTGCGGCGGCCAGCCGGTCCCGGCCGGGGGCGTGGCCATCGGGCACCCAGAGGGTCAGGAAACGGGCCGACCAGCCGGTGTCGTCGGTGGCGCTGCCGCTGGCGTGCAGCGCATGCAGGAAGGCGTGACGCAGGAACGGCGTGGCTTCGGGCTGCGCGCCGACCAGGGCGTCCCAGTCGGCGGCGTCAATGTCGGCCAGGTTCGACACGATCTCCGTCCGGTAGTTGGCCACTGGATCGCTCTCCAGCGGGGACTTCCCGGCCTCCCGGTCTTTCACCGGCTTGCAAGATTCCGACTGCATTCCGCCCGATCCACTCATGAATTCCATGTTTTCCGACACTTCAGCGCCGGTCGAGTCTACCGGAAGACTTGCTGCAGTGCAGGCGGCCTAGGTGCATGACACGACGTGCGGCGCGGGCGCGTCGTAGAATGGCAAAAAGCCGCCATCCAGGCCCGACATGACACACCCATTCTTCAATCTCTATTCCCACGGCTTTGCGCGCGTGGCCGTTGGCGTGCCCGAGTGCCGGGTGGCCGATCCCGCCTACAACGCCGCGCAGACGCTCGCGCTGGCGCGACAGGCTGCCGACGGCGGCGCGGCGCTGGTCGCGTTCCCGGAACTGGGCCTGTCGGCCTACACCTGTGACGACCTGTTCCATCAGCGCGCGCTGCTGCGCGAATGCGAAACGGCGCTGCAGCAGATCGTGGATGCATCGGCCTCGATTCCGGCTGCGCTGATTGTCGGCATGCCGCTGCTGGTGGAACACCAGTTGTTCAACTGTGCCGTGGTGGTGGCCAACGGGGCAGTCCAGGGCGTGGTGCCCAAGAGCTATCTGCCGAATTACTGGGAGTTCTACGAGGCGCGCCAGTTCAGCGCCGCCGATTGCGCGCCCACGGGCCGCATCCCGCTGCTTGGCGCGAACGTGCCGTTCGGGGCGGGGCTGCTGTTCGAGATCGAGAACATCCCGTTCTTCCGTTTCCATGTGGAAATCTGCGAGGACGTCTGGGTGCCGATTCCGCCATCGTCGTTCGCGGCGCTGGCCGGGGCGACGGTGCTGGTGAACCTGTCGGCGTCGAACATCGTGATCGGCAAGTCCGGCTACCGGCACCAACTGGTGTCGCAGCAGTCGGCCCGTTGCCTGGCGGCCTACCTGTACACCTCGGCCGGCAAGGGCGAATCGTCGACCGACCTCGCCTGGGACGGGCAGGCGCTGATCTATGAGAACGGTGAACTGCTGGGCGAATCGGAGCGCTTTTCCGATGCGTCCCATTTGCTGTTTGCCGACGTGGACCTGGAGCGCTTGTCGCGCGAACGCATGCACCAGACCACGTTTGGCCAGTCGGTGCGCCGCCATCGCGAGGAGGTGGAGCAGTTCGACGTGGTGGCTTTCCGCGTCGAGGTGCCGATGGCGAAGGACCTGCCGCTGCAGCGCAAGGTCGAACGCTTCCCGTACGTGCCGTCGGACCCGCGCCGCCGCGACGAGCGCTGCATGGAGGTTTACAACATCCAGGTCCAGGCGCTGGTGCAGCGACTGTCGTCCAGCAAGATTTCCAAGGTGGTGATCGGCGTGTCCGGCGGGCTCGATTCCACCCACGCGCTGTTGGTCTGCGCCAAGACCATGGACCGCCTGGGACTGCCGCGCTCGAACATCCTGGCCTACACGATGCCGGGCTTTGCGACGAGCGACCGTACGCTGCAGCAGGCCCGTCAGCTGATGACGCTGATTGGCTGCACGGCGCGCGAGATCGACATCCGCCCGAGCTGCATGGCGATGCTCAAGGACCTGGGCCATCCGTATGCGCATGGCGAGCCGGTCTACGACGTGACCTTCGAAAACGTGCAGGCGGGCGAGCGCACCAATCACCTGTTCCGGCTGGCCAACCACAACCATGCGATCGTCATCGGGACCGGCGATCTCAGCGAACTGGCGCTCGGCTGGTGCACCTATGGCGTTGGCGATCACATGTCGCACTACAACGTGAACGCCAGCGTGCCGAAGACGCTGATCAGCCACCTCGTACGATGGGTGGCGGAAACCGGGCAGGTGGCGGCGGGCGGGCAGGAAGTGCTGCTGGCCGTGCTGGCCACGGACATCAGCCCGGAACTGGTGCCTGGCGGCGCGACCGGGAAGGGGCAGGACGAGGCGCCTGAGCAGAAGACCGAAAACATCATCGGCCCGTACGAGCTGCAGGATTTCAACCTGTACTACACGCTGCGCTTCGGGTTTTCGCCGTCCAAGGTCGCGTTTCTGGCGCTATCCGCCTGGGGCGACGTGGAACGTGGCGTCTGGCCGAACGGCCCGCATGTGGCGCGCAACGCGTACCAGCTTCCGGAAATCAAGCGCATCCTCGGTATCTTCGTCGACCGCTTCTTCCGCACGAGCCAGTTCAAGCGGTCCTGCATCCCCAATGCCCCGAAAGTGGGCTCGGGCGGGTCGCTGTCACCGCGCGGCGACTGGCGCGCGCCGAGCGATGGCGAATCGGCGGTGTGGATGCGCGATCTGGCACGGATTCCCGACTGAACGGCGCCGGCAACGCGATGGAATCCGGCTGGTTTCCGGCCGGATTCGAGCAATTTCCGACCGGTATCCGGGCGGTTTCCGGCCTTGTGTGGGCGGGTCCGCAGTCCCGGAGTGGGGTTTCGGGCTAGAATCTGTCATCTTCCGACAAACAAATACAGGGGCCAGCCATGAAGCAGATTACCGCCATCATCAAACCGTTCAAGCTCGACGAGGTGCGCGAGGCGCTGGCCGATGTGGGCGTGACGGGGCTGACGGTGACCGAGGTCAAGGGGTTTGGCCGCCAGAAGGGGCACACCGAACTGTATCGCGGCGCCGAGTACGTGGTGGACTTCCTGCCGAAGATCAAGATCGAGGTGGTGGTTGCCGAGAATCAGCTGGATACGGTGCTGGATTCGATCGTCAAGGCGGCCCACACGGGCAAGATCGGTGACGGCAAGATCTTCGTGACGGAAATCGAACGCGTGATCCGCATCCGTACCGGTGAACAGGACGAAGCGGCCGTCTGATCGCCGAGATGTTCCGGGCGGCTTTGACAGCCCTTTCCGGCAAGTGCCGCTAACTGGGGAGCTTCCAGCCGAGCTGGACCGACAGCAGCCGCATGGCCATCGTGACCAGAGCCCCGGCCAGCAGCGCCAGTTCCTGGTCCGCACGCAGCCAGGTCAGCCCGACATAGACCCAGCAGCCGACGAACGAGCACGTGGCATAGGGTGAACGGTCGCGCAAGATCATCGGCACCTCGTTGCACAGCACGTCGCGCACCACGCCACCGAACACGGCCGAGATGATGCCCATCATGACCGCCACCGTCGGCGTCATCTGTGCCACCAGCGCCAGTGACGTGCCTGTCACCGAGAACAGTCCGAGCCCGATCGCGTCGGCCACCAGCATGGCGCGGTCCGATGCCACGGTGCTGACCACGCGGAAGACGATGGCCGCGCCAATCGACATCGCGAAGATCAGCAACACGTAGTATTCGTGCTCGACCCAGTAGAAGGGCCGGCGGTCCAGCAGCACGTCGCGCACGGTGCCGCCGCCGAATGCGGTGGCGAAGGCGACGATGAAGGTGCCGACGGCATCGAGCCGCTGCTTGCGGGCATCGACCACGCCGGAGATGGCAAACGCCAGGACGCCGGTGACCTCCATCACGTGGAGGATCAGGGGCAGACGCCCCATCAGGAGGTCGATCGGCAGGTGCAGGTGCATCAGGCGCGCGGCTGGCGCAGCAACACCATGAGGGCACCCGCGCCGCCCAGGGACTCGCGGGCCTGGACGAAGGCGATGACCTCTTCCTTCTGCACCAGCCAGCTGCGCACCTTGCCCTTGAGCACGGGCAGCTTGTCGGGTGAGCCGATGCCCTTGCCGTGGATCACGCGCACGCAGCGCACGCCGTTGCGCACGGAGCGCCGCAGGAATTCGGCCAGTGCCTCGCGTGCTTCGTCGCTGCGCAGCCCATGCAGGTCCACCTTGTCCTGCGGTACCCATTCGCCGCGCCGCAGCTTCTTGATCACGTCCAGCCCGATGCCGGGGCGGCGGAAAGACATGGTTTCGTCGATATCGAGCAGGTTCTCGACATCGAACTCGTCGGACAGGGAGGCCTCCAGCACGGCCTTGTCGTTGCGCTGGGTCTGCACCGCGACGGGGGCGGGAAGCTTCTGAGGGGGCGAGACGCGATTGCGGTCGCGCAGGGTGCTGACCTGGCCGATGCTGGCGCGGAAGACGTTGGCTTCTTCCTCGGCGCGCCGTGCGGCGGCTTCGGCCGCGATGCGCTCGGCCTCGCGCCGTTCGGCATCGGCCTTCAGGTCGTCACGCAGGTTGGCCAGATCGTGCAGGCCGAATCGCTTGGATGGGGTTTTTGCGCCGTGCGGCATGGGATTTCTCCGGGGGCTCGGCGACGATTATATCGGGGGACGCCGGGGCGCAGGGCCCCGGCGGGTCGGACCTTACTGCAGGGCTTCCACGAAGCGCTGGGCGTCCAGCGCGGCCATGCAGCCCGTGCCGGCGCTGGTGATGGCCTGGCGGTAGACGTGGTCCTGCACATCGCCGGCGGCAAACACGCCCGGGATGCTCGTGGCGGTGGCGTCGCCGCCCAGGCCGCTCTTGGTCACGATGTAGCCGTTCTTCATCTCGAGCTGGCCTTCGAACAGGTCGGTGTTCGGCTTGTGGCCGATCGCCACGAACACGCCGGCCAGCTTCAGCTCTTCGGTCTGGTTCGTATCCTTGGTGCCGCGGATGCGCAGGCCGGTCACGCCCGATTCGTCGCCCAGGACTTCGTCCAGCGTGCTGTCGTAGCGCAGTTCGATGCGGCCTTCCTTGACGCGCTGGAGCAGGCGGTCCACCAGGATCGGCTCAGCGCGGAACTTGTCGCGGCGGTGGATCAGCGTCACCTTGCTGGCGATGTGCGACAGGTACAGTGCTTCCTCGACGGCCGTGTTGCCGCCGCCGATGACGGCGACTTCCTGGTTCTTGTAGAAGAAGCCGTCGCAGGTGGCGCAGGCGGACACGCCGCGGCCCATGAAGGTTTCTTCCGAGGGCAGGCCCAGGTACTGAGCTGAGGCGCCGGTGGCGATGATCAGGGAATCGCAGGTGTACTCGCCGGAATCGCCGATCAGGCGGATCGGCCTTTCGGTCAGCTTGGCCGTGTGGATGTGATCGAAAATGATTTCAGTGTTGAAGCGCTCGGCGTGCGCCAGGAAGCGCTGCATCAAGTCCGGGCCCTGCACGCCGTTAGCATCGGCAGGCCAGTTTTCCACGTCGGTGGTGGTCATCAGCTGGCCGCCCTGGGCCAGGCCGGTGATCAGTACGGGGTTCAGGTTTGCGCGGGCTGCGTAGACGGCGGCGGTGTAGCCGGCGGGACCGGACCCGAGAATCAGTACTTTTGCGTGTTTTGCGGACATGATGCTTTCCTGTGGCCGGCGTTGCGCGCCGTAGGCGTCGCGCCGGTGTAACTCGAAACCGCCATTATAAGTGGGCTGGCGTTTGCCTACTGTTGCAAATTCCAATGGAGGCGATAGGGCCGGCCAAGGTTAAAATGGCCGCCATCGTCCACATCGAGCGATCTATAGACCCACCGAATGGCCCGCGCTACCTCCACTACCCGGACCGACCCGTCGGCACTCCCATCGCGCATCGGCAAGCTGCTTGGCGAGGTGCGATGGTTCCTGTTGCTCGCCGTCACCCTCGGCTTCCTGTGCGTGCTGGCCAGCTACAGCAAGGCTGACCCAGGCTGGTCCCACGCCAGCCAGGTGGCGGATATCCACAACCTGGGCGGCCGCGTCGGCGCCTGGGTGGCGGACGTGCTGTTCTTCATCTTCGGCTTCTCCGCCTACTGGTGGAGCGTGCTGCTGATGCGCCGATGCTGGCGCGGGTGGCGCACGCTGACCGCGGAGCTGCCCGAACGCTTGGCGGAGCCCCATCACAGCGTGACCATCAGCTGGATCGGCTTCGCGCTGACGCTGGTGTCCAGCATGGGTCTCGAAGCCATTCGCATGTATCCGCTGCGGTCGGCGCTGCCGCGTGCGCCCGGCGGCGTGCTGGGCGATCTGCTCGGCGGCTGGCTGCAACTGGCGCTGGGGTTCTCCGGCGCCACGCTGCTCCTGCTGCTGATGTTCGCCATCGGGCTGTCGCTGCTGTTCCATTTCTCCTGGCTCTCCGTGGCCGAACACGTCGGCGGCTTCGTCGAGACGCTGTTCCTCGGTTTCAAGGCCCGCCGCGAGAAGAAGCAGGACCGCATCATCGGCGCCGCAGCCAAGGTGGAGCGCACCGAGACCGTGGAAGTCCAGCGCGTGCGCCAGGAGGAAGCGGTGCCGGTGCAGATCGTGCGTCCGCAGGCCGTGCCCAAGCACGAGCGCGTGGAGCGCGAGAAACAGCAGCCGCTGTTCGCCGATATTCAGGACTCCGCCCTGCCGCCGCTGTCGCTGCTCGATCCGACTCCCACCCACCAGGAAACGGTGAGCGCCGAGACGCTGGAATTCACATCCCGCCTGATCGAGAAGAAGCTCAAGGACTTTGGCGTCGAGGTCAAGGTCGTGGCCGCCTATCCCGGTCCGGTCATCACGCGCTACGAAATCGAGCCGGCCACCGGCGTCAAGGGCAGCCAGGTCGTCAATCTCGCGCGCGACCTGGCGCGGAGCCTGTCGCTCGTGTCGATCCGCGTGGTTGAGACCATCCCGGGCAAGAACTACATGGGGCTGGAGCTCCCCAATCCCAAGCGTCAGACTGTCCGCCTGTCTGAAATTCTCGGTTCCCAGGTCTACAACGAAAGCGCCTCCAGCCTGACCATGGCGCTGGGCAAGGACATCGCCGGCAAGCCGATGGTGGCCGATTTGGCCAGGATGCCGCACTGCATGGTTGCGGGCACGACCGGTTCCGGCAAGTCGGTGGGCATCAACGCGATGATCCTGTCGCTGCTCTACAAGGCCCGCGCCGATCAGGTGCGGCTGATCCTGATCGACCCGAAGATGCTGGAAATGAGCGTCTACGAGGGCATCCCGCACCTGCTGTGCCCGGTGGTGACGGATATGCGCCAGGCCGGCAATGCGCTGAACTGGGCCGTCGGCGAGATGGAGCGCCGCTACAAGCTCATGAGCAAGCTTGGCGTGCGCAACCTGGCCGGCTACAACAAGAAGATCGACGAAGCGGCGGCCCGGGAAGAGAAGATCCCGAATCCGTTCAGCCTGACGCCGGACGCGCCGGAGCCGCTCGACAAGTTGCCGACGATCGTGATCGTCATCGACGAACTGGCCGACCTGATGATGGTGGTGGGCAAGAAGGTCGAGGAACTGATTGCCCGCATCGCGCAGAAGGCGCGCGCGGCCGGCCTGCATCTGGTGCTGGCCACGCAACGTCCGTCGGTGGATGTGATCACCGGACTGATCAAGGCCAACGTGCCGACGCGGATCGCGTTCCAGGTCAGCAGCAAGATCGACTCGCGCACCATCCTCGACCAGCAGGGCGCGGAAGCGCTGCTGGGCATGGGCGACATGCTCTACCTGGCGCCGGGCACCGGCCTGCCGATACGCGTGCACGGCGCCTTTGTGTCCGACGACGAGGTCCATCGTGTGGTGGACAAGCTCAAGGAATCGGGCGCCGCCAATTACATCGAGGGCATCCTTGAAGGCGGGCTGGTCGACGGCGACGGTGCGGGCGACAGCCTGGGCGGCGGCGCCGGGATTGCCGGCGGTGCCGGTGGCGAGGCCGATCCCCTCTACGATCAGGCGGTGGAAGTGGTGATCAAGAACCGCCGGGCGTCGATCTCGCTGGTGCAGCGCCATCTGCGCATCGGCTACAACCGTGCCGCACGGCTGCTGGAAGACATGGAGAAGGCTGGTCTGGTCTCCGCCATGTCGGGCAATGGCAACCGCGATATTCTGGTGCCCGCCGGGGCCTCGGCACGCGACGACGAATAGCCGACGACGAATAGTTTGCATTGGGGCCGGCGACGGGCGAAATGTGACGGGTAACATACCGTTACCGTCGTCACAGGAATTCGCCTTCCAACGCCGTGCTCTAACCCGCCATCCAGTGACTCATGAAGGGATCTGAATCCATGGGATATCGCATTCTTGCGTCGACGTGTGCGGCGCTGGCCATGCTGGCCGCCATCGTGCCGGCCGCCCAGGCCGCCGCCACCGACCAGTTGCAGAGCTTTGTCACGAGCGTGAAAAGCGCTCGCGGCGAATTCACACAGAAACAGCTCAAGGGGCAGGGCGGTGACGCCAAGGTGGCAGGCTCGTCCAGCGGCACGTTCGCGTTCTCGCGGCCCGGCAAGTTCACGTGGCGCTACACCAAGCCGTATGACCAGCTGCTGCAGGCCGATGGCCAGACGCTCTACATCTACGACAAGGACCTGAACCAGGTCACCGAGCGCAAGCTTGACGGCGCACTGGGCTCCAGCCCGGCCGCCATCCTGTTCGGCAGCAACGACCTGACGAAGAACTTCGACGTGAAGAATGGCGCGACGCGCGATGGCGTGGAGTGGCTGGACCTGACGCCGAAGTCGAAGGACACGCAGTTCGAGAAGATCAGCATCGGCTTCAAGGGCGGCAACCTGGAGGCGATGGAATTGCGCGACGCGTTTGGTAACACCACGCTGCTGACGTTCACCGCCATGCAGAAGAATCCGTCGCTGCCGGCGGACGCATTCCGCTTCACGGTGCCCAAAGGCGCCGACGTGATGAAGCAATAGGAGCCGCGATCAACATGACCCCGTCGTTCGATTTGTCGTCCGCTTCTTCGTCGGTTCAATCGTCCGTGCCGCCGGCCCGGCGCAAGTTCGGTGTGCCGGGTGGCGCCCTGGTCGCCGCGCTGTTGTTGTCCGCCTGCGCCCATTCCGGCGCAAGCAAGTTCGATGTCGATGCCTTCCTGCGCGCGTCCGACACGGCGCTGCCGGAAGTGCTCGGCAATGCGGATTTCCTGAAAGCGACGCGCGTATCGCACGAGCAATGCGCCACACTCCTGCAGTCGCCCCACATCGGCGCGCTGGAGGACCTGCCGGCCAGCAACACGGCGCGGGGCCCGGCATGGCTGCTCCATCCGGCGGGTTCGCCGGACAAGGTCTGGCTGGTGGTGAGCGAGGCCGGTGGCGAGCGCAACTGCCACGGCCCGCTGCCCGCGGACGCCATGAAGGCCCTGACGTCGCGGGCCAAGGGCTGACGCCCCTGGGGGAGGGCTACGCCTGCGCCTCGCGCGCGTAGCGCTGCCGCGGCACGGGCAGCTTTTGCAGCTTCTCGCGCCGGATGCGGATTGCCTCCTCGTCACCGCGCTTGATGGCCGCGCGCAGCTTCAACACGGCTTTCCGGTATTGCTTTTTCTTGCGGATGCGGGTCGTGATGGCCATGGCAGTGGCTCCCTCCTGGATGACGGCAACGGCGCCGGATGACCGCCATGGTAAGCCCGACGGCCGCGGTCACGGCCGAAGTCAAAAGAATTCAGATCGGGCTTCGAAGGGACTGAAATTGGCTCCGGCACTTAGCCGGCGGCGATTCAGAGCAGAAAGCGGCGGTTATCGTTCGGCGGGTAGGGTGTTTCGACCTTGCGGAACCGCAACTTGGTGCTGCTATTGAGCTTGCGGCCGGCCATCTTGCGCTGCAACTGGCGATGCACGGCCCCGATATGACCTACGGATCCCTGTGCATATGGCTTGCCGTCGGTGGCGCCCGGCAGGCCGCCACCAGCCGCGAGCGCGGCATTGTGGGCCGCGGCCGATTTCTGGATCAGGACATCCAGCACCTGGCGCGCCCGCACTGCCGCGTGTAGCGGACCGTCGGCCGGGTTGGCGCGGGCGCGGACCGCATCTTGCGGCAACTGCACATTGCCGGCCACGCGGCGCAGCCCCGCGCGGAGTTCCGCGCCGTCCATTTCCGCTTCCTGCACGATCCACACGGCGTCATGCCGTAGCCAACCTTCCACGTCCGCCAGTCGGCGCACCAGCGCAGGCAGCAGCAGGGCGCCGCCAAACCGGCGCGAGCGGCGGATCGCGCTCAGCCCAATCCGGCGTACCTGCGGATTCTCATGGTCGATCAGGTCCGAGATCACGCGGTCGGCGTCCTCCTGTGCGGCGATCAGCTCGGCAAATTGCCCTGCCAGCGAGATCTCCTCCACGCCGCTGAGCTTGTTCTTGCTAGCGAGCCTGGACATCTTGAACAACAGCATGCGGTAACGCAGCATAGAAATCCTCGAACTTGGTAACCGATGAATGTCTGCGACAACCGCCGGTCACGCCGGCGTGGCGTCTCGCGTCGGATGAGACGCGGGCCATTGGAAGGTATCGGCAACGTGGCAGGAATCTTTAGCCCGTTGCCGCACATTTTCAGGCGGCTCGGCACCGGACGTGGGAGCGCCCGGCGGGGTGGGTGCTGGATGGTTGTGGGCGCGGACTGGCGGGCTGGCAAGCGTCAATCGTCTACACTGTCACGTTCCGCGCCGCTGCCGGCCGCTGCCGCCGCGCGCGCTTTGACTACGAGGTAGATCGACCGTGGCGGACTCGCTGTTTTCCGACCCCCCTGAACGTACCCGCCAGCCGCTGGCGGAGCGCCTGCGCCCACGCACTATCGATGACGTGATCGGGCAGCAGCACCTGCTCGGCCCCGGCAGGCCGCTGCGCGTGGCGTTCGAATCGGGCGAACCGCATTCGATGATCCTGTGGGGCCCGCCCGGCGTGGGCAAGACCACCCTGGCGCGGCTGATGGCGGACGCATTCGACGCGGAGTTCATCGCGCTGTCCGCGGTGCTTTCTGGCGTCAAGGACATCCGCGAAGCGGTGGAACGCGCCGAGCAATACCGCGCGCATGGCCGCCGCACGCTGGTGTTCGTGGACGAGGTGCACCGCTTCAACAAGAGCCAGCAGGATGCCTTCCTGCCGCACGTGGAAAGCGGCCTGTTCACGTTTATCGGCGCGACGACCGAGAATCCGTCGTTCGAGGTCAACGGCGCACTGCTGTCGCGCGCCGCCGTCTACGTGCTCAAGAGCCTGGACGAGGGCGAACTGGGGCAGCTCGTGCTGCGCGCCAGCGAGGAACTGGGCGGCGTGACGTGGGATGACGAGGCCTTGCAGCTGATCGTCGCTTCCGCCGACGGCGATGGGCGCAAGCTGCTGAACAACATCGAGATCGTGGTGCGTGCGGCGCGAAACGCTGGCGTGGACAAGATCGATACCGCATTGCTGGGCAGCGCGCTGTCCGAGAACCTGCGCCGTTTCGACAAGGGTGGCGATGCGTTCTATGACCAGATCAGCGCGCTGCACAAGTCGGTGCGCGGCTCCGATCCCGACGGCGCGCTGTACTGGTTCTGCCGGATGCTGGATGGCGGCGCCGACCCGCGCTATCTGGCGCGGCGCATTGTGCGGATGGCGTGGGAAGACATTGGCCTGGCCGATCCTCGTGCCGCCCGCATCACGCTGGACGCCGCCGAAACCTACGAGCGGCTGGGATCGCCCGAAGGCGAGCTGGCGCTTGCGCAGGCGCTGATCTACCTGGCCGTGGCGCCGAAGTCGAACGCAGGCTACAACGCCTACAATGCCGTGCGTGCCTTCGTTGCCAAGGACAAGTCGCGCACGGTCCCCGTGCACCTGCGCAACGCGCCCACCAAGTTGATGAAGGAGCTGGGCTACGGCCACGCGTACCGCTATGCCCATGACGAGCCTGAGGCCTACGCTGCCGGCGAGCATTACCTGCCGGACGACCTGCGCCGCCAGGACTGGTACCAGCCCACGCCGCGCGGGCTGGAGGGCAAGATTGGCGACAAGCTGCGCCATTTGCGCGACCTGGACGACGCCTGGCATCGGGCGCGGAAGGGCCGGGCGAGTGGGCAGGCGGGCGGCGGTGAGATGGGGCAAATGAGGGACGAAAAGAAGGGCGAAAAGAAGGACGAAGATGCGGCTCGTGACCCTGACCCGGAGGGCGATCGCTAAGCGGCCACCCGATGCCGATCCCGAAATCGTAGAACAGGACCGTAAATCCCGGCAGATTCGGTCACGGCAGGGCTGGCCGGTGCAGTAAAATGTCGCGTTCGCCGGCATGTCGCCGGCACTGCACACCGATCGCAACATGCTCGACATCCAGCTGCTCCGCAAAGACATCGACGCCGTGGCCCAACGCCTTGCCACGCGCGGATTCCAACTCGACGTGGCTGCGTTCAAGGCCATCGAGGCCGAACGCAAGCAACTGCAGACCCAGACCGAGGAACTGCAGGCCCGCCGCAACAGCCTGTCCAAGCAGATCGGCATGCTCAAGGGCAGGGGCGAGGATGCCTCGGGCCCGATGGCGGAGGTGGCTGGCATCGGCGATACGCTGAAGGCATCGGCCCAGCGACTCGCCGAGATCCAGGAGCAGATCAGCGACGCCGTGCTCTCGATTCCCAACCTGCCGGATGAGAGCGTGCCGGTCGGCAAGGACGAGACCGCCAACGTGGAAGTGCGCCGCGTCGGCACGCCGCGCACGTTCGACTTCGAGATCAAGGATCACGTGGACGTGGGCGCGAAGCTCGGCCTGGACTTCGACACCGCCGCGCGCGTGACCGGCTCGCGCTTCGCGTTCCTTCGCGGCGGCGTGGCCCGCATGCATCGCGCGCTGGTGCAACTGATGGTGGACACGCATTCCGCCGAGCACGGCTACACGGAGATGTACGTGCCGTACATCGTCAATGCGGCGTCGATGCGAGGTACCGGCCAACTGCCGAAGTTCGAGGACGACCTGTTCAAGGTGCCGCGCAAGGTGGGCGGCGAAGATGGCCAGGACGGCATCGAGAATTTCTACCTGATCCCGACCGCCGAAGTGCCGCTGACCAATATGGTTCGCGATGCGATCGTCGCCGGCGACAAGCTGCCGCTGCGCTTTGTCGCGCATACGCCGTGCTTCCGTTCGGAGGCAGGGTCGTACGGCAAGGACACGCGCGGCATGATTCGCCAGCACCAGTTCGACAAGGTGGAGATGGTGCAGGTGGTGGCGCCCGATCAGTCGATGGCCGCGCTGGAAGAGCTGACTGCGCACGCCGAGGCAATCCTGAAGAAGCTGGAACTGCCGTTCCGCACGATCGTGCTGTGCACGGGCGACATGGGCTTTGGCAGCACCAAGACCTACGACCTGGAAGTCTGGATCCCGGCGCAGAACACGTATCGCGAGATCAGCTCCTGCTCGAACATGGGCGATTTCCAGGCGCGCCGCATGCAGGCGCGTTTCCGCACGGGCCAGGGCAAGCCGGAACTCGTGCATACGCTCAACGGCTCCGGCCTCGCCGTTGGCCGCACGCTCGTCGCGATCCTTGAGAATTACCAGAATGCCGACGGTTCGGTGACAGTGCCGAAGGCGCTGCAGCCGTACATGGGCGGCATCACGCGCCTGGAACCGGAAGCGTAAAAATTGTTGCGGAAGTCGCTTGCATTCCCGCGAGCGATCTCGCTATAATCTTGGTTTCGCCGCTGACGCGCGACCCAGTTACCGGAGAGGTGGCAGAGTGGTCGAATGTACCTGACTCGAAATCAGGCGTAGGTGCGAGCCTACCGTGGGTTCGAATCCCACCCTCTCCGCCATTTATAAGAAGCTGTCCGGTTCGCCGGGCAAGCAACAAACTGTAGTAACACTCAAACCGACGCACTGCGCAAGCAGCCGTCGGTTTTGTTTTTCTGGCGCAGCGCTGGCAACCCTTCCGCAATCTATATTGGTGACGTGGCGCCATGCCATGGCAACTGGCAGGAGGGATGCCTATGAGTCGCAACACGCACTCTAATTCGAAGCGGCCTTCGCCGAATATCCGAATCGAGAAACGGCACAGCAAGGACACTGATATGCAACAGGCCACGCAAGTGCATCGCGAGATGAAGATGCCCGAGCCCGGCGGCATGCGGCAGCGGACCCATCGCAAATAGCTGCAGGTCAGAGTCCCGCATCACGACGCCCGGCATGGTCCGGGCGTCGTTGTTTTAAGATGACGCGTCTCCGCTGATGCCAGGCGGGCCGGCAACTCGCCAGCTCTCCAACTCGCCAATCCGTCCACCCGATCCGGCCACATGTCCCCGACCAGCACGCACGTAGCACCCGACAATCTTCCCGTATTGCCCGACGATCCCAACCTGATTGCGGGCATGCCGTACCGTCACTACAAGGGCGGCGCCTACGCCGTCGCCGGGATCGGGCGGCTGGAGTCCGACCTGTCGGCCGTAGTGGTGTATGAATCGATGCGCGATCGGTCGCTGCTGTGGGTGCGGCCGGCCAGCGTCTTTGTCGAACCCGTGGACACGCCCGCGGGCACGGTGCCGCGATTCGCGCCGGACTGGCCGGCATCGCTGGCGTGCCTGGATTTCCTGTCGCGCAGCGATGTGCTGGCGGTGCTGTCGCTCTATGACGCGCCATATCGCAAGTACCACGACCGCAGGCATGTGCTCGAGATGTTCGAGGCCGCCCGCGCACGGGGCATCGCGCTGAACGCCGCGCAGGCGCTGGCCGTGCTGTTCCACGATGCGGTCTATGTGCCCGGCTGCGAGCACAACGAGGCGGCATCGGCGGCGTTGATCGAGACGATGGCGCCAAATGTCGATGCCTCGACAATCGCCGCTGCCGCCAGCATCGTGCGTGATACCGCCACGCATGCCCCGTCCACCGACGATGCCGCCATCGTGCTCGATCTCGACCTGTTGCGCCTTGCCGCGCCGCCGGACGATTTCGATCGCTACAGCGAGGCAGTGTTTGCGGAGAATCGCGCGCTGCTGGCCGCGCGAACGGGGCTGGAAGGGGAGGCGCTGTGGCAGGCGTTCATGCAGCGTCGGGCCGCGTTCCTTGGCAAGCTGGCGGAGCGGCCGCGCCTGTTCCTGACCGATGCCTTCGCCGATGCGGAGGCGAGCGCGCGCGGCAATATCGTGCGTCTGCTGCAGCCAGGCGCCGGGGCCTGATCCGTCAGGCCGCGTCGGCGGGCGTGGCTGGCGTGGCCGGTGCGGCGGGCAGGCGCGACACCAGCAATTGGTCGATCTTGTGGTGGTCGATATCCACAACCTCGAACCTGAAGCCCGCCACGGTGATCGATTCCGATTTCTTCGGAATTCGCTTGAGCGAATAGATCACAAGGCCCGCCGCCGTGTCGACGTAGTCTTCGCCGGGCAACGTGTCCAGGTCGAGCGCCTTCTTGAGGTCCCCCAGCGGCGTCAGGCCGTCGACGAGCCATGACGATTCGTCACGCCGCACGATCTGCTCGTCCTCGGCGGAATACAGGATGTCTCCCATTAGTGCGCCGACGATGTCGTCCAGTGTGACGATGCCTACCACCAGCCCGTATTCGTTCATCACCACGGCAAAGCTCTCGTGCATCTCGCGGAAACGCGTCAGCGACTCCGACAGCGTCAGCGTGTCCGGGATCACCAGCACATTCTTGTCGTGGTGCCGGCCGATGTTGCCGAGCACCGTGGCGCTTTCGTCGGCCAGCAGCAACTGCAGGATGTCCTTGGAATCGATGTAGCCGAGCACATCGTCGAGGTCGTGTCCGCAGACCGGATATTGCGCATGCGGCTGGTTGACCAGCTTGCGCCGCACGCTGTCGGCGGTTTCGTCGAGCGTCAGGTAGACCACGTCGTCCCGTGGCGTCATGATCGCCGTGATGCCCTTGGAATCGAGTTCGAAGACGTTCTCGATCAGGTGCAGTTCATGCTTGTGGAGCACGCCGGCCTCGGCGCCTGCGTCGACCATCGCCGCGATATCTTCCGTGGTGATCTGGTCCACGGGCTTGGTGGGCACGCCGAAGAGGCGCAGCATGGCATCGGCTGCGGCGTTGAAGATCCAGACCACGGGCCGGAGCACCTTGAGCAGCGTCAGGATCGGTCCGATGACGGCGACCGCGCAGGCCTCCGGGAAAGTCATCGCGATCCGCTTCGGAATCAGGTCGGCAAACTGGATGAACAGCAACGTGACCACGAGGAAGGAGCCGATATTGGCGATGCGCTGCGCATGCCCGGGATCCATATAGGGGGCCAGTGCCTCATAGACGAGGTCGGAGACATGCTTCTCGCCGAGGATACCGGCGAGGATGGCCACGCTGTTGACGCCGATCTGCACGATCGTGAAGAAGTTGCCGGGCTCCTCCTTGAGGAGCAGGACCTTGGTGGCGCGGCGATCCCCGCGCTCGGACAAGACTTGCAGCTTGGTGCGGCGGGCGGCGGTCAGCGCAATCTCGGAGATCGAGAAAAACGCACTGATCAGCACGAGAAGAATCAGGGTCAGGACGAACATGTTGGTTTCACGCGCCTGTCTGGGCGTGTTGATGATGGTGCACGGCGCGATGGTCTGTCAATCTGGCCTCGCGCGCGCTATTTGGTGACGGGGTCGAATTGCACGGCCGGCGCGTCCAGGCGCTGTGGCAGCGTGGCCGCGAGTTCCGCCGCTGCCGCCGCGAACTGCGCCTGCATGTCATCGACAAGACTCGAAGCGCCGCGATGGCTCGCGCGCAGTCGCTGGATCTCGAATGGCAGCATCGGTTGCACGTCGTGCAACGCCACGTTGGCGGGGTTGGCGCTCAGTGCCGTGTACTGGTCGAGCAGCGTCACACCCAGCCCGGCATCGACCAGCGCGAGCGCCAGCGAATAGGTTTGCACCTCGAGCGTCGAGTGCGGTTCCAGCGCGTGGCGTGCCAGTGTCTGGCGCACCAGCAGCCCAAGCGAGCTGTCATCGTCATAGCCAATGAAAGGCCGCTCCATCAGCTTGCGCATGGCGACGGTGCCGCGGCGTCCGCCGGCCGGAATCGGCTGCGACCGCGGCGCGGCCAGCAGCATGCGGCCCGCGGCCACCGGTTCGCTGGTGATGGCTTCATGCCGTGGCGGCGAGAACGCGAAGCCGACATCGATCTGGTTGGCCAGCAGCGCGTCAACGATCTCGTTGGTGTGGTGCGTCAGCACCTGAACCTGCGTTTCAGGATGTCGCGCACAGAAACGCCGTACCGCGGGGACCAGCAGCGGATTGGCCAGGCTGGGCGTCGCGGCGACCCTCAGGCGTCCCGCGCCCTTGTGCCGCAGGCTTTCGGAGACGCGTCGCACACGCTCGATCTCGCCATATAGCCTTTCGACATCGCCGTAGAGCGCGGTGGCTTCTGGCGTGGGCTGCAGCCGGCCGCGCACGCGCTCGAACAGGCGGAAGCCGAGAGAGGCTTCGGCATGCTGCAGCACGCGTGTCACCACGGGCTGGGAGACATGGAGCAGCCGCGCGGCCTCGCTGACGGTGCCGGTCAGCATGACGGCGCGAAAGACTTCAATCTGGCGCAGACGCATTGTTGTGGTGCGGAGAAAAGCCTTCAGTGGTGCGGGAAATGGTGCTGTGCACTACGGGTAAGCCCGGGTGGCGGCCATCCATAGCCTGAAGACATATTCTGGCACGTATTGGCATTGGGCAAGCCGCGCCGGGTCGACTACGCTCTGGCCCATCGTATGTTCTGAATGCAAGGCAAGTCGATGCGCGTAGCAATCGTAGGAGCCGGCGTGGTCGGCATGACCACCGCCTGGCGGCTGGCCCATGACGGTCACGAGGTCACGGTGCTGGAGCGTCATGACGGTCCGGGCGAGGAAACCAGCTTTGCCAACGGCGGTCAGCTCAGCTACAGCTACGTGGCGCCGCTGGCCGGTCCGGGCGTGTTGTCGAAGGTGCCCGGCTGGTTGCTGGATCGCGATTCGCCGATGCGCTTCCGCCCGACGGCTGACCCGGCGCAGTGGCGTTGGCTGCTGGCGTTCGTGCGGGCATGCAACGCCGCCACCAGCGAGGCGACGACACGCAAGCTGCTGCGGCTGGCGTTCTATTCACGCGACCTGATGCAGGCGTTCGTGCAGCGTCCGGAGGCGCGCGAGGAAGGCGGCGGCTTTGATTTTGCACGGCGCGGCAAGCTGATCGTTCATCGCGACGCTGCCGCCTACGAATCGGCCTGCCGCCTGCTCGACTACCAGGCCAGCCTGGGTTGCGAACAGCAGGCGATGGACCGCGATGCGACCGTCGCGCTGGAGCCGGCGCTGGGCGGCATCCGCCATGACATCGCCGGGGCTATCTACACGCCGAGCGAGGAAGTGGGCGATTGTCATCGCTTTTGTCTGTCGCTGGCCCATCTGTTGCAAGGGAAGGGCGCTGTGACGATGCGCTTCGGTACGCGCGTCACGGGTCTGGTGCAATCGGGCGACCGCGTGACGGGGGTGAAGACGGACGATGGCGAGGTCCGCGCCGACGCCGTGATCGTGGCGGGCGGCATCGGCAGCGTGCCGCTGCTGCGCCCGCTGGGGGTGCGACCCATGCTCTGGCCGCTCAAGGGGTACAGCATCACGGTGCCGATTGCCGACGGTGCTCACGCGCCACACATCAGCGTGACGGATTTTGCGAACAAGATCGTCTACGCGCGGATCGGCAACACGCTGCGCGTGGCGGGCATGGCGGATCTGGTACGTGGAGGCGCCACGATCGATCGCGAGCGTGCGCAGACGCTGGTCACGCAGACGTGTGCTGTGTTCGGCAGCGTGACCAATGGCGCCGACCTCGATGCGCTGCAGCCGTGGGCGGGGCTGCGGCCCGCCACGCCGGATGGTCTGCCGATGGTCGGCGAGTCGCGCGTGCGCGGGCTCTGGCTGAACCTCGGCCATGGTGCGCTCGGATTTACGTTGGCCATGGGCAGCGCAGGGCTGCTCGCCGACAAGATGGCGGGCCGCAAGCCAGCCATCGATGCGGAAGATTTCAGTGCAGCGCTGGCGTAGCCGGCGCACACGGGTTGTGCTGGAAGTTTGAGAGTTGGTTGTGAGATTGCCTCAAGTCATGCCATTAAACCAAGCCCCATCAAGGAGCGAAACATGAAGCAACTGCCTGTCCGTCTGACCCCCACCGCCCGCCTGCTGGCCGCTGCCGCGCTGGTCTGCGCCGCCGCCGGCGCGCACGCCGCCGATGGCGACACGCTCAAGAAGATCAAGGACAGCGGTGTGATCTCGCTCGGCTACCGCGAGTCCTCGATTCCGTTCTCGTATTCGGACGGCAAGGAAGTCATGGGGTACTCCCATGAGATCCTGTTGCAGATCGTCGACAAGATCAAGACGACGCTGAACATGCCGAACCTGCAAGTCAAGCTGACGCCGATCACCTCGCAGAACCGTATCCCGCTGATGCAGAACGGGACCATCGACATCGAGTGTGGGAGCACCACGAACAACCTAGAGCGGCAGAAGCAGGTGGCGTTCTCGAACAGCCTGTTCGTCTACGGCATCCGCATGCTGACCAAGAAGGACTCGGGCATCAAGGAGTTCCCGCAGTTGAAGGACAAGAACGTGGTGACCACCGCCGGCACCACGGGTGAGCGCCTGCTGGTCAAGATGAATGGCGAACAGGGCATGAACATGAACCTGATCAGCGCCAAGGATCACGGCCAGTCCTTCCTGATTCTGGAGACGGGGCGCGCGGTCGCGTTCGTCATGGACGAGCCGCTGCTGTATGGCGAACGGACCAAGGCCAAGAACGCGGGCGACTGGCTTGTCGTCGGCGCGCCGCTGCAAACCGAAAACTACGCGTGCATGTTCCGCAAGGACGATCCGTCGTTCAAGAAGCTGGCCGATGGCGTGGTGGCGGACCTGATGACGAGCGGCCGTGCCGAGAAGCTCTACGCCAAGTGGTTCCAGTCGCCGATCCCGCCGCGCGGCATCAACATGAACTACCCGCTGTCGCCGGACATGAAGCAGTTGTTTGCGGAACCGAACGACAAGGCATTCCAATAAGCGAGGGGTCGCAGCCGGTCCGCCACGTCGGGAGGCGGATCGGTTATATAGCCATAATGAATCGTTATTTCGCTGGTGATAGCGTTTGCGGTAGTGTGGAGCCCGTTATAGGCTCATAGGGCCACCGGCGCGCCTCCAGAAAATGAAAGAGCGCAGCCGGATCTGATACCGCATCCCACTGGAGAACATATGCGATCGATTCGTACGGGTTGGTTCAAATCCCTGCTCGCCGCTGCGCTGCTGGCTGGCACCGCAGGCCTGACTGCCACCGCTGCACAAGCCGCCGACTTGCTCGACACGGTAAAGCAGGCGGGTGTGCTGAAGATCGGCGTGGAAGGTACATATCCGCCGTTCGGATATCGCGGGGCCAAGAACGAGCTGGAAGGGTTCGACGTCGATGTGGCGCGGGCCATCGCCGGCAAGCTCGGCGTCAAGCCGGAGTTCGTGACCACCGAATGGAGCGCGATCATTGCCGGCCTGCAGGCGGGCAAGTTCGACGTCATCGTCAACCAGGTCGCCGTCACGCCGCAGCGCAAGCAGGCGCTCGATTTTTCCACGCCGTACGTCTACTCGGCCGCTCAACTGATCCAGCGCAAGGATGACAAGCGCGAGTTCAAGTCGCTGGAAGATCTGAAGGGCCACAAGCTGGGTGTGAGCCTGGGCAGCAACTACAACGAGCTGGCCAAGTCCGTGCCCGCCATCGACGTCAAGACCTATCCGGGCGCGCCCGAATACCTGCGGGATCTGGCCGCGCAACGCGTCGACGCCGCGCTCAATGATCGCCTGATGGTCAACTACCTGATCAAGACCGCAAACCTGCCGCTGCGGCCAGGCGCCGTGGTGCCGGGCGCCAACACGGAAGTGGCCATCCCGTTCCGCAAGGACAACCCCAAGTTCGCGCAGGCCATCGACAAGGCCCTGGATGATCTCCGCAAGGACGGCACGCTTGTGAAGCTGTCGAACAAGTGGTTCGGTTCGGATGTGACCAAGCCGCTGAAGTGATGCTGTTGCAGCGCAAGCGGCGGTTGCCGCGCCGGTTGCGCTGATGCCGAGTCCTGATCTCGATCCGCGCCGTGGCCGCTGAAATAGCCGAAGGCGCCCTGGCGCGGGTGGCCACCACAAGCGATATCCGTAGCCGCCCACGTCGGCGCAGGCATCGCCGCCCGCCCAGGGCGTAAGACAACACCCACGTGCCCGGATCTGTGCCGATCACGTATGATCGCGCCATTCCCGATTCCTGCCGTTCCTTCCATGTCTGCTCTCGCGCTCGTTGTGGATTCGCTGCCCGTGCTGCTGCAGGGCGCGGTGCTCACGCTCAAGTTCGCCGTGCTGTCGATGGCGTTCGGCCTGCTTATTGGGATTGTGGTCGCGCTGATGGGAATCAGCCATGCGCCGATTCTCAATAGGGTGGCGCGGGTGTACGTCAGCATCATGCGGGGTACGCCGCTGCTGGTTCAGATCTTCGTCGTCTACTATGGTTTGCCGGGCATCGGCATTGCGCTGGAACCCACGCCGGCAGGGGTGCTGACGCTGAGTCTGAACGTGGGCGCCTATCTGTCAGAGAGCATGCGTGGCGCCATCCTGGGCGTCTCGCGCGGGCAGTGGCTGGCCGCCTCCAGCCTGGGGATGACGCGCGGCCAGACGCTGCGCTACATCGTGGGTCCGCAGGCCCTGCGGCTGGCGGTGCCAAGCCTTTCCAACAGCCTGATCAGCCTGATTAAGGACACCTCGCTGGTGTCGGTCATTACTGTGACCGAGTTGCTGCGCACCGCGCAGGAGATCATCGCGGCCACTTACCAGCCGCTGCCGCTCTATCTGGCGGTGGCAGCCATCTACTGGGTGCTCAGCACCGGGTTGTCCTTTGTGCAGCGCGCGCTGGAGCGCAGGCTGTCACTGCCGGGCCGTCACTGAGCTCCCTGCCGCGCCACCACCGAATCGTCCCGCGTCGTCACTGCGCCTTTGATGGGGCAGGCGGAGGCTTGGGCGTCTCGACCTTGAGTGGCTGGCCCGTTTCCAGCAGCGTCTTGAGCCCGGCCAGGATCAGCGGCCAGCCATTGCGGCCGCCTTGCAGGATCTGCTCGTCCACGGGTTCCTGATGGCTTTCGCTGACGGTGAGCCGTACGGCTTCGCCCAAGGCATCGAGCTGCCACGTGACCACCACTTCGGGCAACGACCGGAACGCCTCCAGCCACTCCACGCGCCACGTCACCGATAGCCGGTAGGGCGGCTCCGCCGCCAGGACGACGCCCTGGGAATCCACCTTGCCGTCGTCCATGCGCAGCACGAATGGGCTGCCCACCTGCCAGTCCGATTCGACGCGCCGGCCGAAGAAATATTTCACGCTTTGCGCGGGGTCTGTCAGCGCGGCCCAGACCTGCTCCGGCGTGGCGGCGATGTAGGTAACGACTACGGTATGCGGGGTGCGCATGCGAACCTCCTCTGAGATCTGATGGCGACCGGCGGAGCAGGGCGGTCGATAGCGATGGTCACCGTACTGTGGACCTGTCCCGTCTGCGCGGCAAGTGGCGGCCCATGAAAAAGGCCGGCTCAACGGAGCCGGCCTTGCGTGGCAACAGCGGGGTGCGGCAGGGGGCATCCCCCGATGCCGCTCAGCCTTGCGCGATACGTTCCGCGATATGCCCCAGGGCCTCTTCGACCTGGTCCACCAGGATCAGGCAGAGATCGCCAGGCCGCAGGTGAGCCAATGCCGTGTCGATGGCCAGGAACTCGCCCCGGATTTCCTCGACATGGCTGGTGCGCTGCGCACCTTCCAGCCCCTCGCGCAGCAGCGCCAGGACTTCGCCATCTTCGCGGCCACGCTGGCACTGATCCTGATACAGCACGACCTCGTCGAACACGCCGCCCAGAATCTGGGTTTGCCGACGGATGTCGACGTCGCGCCGATCGCCCGCGCCGCTGATCACGACCACGCGGCGGCTCGACTTCATGGTCTCCACCGCGTTGCACAGCGCCTGGATGGCGTCCGGGTTGTGGCCGTAGTCGGCGATCAGCGTGGCGCCCTTGTAGTCGAACACGTTGAAGCGGCCCGGGGCCGTCGCGGCATCGTTCACGAAGGTTGCCAGCCCACGGCGGATCACGGCCCAGTCGATGCCCAGCGCCCACGCGGCAGCGACGGAGGACATCGCGTTTTCCACCTGGAAGCCGATGCTGCCGTTACGCGTTAGCGGAATGTCCGCCAGCGCAATGCGCACCTGATTCTCGCCCTCGGACGCCACGATGTGGTCACCATCGACGAACACCACGCGCTTGCCCTGCGCACGGTGCAGCGCCATGGTCGGCAGGCCCGGGTCTTGGGCGAAGAACGTGACCGTGCCCGGGCAGGCATCGGCCATGCGCGCCACCATCGGATCCGCGGCGTTCAGCACGGCCATGCCGTGCGGCGCCACGTTCTGCACGATCACGCTCTTCAGCACGGCCAGGTCTTCCACCGTGCTGATGTAGGACAGGCCCAGGTGGTCGCCTTCGCCCACGTTGGTCACCACGGCCACATCGCAGCGGTCGAACGCCAGGCCCTCGCGCAGCAGGCCGCCGCGCGCGGTTTCAAACACGGCGGCATCCACATCCGGGTGCAGCAGCACGTTGCGCGCGCTGCGCGGGCCGCTGCAATCGCCGGTGTCGATGCGTTCGCCCTGGATGTACACGCCGTCGGTGCCGGTCATGCCCATGCGCAGGCCGCTGGTTGCCAGCAGATGCGTGATCAGGCGCACCGTGGTGGTCTTGCCGTTGGTGCCCGATACGGCCACCACGGGAATGCGGCCGTCATCGCCGTCAGCAAACATCGTGGAGACGATGGCCTCGCCAACCGCACGGCCTTTGCCGTACGACGGCTGCAGGTGCATGCGCAGGCCGGGGGCTGCGTTGACTTCGACGATGCCGCCGGCCTGTTCCTCGAACGGCTTGAGCATCGTCTCGCACACGGCGTCCACGCCGCAGATGTCCAGGCCGACCATCTGCGCCGCGGCCACGGCGCGCGCGGCGATGTCCGGGTGGACATCGTCGGTCACGTCGGTGGCGCTGCCGCCCGTGGACAGGTTGGCGTTGTTGCGCAGCACGACGCGCGTGCCCTTGGCGGGCACGGCGTCGGCGTTCAGGTTCTGCTTGGCCAGCGTGGCCAGCGCGATATCGTCGAAACGGATCTTGGTCAGCGACGTGGCATGGCCTTCGCCGCGGCGCGGGTCGCGGTTGACATCCTCGACGAGCTGGCGCACGGTGTGCACACCATCGCCAATCACCTGCGGCGGATCGCGGCGCGCCGCGGCCACCAGGTGCTTGCCCACCACCAGCAGGCGGAAGTCGTGACCGGGGATGTAGCGTTCGACGATGACGTCGGACGAGATATCGGCCGCTACTTCGTAGGCCGTCATCACTTCCTCGCGTGTGCGGATGCGCACGGCCACGCCCTTGCCCTGGTTGCCGTCACGCGGCTTCACCACCACCGGGCCGTTGATTTCCTGGGCGGCGGCCCAGGCTTCCTCGGCGCTGCTGACGGATCGGCCCATCGGCACCGGCACGCCGGCGGCGTGCAGCAGGCTCTTGGTCAGTTCCTTGTCCTGGGCGATCGACTCGGAGACCGCGCTGGTCATGTCGGTCTCGGCAGCCTGGATGCGGCGCTGCTTGCTGCCCCAGCCGAACTGCACCATCGATCCCTGCGTCAGGCGGCGATACGGAATGCCACGCGCCACGGCCGCATAAACGATCGAGCCCGTGCTGGGCCCCAGGCGCACATCCTCATCGAGTTCACGCAGACGGTGCAGCGCATCGTCAAGGTCGAACGGCGTGTCGTCGCGGGCGGCGATGCAAAGTTGCTCGGCGAGGCCGAATGCCAGGCGGCCGACCTCTTCCTCGCTGTACTGCACGACTACCTGGTACGTGCCCGGCTCCACGGTTGGCGACGTATTGCCGAACGTCACCGGGCAGCCGGCGGAGGCCTGCAGGCCGAGCGCGGCCGTCTCCAGTGCGTGGGCCATCGATGGCGATCCGGCTTCATCGTCGGGACGCAGCGGGCCGATGGCGGGGAAGCGCGCACGCAGGCGGTCTTCGAAGCCAGGCAGGTCCGCCAGCAGGTGCGAGGTGTCCGGGCACGCCACGATGGCCTCGATGGCGGTGTGGCGGCACCAGAGATTCGGGCCGCGCAGGGCCCGGATGCGAGAGACTTCCATAGAATCTGTTTTCCGTTGTTCTTCGCGCTGGCAGGTCCGGAACTACGCGCGGCGGCCGGGGCGGCCCATCCACTGGTGGACTTGCTCGACGGTGCTCTCGGGGGAGCCCTCGTCGCATTGCAGGACCAGCAGGTCGCCCGCCACCAACTGCGACAGCGCGGCCTCGATGGCGGCGCGGCGCGAGCCCTCGTCGATGATCTTGGTCACGCGGCGGCCTTCGTACAACCCCTTCTTGAGCTGCGCGCGGGCCTCCGCGTCCGGCAGGTCGCGCCTGACGCTGTGGTCCTCGCACAGGAACACACGGTCGAAGCTCTTGCCGATCACCTTGCCTTGCGAGATCAGGTCCTCGTCGCGGCGCTGCACGCCGGCACCGAATACCAGCATGCGTCGCTCCGCCGGGAAGCGATCCAGCGCGGCGGCCAGCGCTTCCAGCGCGGGCGCGTTGTGCGCGTCGTCGACGATCACCGTGGCACCCTGGCGCTCGAACAGCGTAAAGCGGCCCGGCACGTCCACCTGGCCCACGTCGAACGTCACCACGCCGGCGCGGATCAGGTCGTTGGAGATGCCCAGTGCCCAGCCGGTGGCCACGGCCGCCAGCACGTTCTCGATCTGGAACGCTACGCGGCCCGCGTAGGTCAGCGGGATGGCCGACACATCGGTCAGCGCGGTCTCGCTGTTGCCCGTGGCCAGCACGATCTTGCCGTCGCGCACGAACACGGCACGCTTGCCACTGGCGCGATGGGCGGCGATGGCGGACAGGTCGGTGGACAAGCCGAAGAAGATCACGTCGCCATCGCACAGGTCGGCCATCTCCACCACGCGCTCATCGCGCGCGTTGAGCACGGCCACGCCGTTCTTGAGCACGACATCGACCTGCGTACGCATGACGCTGTACATGCGGTCCTCGTCCTCGACGTAGTAATCGCCAAGGTGGTCGGGATGGTCGAAGTTGGTGACCACGCCAACCTGGCAGCGGTCATAGGGCAGGCCTTGCGACAGGATCATGCCGCTGTCGTTTTCGAACACGGCGGCTTCCACCGCGCGGTTCATCAGGATGCGGTGGCCAGCTTCCCAGTTGGCGCGGTCGCCCGCATCCACCTGGCGGCGATCCAGGAACAAGCCGTCGCTACATGCCAGGCCGGTGTGCTTGCCCGACAGTTGCAGCAGGCGCGCGACCAGCTTCGCCACCACGGTCTTGCCGTTGGTGCCGGTGATGCCCACCACCGGGATGCGGCCGTCGTCCTCGCCACCGTCCTTGGCTGCCGGGAACAGGTGGTCGACGATGGCGCGGCCCACGGGGCGCGGCGTGCCGTCGGCCGGCTTGATGTGCATCAGCAGGCCAGGACCGGCGTTGACTTCGACGATGGCGCCACGCTGCTCGGCCAGCGGGCGCGAGATGTCCTCGGCCACCAGGTCCACGCCGGCGATGTCCAGGCCCACCACGCGGGCGGCCAGCGACGCATGCGCGGCCACGCTCGGATGCACGCGATCGGTCACGTCGAAGGCGACGTTGCCGTTGCGCTGGATCAGCACGTGGCATCCTTCGGTCGGCACGGAATTGCCGTCTTCCAGACCCTGGCGCTTCAGTTCCAGGCGCGCGGCGGAATCCAGGCGCACGCGGTTCAGCGGATGGTCTTCCGTGCTGCCACGGCGCGGGTCGGAATTGATCTGCGATTCGATCAGTTCGTCGATGGTCGACTTGCCGTCGCCCACGACGCTGGCGGTCTCGCCCATCGCGGCGGCCACCAGGCGGCCGCCCACCACCAGCAGGCGGTGCTCGTTGCCGGGAACGAAGCGCTCGACGATCACGCCGTTGCCTTCGTGGATGGCCACGCTGTAGGCCGTTTCCACTTCCTCGCGCGTCATCAGGTTGGTGAACACGCCGCGGCCGTGATTGCCGTCATAGGGCTTGACCACCACCGGCACGCCGATACGCTCGGCGGCGTCCCACGCATCCGCGGGGCTGTCGACCATGCGGCCTTCCGGCACGGGTACGCCGCAGGATTCCAGCAGGCTCTTGGTCAGGTCCTTGTCGCGCGAAATGGATTCGCCGATGGCGCTGGTGCGGTCGGTCTCGGCCGTCCAGATGCGCCGCTGGCGCGCGCCGTATCCCAATTGAACCAGATTGCCATCCGACAGTCGGATGGACGGGATGTCGCGGTCGTCGGCTGCATCGACGATGCAGGCTGTGCTCGGCCCCAGGCAATGCTCGTCCACCAGGCGACGCAGGTTGTCGACGGCTTCTGGCACATCGAAGGGGCGGTCCTCAATGGCGGCCATGACCAGGTCGCGGGCGGTGAACAGGGCGGCGCGGGTGACTTCCTCGTGCCAGGCGCGCACGATGACCTTGTAGACGCCGCGTACCGGGGTCTCGCGGGCCTTGCCGAAGCCGCCGGGCATGCCGGCGAGGTTCTGCAACTCAAGCGTGACGTGTTCCAGGATGTGACCGGGCCAAGTGCCTTCCTTCAGTCGCTGGAGGAAGCCGCCGCGCTCGCCGATACTGCAGCGATGCTCGATCAGCGTCGGCAACCAGGTCGACAGGCGCTCGTAGAACCCCGGAATCTTGTTGGAGGGAAAATCCTCCAGTTCCCCGATATCGACCCATGCCTCCAGAACGGGCCGATATGTCCACATATTCGGGCCGCGCAGCGACATGACATCGAAAATCTCAATGTCCTTCTTTTTCATTGATTTAGCTTGAGGCTGTGGGCGAATGCCCGAGAAATGGAAGCCTAACCTTTCATTAACGTTACAACGGCATCAGGGTTGACCCTTGAAGGCCGGAACGCGTTGTGCAGCGCACCAGGCGCCCCCGCTTGTTTGCGTTATGTATACTTGCGGGCAAAATTGCGGGCCGCCAGTCGGCGACCGCCTTAAATTGTTTCAAGTTATGTCCGTCTCTCACCCTTTGTGGACGTATTGCGGACGCATTTCGCGCCAACAATGACCCAGTCTTCCCTGTCCGCTTCCACCCACCCCGGCCCGCAAGGACCCTGGGGCGCCGATCTCGGCTCCCACCTCGTGCCCGGGGAAACTATCCTGGCCGGGCTGGAGCTGGACCTGGACGCAAGCCTGCATTTTACCCAAGGGTGGCTGGTTGTGACGGATCGCCGTCTGATCGGCCGCTCTCCCGGCGAAAAAAACCTCCAAAGCTGGGACCTTGCGCCCGGTCTGACGCTGTCCCACAGCGACCATGCCGGCGTGGGGATGCTGGAACTGACCGATGCGACAGGTCGTCTGGGCAACTGGCGCTACACGCTTGGTTACAATCCCGACGCCTTGCGGCTGGCCGACCAGTTCGAAGCCCGCCGGGACCTGCTGATTACCGGACAGGCTGTCGCGGCGTCCGACGATGACGTATGCCCGACCTGCAAGGCGCCGATCCCGCCGGGCGAGGAGGTGTGCCCGCAATGCAGCCGCGACCTGGAAACCCCGCCTTCCACCTGGGCGCTGCTGCGGCTCTGGCGCTTTGCCCACCCCTATCGCTGGGAATTGCTGGGCGGCTTTGTCCTGCTGCTGCTGGGTACCGCCGCCACGCTGGTGCCGCCATACCTGACCATGCCGCTGATGGACAAGGTGCTGATCCCGTATCAGAACGGCGCGCCGATCGACTATGACCAGGTCAAGCTGTACCTCGCCGGCCTGCTCGGTGCCGCACTGGTGGCATGGGGGTTGGGCTGGGCACGGACCTACCTGTTGGCGCGCGTATCCGAGCGCATCAGTGCCGACCTGCGTACCACCACTTATGAGCATCTGCTCAAGCTGTCGCTCGAATACTTCGGCGGCAAGCGAACCGGTGACCTGATGGCGCGCATCGGCTCGGAGAGCGACCGGATCAGCGTGTTCCTGTCGTTGCATCTGCTCGACTTCGCCACCGACGTGCTGATGATCGCCATGACCGCGATCATCCTTATCTCGATCAACCCGTGGCTCGCGCTGGTTACGCTGGTGCCGCTGCCGTTTATCGCGTGGATGATCCACATGGTGCGAGATCGTCTGCGCCACGGCTTTGAGAAGATCGACCGGATCTGGTCCGAAATCACCAATGTGCTGGCCGATACCATCCCGGGCATCCGTGTGGTGAAGGCCTTTGCTCAGGAAAAACGCGAGGTCGAACGCTTCCGTGAAGCCAACAAGCACAATCTGGCCGTCAACGACCGCGTGAACGCGGTGTGGTCGCTGTTCACGCCGACGGTGACGCTGCTGACGGAAGTGGGCTTGCTGGTGGTGTGGATCTTCGGTATCTGGCAGGTAAGCCACAACGCCATCACGGTAGGTGTGCTCGTCGCGTTCCTGACCTATATCAGTCGCTTCTACACGCGCCTGGATTCGATGAGTCGCATCGTCTCGGTCACGCAGAAGGCGGCCGCTGGCGCCAAGCGGATCTTTGACATCCTCGACCATGTATCGAGCGTGCCTGAGCCGCAGAAGCCCGTGCACATCGACAACGTGAAGGGGGCGATCGAGCTGCGCGACCTGGGCTTCCGTTACGGCAACCGTGCGGTGATTCGCGGCCTGAACCTGTCGATCCAGCCGGGCGAGATGATCGGCCTGGTGGGTCACAGCGGATCCGGCAAGAGCACGCTGGTCAATCTGATCTGCCGTTTCTACGATGTGTCCGAGGGTGCGATCCGCGTGGACGGTATCGACATCCGCTCGCTGCCGGTGTCTGAATTCCGGCGCCATATCGGGCTGGTGTTGCAGGAGCCTTTCCTGTTCTTCGGCACGATCGCCGACAACATCGCCTACGGCAAGCCCGATGCAACGCGCGACGAGATCATTGCCGCAGCCCGCGCTGCCCACGCGCACGAGTTCATCCTGCGCCTGCCCCATGGCTACGATTCGCTGGTGGGCGAGCGTGGCCAGGCGCTGTCTGGCGGGGAGCGCCAGCGGATCTCCATCGCTCGTGCGCTGCTGATCAACCCGCGCATTCTGATCATGGACGAAGCCACGTCGTCCGTGGATACCACGACGGAGAAGGAAATCCAGAAGGCGCTGGACAATCTTGTGCAAGGCCGTACGACCATCGCCATCGCGCACCGGCTGTCGACGCTGCGCAAGGCGGACCGTCTGGTGGTCATGGACCGAGGTCAGATTGTCGAAGTGGGCAACCACGATGAATTGCTGGCGCGCGAAGGCGCGTACTTCAAGCTGTACCAGGCCCAGGCCCGCAATGTCGATGCCGATACCGATGTGACCAGCGACGGCGAAAAGCTGGCACCCGTGGAGGCCGTCAATGCGCAATGATCAGAATTTCGAGCAAACGGCCATGCAGAAGCCTGAATACACGCTGTCCCGTAACCAATTCGGCAAACTGGTGCTGACGCTGGCCGATGGCACGGCGCATGAGGGGGTGGTGCCGGTGCGCGCATTCCCGATCTCCGCGCCAGATGATGGGGTCGGCATGGTCAGTGCCGATGGCCGCGAACTGGCATGGATTCCGCGCCTGGATGCGCTGCCGGCCGCGATGCGCGCGCTGATTGAAGGCGAGCTGGCCGGGCGGGAGTTCATGCCGGAAATCCGCAGCATCGTCGATGTTTCCACCTACGCGACGCCGAGCGTGTGGACCGTGCAGACTGATCGCGGGCAGACCGATCTTGTTCTGCGTGGCGAGGAGGATATCCGCCGGCTCACGGGGAGCACGCTGCTGATCTCGGATAGCCACGGCATTCACTATCTGATCCGCGACCAGTTCGCACTCGACAAGCACAGCCGCAAGATCCTGGATCGTTTCCTCTAGGCGGTCCAGGCGGCTTCTGGCGATCTGGAGTCACAAAGCAAAACGGCACGCAAGTCACGCGTGCCGTTTTGCTTTTGGGAACCCAGTGCAGTCAGTGCAGGAAGGGCGGTGTGTCGTCGTCCTCGTCGTCCCAGTCTTCGTGCACCACCGGCGAATCGGGCGCCATGTCCCAGACCATCGAATGGAAACGGACAGTGAACCATTCGCGGAACATCGCCAGCGACAGTTCTTCCGGCCACATCGAGTCGTCGAACCACTCGCCGAGCATGAATTCGAAGAACTCTTGCCAGCGCTTTTCTACCCAGTGAAGCGCGTTCTCTGGCGAGTCGGCCACATCGGATGGCAACAGGAAGACACTCCCGTCGTCACGGACATCTTCCAGTGACAGGGTCGGGACCGGTTCGGGGTCGACCGCCTTGATCCAGTCCAGGAACGGCTGCTCGGGGATCAGCATGATCATGGAGCGATTCAGGGTAAAGCGCGGATGGTCGGTCATGGAGGAAGGAGGGAGGGAGCAACGGTGGCCTATTGTAGCCGCGCCTGCACGTCGGCCATCGATTATCGGAGGTGCGCCTCCGTCGACGATCCCATTCACGCATACGCTCATTCACCGTGCGCTCGCTCCAAAGAAGCTGGGCATGTCACGGCGCGATGCAAACGCAGCGCGCGAAAACGGCCTTGTTCGCCACGCGCCAGATGGGCCGGGGCGCCGGTTAGTCACCGTACGCTTGCGACGGTCTCCAGGCAGTGTTGTTTCTTGTCATAGCGCATCGATTTAGAGGGGTGGAGTCGTGCAGGAAATGCCGTTGGCCGCTACAGTTTCGCCTCGAGAATGCCGTCATAGATGAGACTTGGCATTGGAGACGGGAAAATGAGCTTTACGTTTCACTTGCCCGGCGATGCTGTCGTCCCGACCATGACGGAGCGATTCGCCGAGGCGGAAAAAATTGAAAATCGCGAAGAGCGCTGGACTGCCCAGGCGATGATCGCGCTGGACACTGGTGACATGTACCTGGTGGGACTGGTCCTGTTCAAGGCGATTCAGGAATTCGGTCCACGTCAGTTCGCAGAACGTTCGGGTGAGGCGCCGGCGCGCCTGGCCCGACTCTGGATGCCAGGCGTGCTGACATCCGTCGACCAGGCGGGAATGCTGTTCGAACACCTGGGCGTCAGCCTGCCGGTGGAGCGTTTCCACTCGGCACGCCTCGCCAACTTCTCCGTCGAGAACACATCGGTCCACTAGATCGAGTGGAAAAGAAAAAACCCCGCAGACTTCACGTCTACGGGGTTTTTTAATAACTGGTGGAGCCGGCGGGAATCGAACCCGCGTCCGCAAGCCCTCCACAGAGAGTTCTACATACTTAGTTCTGTCATTTGATTTAACCGCCGCATCGCGGACGAACACGCTCTACGACGGCGAGTCACTAAATTTTCGTCTCCGGACCCGTGACACTCCCGGAGCTTATCTGACGTAAATGACCTCGCGTGGCCTTGCGACCCTAGCCCGTCAGCGAGCCAGTGCGAGGACGGCCGCAATTAAGCGGCCAGTGCGTAACGTTCGTCGTTAGCAGTTATTGCATTCCCATTGATTAACGAGGTGACGGGTCCTCGGTATGCCCTCCACTGCTTCGCAACCCACGTCGAAACCAGGTCGGCCCCAGTGTGAAGAAAACGGATTGTACCCGGTTTCGACGCGTGCCGGGCGCGTGGGTTCCCGTCGCGATCAGGCGATGAGGGGAATCAGTTCGGCAGGGTGCCGGATGAGATAGTCGGCGCCCCAGTTCTCGGGTCGTTCGCCGTCGCCGCAGTAGCCGTACGCCGCCGTCACCGTGGCCATGCCTGCGGCCTTGCCGGCCTGGATGTCGCGCAGGTCATCGCCCACATACAGGCAGCGCTCTGGCGCGACACCGCTGACCTCGGCGGCGTGCAGCAGCGGAGCAGGGTGCGGCTTGGCATGGGGGGTGGTGTCGCCACTGACCACCGCTGATGCGCGCGGCGCCAGCCCGATGGCAGCCACCAGTGGCACCGTGAAGCGGGCGACCTTGTTGGTCACGATTCCCCAGCGAATACCCGCGGCTTCGAGTTTCGCCAGTACCTCGTCCATGCCGTCGAACAGGCGCGTATGTACGGCGATATCCGCTTCGTAGTAATCGAGGAACGTATCACGCAGCGCGGGGAATTCGGGATCTTCGGGGCACTTGCCGAACGCCGCGCCGATCAGGCCGCGCGCGCCGTGCGATGCCACCGGGCGAAGCTTCTCATAGGCAACGGGTGGCAGGCCGTGCTCCACCACCAGCCGATTTGCGGCGGCGGCGAGGTCGGGGGCGGTATCGGCCAGCGTGCCGTCGAGATCGAAAAAGACTGCGTCGAAGGTGCGCATGAGTTCAGGCCGTCTTCCGAAAGGCCATCATGTAGTTGACGCCCGTATCGTTGCCAAGCGCGTACTCCTGCGACAGCGGGTTGTAGGTCATGCCACGCATCTCGATCAGGTCCAGCCCCGCATTGCGCGCAAAGCGAGCCAGTTCGGATGGCGTAATGAATTTCTCGTAGTCATGCGTGCCGCGCGGCAGCATGTTCAGCACGTACTCCGCGCCGACGATGGCCAGGAGGTAGGCCTTCAGGTTGCGGTTGATCGTGGAGAAGAAGACGTAGCCGCCCGGGCGGGCCAGCGTCGTGCAGGCGCGCACGATGGAGGCCGGATCGGGTACGTGTTCCAGCATCTCCATGCAGGTCACGACATCGACACTGGCCGGCATGCGTGCTGCCAGGTCCTCGACGGCGATTTCCTCGTAGGTGACCGTGACGCCCGATTCCAGGCTGTGCAGGTCCGCTACCTTCAGCGCCTTGGTCGACAGGTCGATGCCTCGCACGGTAGCGCCTGCGTGTGCCATGCTTTCAGACAGGATGCCGCCGCCGCAACCCACATCCACCACATGTTTGCCCGCAATACGCGCGATGCCGTCAATCCAGCCAAGCCGCAACGGGTTCAGGTCATGCAACGGCTTGAACTCGCTGTTCGGGTCCCACCATCGGTGGGCCAGCTCGCTGAACTTGTCGATCTCCTTAGGATCGGCATTGCGGCCGCCAGCGGTGGAGTCGATAGGGGGATGCAGGGTGGACGATTGCGACATCATGAATTGGGTGTGCCGGCGAACTGCCGAGGGTGAGCAATCACCCCGTCAGTATGCCGACAGCCGCGCCGACGGGCCGGCAGGTCTGAGAGAAGTCTGCGCCAACTTTACCAAAAAAAAAGCCCAGCTTGCGCTGGGCTTTCTTCATCGGAGAGGCTCTTCCGATTAACGTGCGCTGCGGGTGCCGACCACTTCGACTTCCACGCGGCGGTTCGGCTGCTGGCAGGAGATCTGAGCGGTGCGGTTGCCCTTGCACGACTTCGGATCCACCTTCAGCTGACGCTTGCCCTTGCCTTCGGTGTACACGCGGTTGGCTTCCACGCCCTTGCTCACCAGGTAAGCCTTGACGGATTCAGCACGGCGGATCGACAGGCGATCGTTGTACTTGTCCGAACCGAACGAGTCGGTGTGGCCAACGGCGATGATCACTTCGAGGGTGATGCCTTGCAGCTTCGAGACCAGATCGTCCAGCTTGGCCTTGCCTTCGGGCTTCAGAACAGCCTTGTCGAAGTCGAACAGGGTGTCAGCAGCGAAAGTGACCTTCTCGCTCGACACAACCGGCGGAGCAACCGGGGTCGGTGCCGGAGCCGGAGCAGCAGCCGGAGCCAGTGCGCCATCGCACAGGGCGTTAGCCGTTGCCGGGGTCCAGGAGCTGTCGCGCCAGCAGAGCTCGTTCGTGCCATTCTTCCACACGTACTCGCTCGTACCGTTGCCCCAGTTGTCGTTCACAGCCTTCTTTTCATAGGGGACGGACTGGGCTTGAGCGGATGCAGCCATTACTGCGGTAGCTGCAACGAGCGCGAGCTTGGCAAATTTTTTCATATTTCTCCTCTCAGGATGAGATCACCGCAGGGTTACTGCGAGCAAATGGACGAAAACAAGTCATACATTCTTCGGAGTATAACATTCTCGATGTGGTTGATGCTCCACTTCGAACAATGTCTGGCTCTTCGCTGGGGAATTGTGCCACAAGGCTCGTTTCCTAAGAAGTAAATATATTCGATTCAACCTCTGGCTTTTAGGCCTGTGGTGTTTGTGCAACATCGACCTTGCATCGCCCGCAAAGCCTTGTCCCGTATGGGTTGTGGGCGGCAGGGGGTGGCCGGTGGACGTCGGTGCCGGGGGCGTTCGGGAGGGTCCGGGGAGGGGGCGGGAAGGGGGTGCCGCGCATGATAGAATGGCACGTTACCCATGTCCGGGAGGTGTCTGTCTTGCGCTCCGGATTTCGGGTCTCATTCGCTTAAACCCGCCGCATAAACCACGCCGCAATGGATCAATTCGCCAAAGAAACCCTACCGGTCTCCCTGGAAGAGGAAATGCGCCGCTCATACCTCGATTACGCCATGAGCGTTATCGTGGGGCGCGCGCTTCCCGACGTCCGGGACGGCCTGAAACCGGTACACCGGCGCGTGCTCTATGCGATGCATGAGCTCAATAACGACTGGAACCGGCCTTACAAGAAATCGGCCCGTATCGTCGGGGACGTGATTGGTAAGTATCACCCGCACGGTGACACCGCTGTTTACGACACCATCGTCCGGATGGCGCAGAACTTTTCGCTGCGCTACATGCTGGTGGACGGCCAGGGTAACTTCGGTTCGGTGGACGGGGATAACGCGGCGGCGATGCGTTATACCGAAATCCGCCTTTCGAAGATTGCCCATGAAATGCTTCACGATATCGACAAGGAAACGGTCGATTTCGAAGCCAACTATGACGGTTCGGAGAAAGAGCCCGGTATTTTGCCGGCCCGTATTCCGAATTTGCTGATCAATGGTTCGTCGGGTATTGCGGTCGGTATGGCGACCAATATCCCGCCGCATAACCTGAATGAAGTCGTCGATGCCTGTCTGCATCTGCTGCGCAATCCGGAAGCCACTGTCGACGAACTGATCGAACTGGTGCCGGCGCCCGATTTTCCGACCGCCGGCATTATCTATGGCATTCAGGGCGTCCGGGAGGGATACCGCACCGGCCGCGGCCGCGTGGTCATGCGCGCCCGGACGCACTTCGAGGATATCGATCGCGGGCAGCGCCAGGCGATCATCGTCGACGAGCTGCCGTACCAGGTGAACAAGCGGACGCTGCTTGAGCGTATCGCCGAACTGGTGACCGAGAAGAAGGTCGAGGGCATTTCCGATATCCGCGACGAATCTGACAAGTCAGGTATGCGCGTGGTGATCGAACTCAAGCGCAACGAAGTGCCCGAGGTTGTCCTGAACAACCTTTATAAGAACACCCAGCTGCAGGACACCTTCGGCATGAACATGGTGGCGCTGGTCGATGGGCAGCCGCGCCTGCTGAACCTGCGCCAGATGCTGGACGCGTTCCTGTCGCACCGGCGCGAGGTGGTGACCCGCCGCACCGTGTTCGAGCTGCGCAAGGCGCGCGAGCGCGGCCATGTGCTGGAGGGGCTGGCTGTCGCGCTGGCCAATATCGACGAGTTCATCGCCATCATCAAGGCCGCGCCGACCCCGCCGATCGCCAAGCAGGAGCTGATGGCGAAGTCGTGGGATTCGGGCCTCGTGCGCGAGATGCTCGCACGTGCCGAAAGCGACACGCCGGGCGGCCGCGCCTCGTATCGTCCGGACGGCCTGCCGGCCCTGTTCGGCATGCAGCCGGATGGTCTGTATCGTCTGTCCGATGGCCAGGCGCAGGAAATCCTGCAAATGCGTCTGCAGCGCCTCACTGGACTGGAGCAGGACAAGATCGTTCAGGAGTACCGCGAAGTCATGGCGGTGATCGCCGACCTGCTGGACATCCTGGCGCGTCCCGAGCGGATTACGACCATCATCACCGACGAACTGGGTGCCATTCGTGCAGAGTTCGGTGACGAGCGCCGTTCGCAGATCGAGCTGAACGCGACCGAACTGGACACCGAGGACCTGATCACGCCGCAGGACATGGTGGTCACGCTGTCGCACAGCGGCTATATGAAGAGCCAGCCGATTTCCGAGTATCGCGCCCAGAAGCGCGGAGGCCGTGGCAAGCAGGCGGCCGCGACGAAGGAAGACGACTGGATCGACACGCTGTTCGTCGCCAATACCCACGACTACATCCTGTGCTTCTCGAACCGTGGCCGGTTGTACTGGCTGAAGGTCTACGAAGTACCGCAGGGTTCGCGCAACTCGCGTGGCCGCCCCATCGTGAACATGTTCCCGCTGGCGGATGGCGAGAAGATCAACGTGATCCTGCCCGTGCGCCAGTTCGACGCCGAGCATTTCATCTTCATGTCCACGGCCCGTGGCACGGTGAAGAAGACCGCCCTGACCGAGTTCTCGAACCCGCGCAAGGCCGGCATCATCGCCGTGGACCTGGACGAGGGCGATTTCCTGATCGGCGCCGCAGTGACGGATGGCCAGCATGACGTCATGCTGTTCTCCGACGCAGGCAAGGCGGTGCGCTTTGACGAGAACGATGTGCGCCCGATGGGTCGTCAGGCGCGCGGCGTTCGCGGCATGAACCTCGATGAAGGCCAGGCCGTGATCGCAATGCTGGTGGCCCCGGCGGAAACTGAGGCGACTGACGCTGCGGAAGAGGGTGCTGCCGCGACTGTGGGCAGCGTGCTGACCGCTACGGAAAACGGCTACGGCAAGCGTACGCCGATTTCCGAATACACTCGACACGGCCGCGGGACCAAAGGCATGATTGCGATCCAGACGAGCGAGCGCAATGGCCGCGTGGTAGCGGCGGCGCTGGTTTCGCCCGAAGACGAAATCATGCTGATTACGACCGGTGGTGTGCTGATCCGCACCCGGGTGGCCGAAATCCGCGAGATGGGGCGCGCCACGCAAGGGGTCACGCTGATCAACGTCGATGAGGGTACCAAGCTGTCGGGCCTCCAGCGCATTGTCGAGAGCGATGCCGACAACGGCGCTTCGGAAGAGGCTGAAGAGGCAGACGACGCCACGGGCGCCACCGATGCCGGTGCTGCCGACGCGGGTGCCAATTCGTAAGTTGTTGCAACAACAGGACGGCGGCCGGAACTCGCCAGACGGCCGTCCGGACTAATCCGGACATATTTTCCAGGGAGTCATAATGCTGAAAACCTATCGACGTATCGCTGTTCTGGCTGCTTTTGTCCCGACGTTCATGATGGCGCAAGGCGTGCATGCGCAGGACAACGACAAGGACAAGACCGCGGCCATCAAGGAACTGCTTTCCGTCATGCAGGCCGATCAAGCCGTGAAGGGCCAGGCCGATAACTGGCAAGCAGGCGCCAAGCAGGAAGCACCGCTGGTCCTGGAGCAGGTCCTGGTGGAAAACAAGACGCTGAACGACAAGCAGAAGCAGGCCGCCGTCGACAAGCTGAAGAAGAACGGTGCCGTGCAGCGCATGGTCGACGGCGCCGGCACGCAGTTCTCGACCGATGGCTTCAAGCAGGACGCCCTGAAGGCCCACTACGATGCGTTCGGCAAGTACTACTCGACGCAGGAAATCAAGGATCTCACCACGTTCCTGAAGTCGCCGACCGGCCAGAAGTTCATGGCCAACCAGGGCAAGGCGACGCAGGAAATCTGGGGTTCGATGATGCAGAAGTACGGCCCGCAAGTGGGCAAGTCGATGCGTGACGCGGCTGAGAAGGAAGTGGCTGCCGCCGCCAAGTAAGTGATCGACGGCTGGCCTCGCAGGGTATTCCACCCGGCGGGGGCCGCACCACCGCCGCCCCCGAGGTGTCCAAGGGGCGCGGGTTTGAGGGATAATGGCTGCCTGGTTCAAACCGGCAGCCATTTTTCCATCTCCCCTCCATGAACGATCCCCAGAATCCCGCCCTTGCTGGCCTGCAACGTACCCTGGCCGAGCGCGTGTTCAATTTCTCACCGGGCCCGGCCGCGCTGCCGACCGAAGTCCTCCAGCAGGCCGCCGAGGAAATGCTGTCATGGCGGGGCACCGGCGTCTCGGTGATGGAAATGAGCCACCGCAGCCGCGAGTTCGAGGGTATCCACAACGAGGCCATTGCCGACCTGCGCGAGCTGCTGCAGGTTCCGAAGAATTTCCGCATCCTGTTCCTGCAGGGCGGCGCTATTGGCGAAAACGGCATCGTGCCGCTGAACCTGGCCAATCGCGTTCACGCGGACAAGCCGAAGACCGATTTCGTCGTGACGGGTACCTGGTCGGTCAAGACCGAGCAGGAAGCGCGCCGCTACGGCGAGGTCAATATCGCCGCCTCCAGCAAGGATCAGAAGTTCGTCAAGATTCCCGACGTAGGTAGCTGGAAGCTGTCCGACGATGCAGCATACGTGCACCTGTGCACCAACGAGACGATTGTCGGCGTGGAGTTCCACGAGATCCCCGACATCGGCCAGACCGGCACGCACGACAAGGGGCGTATCGTTGTGGCCGATGCGTCGAGCCACATCCTGTCGCGCCCGATCGACTGGTCGCGTGTGCAGGTGGTCTACGGCGGCGCGCAGAAGAACATCGGCCCGGCCGGCGTGACGATCGTGATCGTGCGCGAGGACCTGATCGGCTTCGCGCATCCGCTGTGCCCCACGGCGTTCAACTGGCGCCTGGTGGACGAGCACGATTCGATGTACAACACGCCGCCCACCTACGCGATCTACATCGCGGGGCTCGTGTTCAAATGGCTCAAGGCCCGGGGCGGCGTGGACGCGATCGAGCAGCGCAATATCGCCAAGGCGCGCGCGCTCTACGACTTCCTGGACCAGAGCGACTTTTATCGTAACGAAATCGACCCCAGCTGCCGCTCGCGGATGAACGTACCGTTCTTCCTGGGCGATGAATCGCGCAACGAAGCATTCCTGACCCAGGCGCGCGCGAACGGCCTGGTACAGCTCAAGGGCCACAAGTCCGTGGGCGGCATGCGCGCCAGCATCTACAACGCGATGCCACTGGAAGGTGTTGCCGCGCTGATCGAATTCATGCGCGAGTTCGAGCGCACCGCCGCCTGACGACGGCTTCCGGCCGCGCCGGCGCGCATGAGTCGTGCCGCGCGGCATCGCCCCGATTCTCCCCAGGCCGCCCGTTGCGGCCGACCAGGCCTTGATATGACCCACCAAGACAAGCCTCGCGCAGACGCGGATGCACAATCGAATGGAAACGCAGGGCCGAGCCCTCAGGAGCAGGCGCTGTCCGCCGACCTGGCTCCGCTGCGCGACCAGATCGATACCGTGGACCGTGAACTGCTGGCCCTGCTGAACCGTCGCGCCCAGCTTGCGCTGGACGTTGGCGAGGTCAAGAAGAAATATGGTGCGCCGGTGTTCCGCCCCGAGCGCGAACTGCAGGTCATCCGCAAGGTGCAGGCCGCCAATCCGGGCCCGTTGCTCGGCGAGAGCGTGGCGTCGATCTGGCGCGAGGTCATGTCTGCTTGTCGTGGACTGGAAAAGCCGCTGGAAATCGCATTCCTGGGCCCGGCCGGCACGTTCTCGGAACAGGCGCTGTATGCGCACTTTGGCCACGAGGTCACTGGCGTGCCGTGCCCGAGCATCGACGAAGTGTTCCGTGCCGTGGAGGCGGGCACCGTCGAATACGGCGTGGTGCCGGTCGAGAACTCCACCGAAGGCGCGGTATCGCGCACGCTGGACCTGTTCCTGCAAACGTCGCTCAAGATCAGTGGCGAGATTGCGCTGAAGGTACATCACAACCTCATGGCGTCCACGCCGGACATGAAGGGCGTGACTGTCGTGCGCGCGCATGCGCAGGCGCTGGCGCAGTGCCAGCACTGGCTGACGGCCAACTATCCGCATCTTGAGCGCCAGGCGGTGTCCAGCAATGCCGAGGCCGCGCGCATGGCGAGCGAGGATCCCACCGTGGCGGCGATCGCCGGCGAGTCCGCGGCCAACCGCTATCACCTGCACGTGGTGCGGACCCACATCCAGGACGATCCGCACAATCGCACGCGCTTTGCCGTGATCGGCCGCTACGAGACGGAGCCGTCAGGCAGCGACCAGACGTCGCTGATCCTGTCGGTGCCGAACAAGGCCGGCGCGGTGTATCAGCTGCTGGCGCCGCTGGCCGAGAACGGCGTGTCGATGTGCCGATTCGAATCGCGCCCCGCGCGCAGTGGCGCGTGGGAGTACTACTTCTATGTGGACGTGGAAGGCCACCAGCACGAGCCCGCCGTGGCGCGGGCGCTGCAGGCGCTGCACCGCAATGCCGCGTACCTGAAGGTGCTCGGTTCGTATCCGTCCAGCAAATAACAAGGGAGCGAGGAGACACATGGCAGAGCAGCGCAGCGCCGATCCGGGCAATTTCGCCGACTATTTCGGCCCTTCCTATGTGCGAAAGATTTCTCCGTACATCGCAGGCAAGCCGATTTCGGAAGTGGCCCGCGAGTTCGGGCTCGATGAAGCGCGCATCGTCAAACTGGCATCGAACGAGAATCCGCTTGGCATGCCAGCGTCGGCGAAGTCCGCCATCGCTGCTGCCATGGACGACCTTGGTCGCTATCCGGACAGCAATGGTTTCGAGCTGAAGGCGAAACTGGCCGCGCGGTATGACGTACCGGCCGAATGGCTGACGTTGGGCAACGGCAGCAACGATATCCTGGAGCTGGCCGCCCACGCATTGGTGCGTCCGGGCGAGTCGATTGTCTACGCCGAGTTTTCATTCGCGGTGTACGCGCTGGCCACACAGGAAGTGGGCGCGCGCGCCATCGAAGTCAAGGCGCGCAACTACGGCCACGACCTCGAGGCGATGGCCAAGGTGATCGCGCCGGATACACGTCTGGTCTTTATCGCCAATCCGAATAATCCCACCGGCACCTTCGTGTCGGCGGGCGAGATCGAAGCCTTCTTGGCCAAGGTGCCGCCGAACGTGGTGGTGGTGCTGGACGAGGCCTACAACGAATATCTCGACGCCGGCCAGCAATACGAGTCGGTGGCATGGGTGCGTAAGTATCCGAACCTGATGGTTTCGCGCACGTTCTCAAAGGCCTATGGTTTGGCCGGGTTGCGCGTGGGCTATGGCGTCGCGCAACCTGCGCTGACTGATCTGCTGAATCGCGTGCGCCAGCCGTTCAATGTCAACACGCTGGCGCAAGCCGCGGCCGTGGCAGCGCTAGGCGATACGGATTTCCTGCGCCAGAGTGCGGAACTGAATCGCACGGGCAAGGCGCAACTGGTGGATGCGTTCGATCGCCTGAAACTGGAATACGTGAAGTCGTCCGGCAATTTCGTCATGGTCCGTGTGGGCGACGACGATGGCGCCGGCGCGCGCGTGAACCTTGCTCTGCTCCAGCAGGGCGTGATCGTCCGCCCGGTGGCCAACTACGGCCTGCCGCAATGGCTGCGGGTGACGATCGGCCTGCCGGAAGAGAATGCCGCGTTCATCGCGGCCCTCGAACAAGCGCTGAAGTGAACTGAAATGATGGCTGATTTCCTGAATTTTCCCGCCTTGGTGGCCTGATACCGTGAGCGATCTGCATTTTTCTCGTGTTGTGATTGTCGGCGTGGGCCTGATCGGCGGCTCGCTGGCGTTGTCGCTCAAACGCGCAGGCGTGGTGGGAACCGTGGTGGGCGTGGGTCGCTCGGCGGCGTCGCTCGAAAAGGCAAAGGCGCTGGGGGTGATCGATGAGATCGCCTCGCTGGAAGATGCCGCGCGCGGCGCCAGCCTGATCGTGCTGTGCGCGCCGGTGGCCCAGAACTTTGCGCTGCTGCATGCGCTGGAGCCGCACCTGCAGCCGGGCACCATCGTGACCGATGCGGGCAGCACCAAGTCCGACGTTATCGTCGCGGCCAAGACGGCGCTCGGCGACAAGGTCGTGCAGTTCGTGCCGGCACACCCGATTGCTGGCCGCGAACTGAACGGCGTGGAAGCTGCGCTCAACGACCTGTACCTCGGCAAGAAGGTGGTGCTGTGTCCGCTGCAGGAGAATGCGCGGGCCGACGTGGCGGCCGTGCGCGCGATGTGGGAAGCCGCGGGTGCCCATTGCCACGTGATGTCGGCGGTTCAGCATGATGCTGTGTTCGCCTCGGTCAGCCACCTCCCGCACCTGTTGTCCTATGCATTGGTCGCTCAGGTGGCCAACGCCGAGGACGCAGCGCTGAAGCTGGATTTTGCCGGCGGAGGTTTCCGCGACTTCACGCGAATCGCGGCCTCGTCCCCGGAGATGTGGCGCGACATCTGCGTCGCCAACAAGGAAGCCCTGTTGCGTGAGATCAGCACCTACGAGGCCGTGCTCGCGCACCTGAAGACACAGATCAAGAACGGCGACGGCGACGCGCTCGAACGCGTGTTTGCGCGCGCCAGCGCCGCCCGCCTCAAGTGGGGCGCCGCGCGTGCGGCAACCACGAATGTCGAACCCTGATGTCGTCGCGCGCATTTGAACGCGCAACGACCACGCTGCATAAACCATGGAACATCTCACCCTCGGCCCCCTGAGTCGTGCATCCGGCACGGTTCGCCTGCCTGGCTCGAAAAGCATCTCCAACCGCGTGTTGTTGCTGGCTGCGCTGGCGACCGGCGAAACGCGCGTGCGCGAGTTGCTCGATTCCGACGACACGCGCGTCATGCTCGAGGCACTGAAAGTCCTTGGCGTGGCGTGGCGGCGCGATGGCAATGACTGCATCGTGACTGGCGTCGGCGGCAAGTTTCCGAACCAGTCGGCGGATCTGTTCATGGGCAATGCCGGTACGGCGATTCGCCCGCTGACGTCCGCACTGGCGCTCCAGGGCGGCACCTACAAGCTGTCCGGCGTGCCGCGCATGCACGAGCGCCCGATCGGCGATCTCGTCGATGGCCTGCGGCAGGTGGGCGCAGCGATCGACTATCTCGGTACGGAAGGCTATCCGCCGCTGCAGATTCGCCCCGCGCAAATCCATATCGATGCGCCGATCCGGGTGCGTGGCGATGTGTCGAGCCAGTTCCTGACCGCGCTGCTGATGACGTTGCCGATGGCATCGGCGCCGGCGGGCCGGATCGAAATCGAGGTGGTTGGCGAGCTGATTTCGAAACCGTATATCGAGATCACGCTGAATCTGCTGGCACGCTTTGGCATCCAGGTGGAGCGCGAGGGCTGGGAGCGATTCCTCCTGCCGGCCGGTGCGCAATACCAGTCGCCGGGCGAGATTTATGTCGAGGGCGATGCGTCGACCGCCTCGTACTTCCTGGCTGCGGGGGCCATTGGTGGCGGACCGGTGCGCGTGGAAGGCGTGGGAATGTCGAGCATCCAGGGCGACGTGCGTTTTGCCGAGGCGTTGAACCGGATGGGTGCCAACGTCATGGCTGGCGACAACTGGATCGAGGTACGCGGCACGGAACGCGACGACGGGCGTCTGCATGGTATTGAACTCGATTGCAACCATATTCCCGATGCGGCCATGACTCTGGCCGTGGCGGCGTTGTTTGCAGAGGGCACGACCACGCTGACCAATATCGCCAGTTGGCGCGTCAAGGAGACGGATCGGATTTCAGCCATGGCGACCGAGTTGCGCAAACTCGGCGCCGAGGTGGAAGAGGGCGCCGACTACCTGCGCGTGACCCCGCCGGCATCGCCGTCGGACTGGCAGACTCCCGCCGACGGCATTGACACCTATGATGATCATCGCGTGGCGATGTGTTTCTCGCTCGCCGCCTTCGGACCGCTGCCCGTGCGGATCAATGATCCGGGCTGCGTCGGCAAGACGTTCCCGGAGTACTTCTCGGTGTTTGCCGGGGTGGCGCGGTAAGCGCCAGCTCCGGTCAAATGTAGGCGGCGGCGAGTCGGGCCGCCGCGGGTGCGCGGTTTTCCGTCGCCCGGGCGAGCGCGCGCGCTTCCCGGCGGTTCCAGTACTTGTCGAAGAAGTAGTGGGCTACGGTATTGACGGCGGGCTCGATGAAGGTGATGGCACCGCTGATGGCCAGATTGCCCGTCAACGCATAGGTCACGCTGAAGGCGATGCCCAGGTGCATGATGCCGAAAGTCAGGGTCTTGGCCATGTTAGATTGCCTCGCGTTCGTGGACTTGGCGTCGTGCTTCATGGCGGGGCCATCCCACACGACTCATGGCCCAGATGATAATAATTCCCAATTGATTGCGACAATCAATAGTTTCTAGCTTTGTAATAAAAAATGACTATTATTGACGTCATCACCATAGATGGCCCTACCGCATCCGGCAAAGGCACGGTGGCGCACAAGGTGGCGGACGCTCTGGCATTTCACCTGCTCGACAGCGGAGCCTTGTACCGTCTGGTGGCCCTGGCGAGCGATCGGGCTGATGTCGCCCTGCAGGACGTCGATACCCTTGCAAGAATGGCGGCTCGTCTCGATGTGAAGTTCGGCCCGGACCGGGTCTGGCTGTCTGGCGAGGAGGTCAGCCAGGCGATCCGCCAGGAGGCGATTGGCAACCGTGCGTCGGCGATCGCCGTGCATCAGCCGGTGCGTGATGCGTTGACGGCACTCCAGCGGGGCTTTCGCAAGCTTCCGGGCCTCGTGGCCGACGGCCGCGACATGGGCACGGTGATCTTCCCTGACGCCCGCCTCAAGGTATTCCTGACCGCGAGTGTCGAGGCGCGCGCCCGGAGGCGCTATAAACAATTGATTGATAAGGGAATTTCTGCTAATATCGAAGACCTTTTGCGTGACCTTGAGGCACGCGACGCCCGGGATCGCACCCGGACCGCCGCGCCGCTGCGTCCCGCTGAAGATGCGCAACGGCTCGATACCTCCGAAATGACGGTGGAGGAAGCCGTGGCGCAGGTGCTGGAGTGGTTTGCCGCCGTGCGGCATTGATCGGCCAGCGCCGGCAAGAGCCTGACATCGGAAACAAGTCGGTGGCAGGTGTTGTTCAACCCAACCCCGCTGCATTGGCAGACTGAGCGCGATCGTCGCGCCGGCCAGCGTACTGCGGATTGCTAACTTACGTTTATGTCCGACCTGCAAACTAACGAATCCTTTGCCGCACTGTTCGAGGAATCTGTCGCCCGCTCCAATATGAAGGCTGGCGAAGTGATCTCCGCTGAAGTCGTGCGCATCGACCACAACTTCGTGGTCGTCAACGCCGGCCTCAAGTCCGAGGCCTTCGTGCCGGTGGAGGAGTTCCTGAACGACCAGGGCGAACTCGAAGTGCAGGCCGGCGACTACGTCTCCGTGGCCATCGACGCGCTCGAGAACGGCTATGGTGACACCATTCTTTCCCGCGACAAGGCCAAGCGCCTGGCATCGTGGCTGAACCTCGAGAAGGCGCTGGAAGACGGCGAAATCATCTCGGGTACCGTGACCGGCAAGGTCAAGGGTGGCCTGACCGTGATGGTCAATGGCATCCGCGCCTTCCTCCCGGGCTCGCTCGTGGACGTGCGTCCGATCAAGGACACCACGCCGTACGAAGGCAAGACCCTGGAATTCAAGGTCATCAAGCTGGACCGCAAGCGTAACAACGTCGTGCTGTCGCGTCGCGCCGTGGTGGAAGCCACCCTGGGCGAAGAGCGCCAGAAGCTGATGGAAACGCTGAAGGAAGGCGCCATCGTCAACGGTATCGTCAAGAACATCACCGACTACGGCGCGTTCGTGGACCTGGGTGGTATCGACGGCCTGCTGCACATCACCGACCTGGCATGGCGTCGCGTGCGTCACCCGAGCGAAGTGCTGTCGGTTGGCCAGGAAATCACCGCCAAGATCCTCAAGTTCGACCAAGAGAAGAACCGCGTCTCGCTGGGCGTGAAGCAACTGGGCGAAGATCCGTGGGTGGGCATCTCGCGTCGCTACCCGCAAGGCACCCGCCTGTTCGGCAAGGTGACCAACCTGACCGACTACGGCGCATTCGTCGAGATCGAAGCCGGCATCGAAGGTCTGGTGCACGTGTCCGAAATGGACTGGACCAACAAGAACGTGGCGCCGTCGAAGGTTGTCCAGCTGGGCGACGAAGTGGAAGTCATGGTCCTGGATATCGACGAAGACAAGCGTCGTATCAGCCTGGGCATGAAGCAGTGCAAGGCCAATCCGTGGGACGATTTCAGCCGTAACCACAAGAAGGGCGACAAGCTGTCGGGCCAGATCAAGTCGATCACCGACTTCGGCGTGTTCATCGGTCTGCCTGGCGGCATCGACGGCCTGGTGCACCTGTCCGACCTGTCCTGGCAAGAGACCGGCGAAGAGGCCGTGCGCAAGTACAAGAAGGGCGACGAAGTGGAAGCCGTGGTACTGGGCATCGACGTCGACAAGGAACGCATCTCGCTGGGCATCAAGCAGCTGTCGGGCGATCCGTTCAACAACTTCATCTCGGCCAACGACAAGGGTTCGCTCGTGACCGGCGTCATCAAGGCCGTGGACCCGAAGGGCGCCGTGGTGCAGCTGGCTGACGACGTGGAAGGCTACCTGCGTGCTTCGGAAATCTCCGCTGACCGCGTGGAAGATGCCCGCAACGTGCTGAAGGAAGGCGAGCAGATCACTGCCCTGGTGGTGAACGTCGATCGCAAGTCGCGCAACATCAACCTGTCGATCAAGGCCAAGGACAGCGCAGAGCAGCAGGAAGCGATGCAGAAGTTCCAGGCTGACACCGGCACGGCTGGCACGACCAACCTCGGCGCGCTGCTGAAGGCCAAGCTCGGCCAGGACAACCAGTAATCGCAAGCGCCCGCGTCCGCGAGACCGCCCATGACCAAGTCCGAGCTCGTCGAAAAACTGGCTGCCCGTTTCCCGCAGTTGCTGCTGCGGGATGCGGACATCTCGGTGAAAACGATTCTCGACGCGATGTCCGAGGCGTTGGCCGATGGCCATCGTATCGAGATTCGCGGCTTCGGCAGCTTCGGTCTGAATCGGCGGCCTCCGCGCGTGGGTCGCAACCCCAAGTCCGGCGAACGTGTGCTGGTGCCCGAAAAACGGGTACCGCACTTCAAGGCGGGCAAGGAGTTGCGCGAACGGGTTGACCGTAGCCTCGCTCCGTCTCAAGGCAGCGTCGTGACCGGCAACGGTCAGACGACGCACGGCAAGGTGGGCCAGTCGCTGGCTCCGTCGCAGTCTTCGGCCTCGGCCGGTGCGCTGCACGAAGACAGCCAGCTCAATCTGGTCCGGTCCTGACGATGCGTGGCGGCGCATACCGCTCGCTTCGATCTGCAAGGCTGTTGGAAAGCGCTCCTCCGGGAGCGCTTTTTCGTTGGCAATGCGTTGGCGGCGCCACTCGGGGCGATGCGACCAAAGGTTACCGTCTGCAATAAGTGATTCCGCTACAATGCCGGGAATCCGTCGCCGGTGCCCTGACGCGCGAACGCACGGTCGGGGTGTCCCCGTTTTCGTCTCGATGGCAGTCACTGCATGAAACTTGTCGCCTGGATTTTCCGCATCGTCCTGTTCGCCCTGCTGTTCGTGCTGGCCTTGCGCAACACAGACGATGCTTCCCTGCAGCTGTTCTTCGGTGCAGTCTGGCATGCCCCGCTGATCCTGATCCTGCTGGCTGCGTTTGGCCTGGGAATCGTTGCGGCCCTCGCGGCCGTGGCGCCAGGGCTGATGCGGCAGCGCATGGAGGCCGCGCGGCTGCGCCGGGCGCTGGGAGAGGCGCGCGTGCCTGCGCCCACCGACAGCGTGCCGCCTGAAGCCAAGCCCGGTGTCCCCTATAACGTAGTCGGTCCGAAAGTCTGACCCATGATGTTTGAATCCTGGTGGCTGCTAGCGCTGCCACTTGTCTTTGGCCTTGGCTGGATGGCCGCGCGCTTTGATCTGCGCCAGTTGATCAGCGAGCAGGGCGCACTGCCGCGCTCGTATTTCAAAGGCCTCAACTTCCTGCTCAACGAGCAACCGGATCAGGCGATCGATGCATTTGTCGAAGTCGCCCGGCTGGACCCGGAAACCACGGAACTCCACTTTGCGCTGGGCGCTCTGTTCCGCCGTCGCGGTGAGACCGAGCGCGCTATCCGCGTGCACCAAAACCTGGCCACCCGGCCAGACCTGCCGGAACCCGAACGCGAGCATGCGTTGTATGAACTGGGCCAGGACTTCCTGCGCGCCGGTCTGCTCGATCGCGCCGAGGAATCGCTGCGCCGCCTGATGTCCGGTCCGTATGCGGTCTCCGCCAAGCGCGTGCTGCTGGAGCTTTACGAAGTCGAGAAGGAGTGGCAGAAGGCCATCGACGCCGCGCGCGAGCTGCAGACGCTGGAGCAGAAGGACTACCGTGTGCAGATCGCCCAGTTCTGCTGCGAGCTGGCACAAGACGCGCTGCAGAAGAAGCGCCCCGAGGATGCCATCAGCTGGCTGCGCCGCGCCTCCGAGGAAAATCCCGCCAATGTGCGGGCGCCGATGCTGCTTGGCGACGTGGCTGCCACGGCCGGCGATGCACGCGGTGCGCTGAATCACTGGCTCGGCATCGAGTCGCAAGATGCCGCGTACCTGCCGCTGGTAGCCGATCGCGTGGTCAAGGCATACGCCACGCTCGGTGAGCAGGGCCAGGCCCTCGACTGGTTGCGTGGCCTGCTGAAGGGCAATCTGGCGCCCGAACTACTCGATACCGCCTATCGCACCGAGCTGGACGTCAACGGGCCCGTTGCGGCCGCCGCGCTGATGCGCGATCAACTGCGCCGCCAGCCGACGCTACTGGCCTTGACGAAGTATTTCGAGGCGCAGGCCGCCGAGATGCAATCGCTGGAGGCCGTTGCGACCGAAGGCGGCGCGGTGGCCACGACCAGTGGCGATGCGACCGCGGAGGGGCAAGCCAAGGAGACCGCGGCCATTCGCGATCTGCTGCAGCTACGCACCCGCAATCTGGCCCGCTATACCTGTCGCGAGTGCGGTTTCCGTGCGCGCCTGTTCTACTGGCAATGCCCCGGCTGCAATCGCTGGGAAACCTATGCGCCGCGCCGTTCCGAAGCGCTCGGCTAAATCCGCCTGACGCGACTGAGACCCTCCCTGTACTGGAGCTTCTGCTATGAAAGTCACGATTATCGGTAGCGGCTATGTTGGCCTGGTTACCGGTGCCTGCCTGGCCGAACTCGGCAATTCCGTGTTCTGCCTCGATGTCGATGAAAAGAAGATTGCGCTGCTGAATGCCGGCGGCGTACCAATTTACGAACCCGGCCTGAAGGAGCTGATCGAGCGCAATCGCGCCGCCGGCCGCCTGACGTTCTCCACGGATGTCGCCGCCAGCGTGGAGCATGCCGATGTGCAGTTCATCGCCGTCGGCACACCGCCGGATGAAGATGGTTCCGCCGACCTCCAATACGTGCTCGCCGCCGCGCGCAACATCGGCCGTCACATGACCGGTTTCAAGGTCGTGGTGGACAAGTCGACCGTGCCAGTGGGCACTGGCGACCGCGTGACCGCCGTGATTCGCGAGGAACTGGCCGCACGCGGCCTGGAAGACCTGCAGTTCTCCGTGGTGTCGAACCCAGAGTTCCTGAAGGAAGGTGCCGCGGTGGAAGATTTCATGCGGCCGGACCGCATCGTGCTGGGCTGCGCGCCAGACGCAGCTGGCCGACATGCGCAGGCCATCATGCGCCAGCTCTACTCGCCGTTCAACCGCAATCACGAGCGCACTTTCTATATGGACGTCCGCTCGGCCGAATTCACCAAGTACGCCGCCAACTCGATGCTGGCCACGCGGATCTCGTTCATGAACGAGCTGGCCAACCTGGCCGACCAGGTCGGCGCCGACATCGAACTGGTGCGCCTGGGCATCGGCTCCGACCCGCGCATTGGCTACAGCTTCCTCTACGCCGGGGCCGGCTACGGCGGCTCCTGTTTCCCGAAGGACGTGCAGGCGCTGATGCGCACGGCCAGCGCGCATGGCAAGCCAATGCGTGTGCTGGAGGCGGTCGAAGCGGTCAATGATGCCCAGAAGCAGGTGCTGGCTAACAAGGTGATCAAGCGTTTCGGCGAAGACCTGACCGGCAAGACGTTTGGCGTCTGGGGCCTGGCGTTCAAGCCGAATACCGACGACATGCGCGAAGCACCGTCCCGCGTGCTGGCCCGGGAGCTGGTTTCGCGCGGCGCCTCGCTGCGCGTGCACGATCCCGTGGCGATGGAAGAAGCCCGCCGCGTGATCGAGGCCGACCTGGCCGACATTCCTGGCGGCATGGCGCGGGTACACTTCTGCGACGCGCAGATGGATGTCCTGCGCGACGCTGACGCGCTGGTGATCGTGACCGAGTGGAAGGTGTTCCGCAGCCCCGATTTCGCGCAGATTCGCGGCTTGCTGAAAACGCCGGTCATCGTCGATGGTCGTAACCTTTATGAGCCCGATGCGATGGCCGAGGCCGGCATCGAGTATCACGCGATCGGGCGTTCCACCTCGAATCGCTGAACACGTTCAACCCGCGTATCCAGACCGCCGCGCCATGACCTGGCGCGGCGGCTTCGCAAAGGGAAGTTCATGAGCAAGAACCCGATTCCGCAGGACCAGATCCGACAATCTCAAGTACTGGTGGTGGGCGACATGATGCTCGACCGCTACTGGTTTGGCGACGTCGAGCGCATTTCGCCCGAGGCTCCCGTGCCCGTCGTGCGGATCAAGCGCAGCGACGAGCGCCTGGGCGGCGCCGCCAACGTGGCGCGCAACGCCGCCGCGCTGGGCGCAAGAGTGGGAATGCTGGGCGTGGTGGGCGACGACGAGCCCGGACGCACGCTGGAGGCGCTGCTGGCCGAAAGCCATGTGCAGCCTTACCTGCATCGAGATGCCAGCCTCAACACCACCATCAAGTTGCGTGTGGTGGCGCACCAGCAGCAGTTGCTGCGTGTCGATTTCGAGAATGCGCCGGCGACGGAAGTGCTGGCTTCGGTACAGGATCGTTTCAACAGCCTGTTGACGGACTACCGGGTGCTGGTGCTGTCCGACTATGGCAAGGGCGGCTTGACGCATGTAGGCCGCATGGTCGACGCCGGTCGCGCGGCGGGCTGCGCCGTGCTGATCGATCCGAAGGGCGACGACTATTCACGCTATCGCGGTGCCACGCTGATTACGCCCAATCGCGCCGAGATGCGTGCCGTCGTCGGCGCCTGGAAGACCGAGGCCGACCTGACGATCCGTGCGCAGAACCTGCGCCGCGAACTCCAACTGGAAGCCCTGCTGCTCACGCGGTCGGAAGAGGGCATGACGCTCTACACCGAGGCGGAAGTCTTGCATGTCTCGGCCCAGGCCCGTGAGGTCTATGATGTATCGGGGGCTGGCGACACCGTGATCGCCACGCTGGCCACCATGATCGGCGCAGGTGTGCCGCTCAAGGAGGCCGTCCAGCACGCCAACCGTGCCGGCAGCATCGTCGTGGGCAAGCTGGGTACCGCCGTTGTCACTTATTCCGAACTGTTCGGCGCTGCCTGACGCGCGCCCATCGCCCCTGTATCCATCATGACCATCATCGTGACCGGCGCCGCCGGCTTTATCGGCAGCAACCTCGTCAAAGGCCTGAACGAACGTGGCGAGACGAATATCGTCGCCGTGGACAACCTGACGCGCGCCGAGAAATTCAACAACCTCGTTGACTGCGAAATTGCCGACTACCTGGACAAGGAGGACTTCGTCGCCCGCTTTGCGCGCGGCGATTTCGGTAAGGTGCGTGCGGTCTTCCATGAAGGCGCCTGCTCCGACACCATGGAGACCGACGGCCGCTACATGATGGACAACAACTACCGCTACACGCTGGCGTTGATGGAAGCATGCCTGGAGCAGGGCACACAGTTCCTCTACGCGTCGTCGGCGGCGACGTATGGTGCGTCGACAATGTTTCGCGAGGACCGCGAGTATGAAAAGCCGCTGAATGTCTACGGCTACTCCAAGTTCCTGTTCGACCAGGTGGTGCGCCGTCGATTGCCGTCGGCGCATTCGCAGATCGTGGGCTTCCGCTACTTCAACGTGTACGGACCGCGTGAATTCCACAAGGGCCGCATGGCATCCGTGGCGTTTCACCACTTCAATCAGTTCCGCGCGGAAGGAACGGTCAAGCTCTTCGGTGAGTACAACGGCTACGCGCCCGGCACGCAGAGCCGCGACTTCGTCTCCGTCGAGGACGTGGTCAAGGTGAACCTGCATTTCCTGGACCACCCGGAAAAATCCGGCATCTTCAACCTGGGTACGGGTAGGTCGCAGCCGTTCAACGACATCGCCATGTCGGTCGTCAACGCGCTGCGCGAAATCGACGACAAGCCGCCCCTGACGCTGGAAGAGCTGGTGCAGGAAGGGCTGGTCGAGTACGTCAAGTTTCCCGATGCGCTGCGCGGCAAGTACCAGTGCTTCACGCAGTCCGATGTGTCGCGGCTGCGCGCGGCCGGATACACCGCGCCGTTCCTCACGGTCCAGGAAGGCGTGTCGCGTTACTGCAAGTGGTTGCTGGAACGCAACGCCTGAAGCCGTTTCGGACGTTCCCGACCCTAACCGCAACAAGCCGATTGCGGTCCGCCACACAACCGCGCGGGGGTTGTGAACCTTTGTGGCAAGCCGTTTCCGACGGCTGCGCACGCTCCTATCCTGACTGTCCCTCACTGCCATCCCGGCGGTGGGGCAGTCACCAGAAACGGAAAGGAGTCACCCAGATGCGCAAGTCTTCTGATCATCGTTCGTTCAATACTTCCCTCTTTCGATGCATTCGCCGCGCGGGCGCGGTCCTGGCCATGTCGGTCGCGATCACCGGCACGGCCTACGCCGAGGTTGACGTCAACGCGGCCGACGAGGCGGCGCTGACCGCGGTCAAGGGCATCGGCCCGGCCACCGCAAAGCGCATTGTCGAAGAACGCGGCAAGGGTGGCGCGTTCAAGGATGCCAACGACTTGGCAGACCGCGTGCCGGGCGTCGGGCCCAAGTCCGTGGCCAACCTGCAGGAAGCCGGGTTGTCATTCGGCAAGACGGCGGCGACAGCGGCGGTAGCCCGCAAGGACACCAAGCCGGCGCCGAAGGCCCAGCGCTGACGCCAGCGCCTCGCTCCGGGGTCAACATCCCGGGGCTGGTATGCGTTGTGCTTGATTGACGGCCGGCGCCACCCCGCCGGCCGTCTCGCAGTACGCGAACGCGCGGAGTATCATGCGCAACGCTGCTGGCGGCAGCGCCTGCCGCATCGCGTAATACAGCAATTCCATCCAACAACGACACCACGAATGGACCGGGCCTGTGCAGGCCTGGTCATTGAAAGGGAGAGAAAAACATGGCGAATGGCGAGGACGCGGGATTCCTGCCGACCTGGCGGCTCAAGACCGAGGGCGTGATCGGTCCGGATGAGCGGTTACCCGCCGGGCAGACGCTGCTGGCCGGGGTCCAGCATGTGGTGGCGATGTTCGGTTCGACCGCCATCGCGCCGATCCTGATGGGCTTCAATCCGAATATCGCCATCCTGTTCTCGGGCATTGGCACGCTGATCTTCTTCCTGTGCGTGCGCGGCCGGGTGCCAAGCTACCTGGGGTCGAGCTTCGCGTTCATCGCCGTGGTGATTGCGGCCACGGGCTACGCGGGTAGCGGCCCCAATCCGAACATTCCCGTCGCGCTGGGCGGAATCATTGCGGCCGGCGCCGTCTACACCGTTATCGGCCTGATCGTCCAGGCGGCAGGCTATGCGTGGGTGGAGAAGCTGATGCCGCCGGTGGTAACGGGCGCCATCGTCGCCGCCATCGGCTTGAACCTGGCCCCGGTGGCCGTCAAGGCCGTCAGCGGCGCGCCGCTGGACACCTGGATCGGCCTGCTGACCGTGCTGGCCGTGGGACTGATCGCCGTGCGCGCGCCTGGCATGGTGGGCCGACTGCCGGTGCTGCTGGGCGGACTGGCCGGCTATGTCGCGTACTACGTCACCACCAACATCATGGGCCTGGGCAAGGCTATCGATTTCTCTGGCGTGGTCGCGGCCGGCTGGTTCGGCCTGCCGGCGTTCGCGGCGCCGGTGTTCGTGCCGAGTGCGATGCTGCTGATCGCACCGGTCGCCATTGTGCTGGTGGCAGAGAATTTGGGCCACATCAAGGCGATCGGTGTGATGACGGGACGCAATCTCGACCCCTATATCGGCCGCGCCTTCATCGGCGATGGCGTGGCGACGATGCTGTCCGCCACCGGGGGTGGCACCGGCGTGACCACCTACGCCGAAAACATGGGCGTGATGGCCGTGACGAAGATCTATTCGACACTGATCTTCGTGGTGGCGGCCGCGGTGGCCATCCTGCTGGGATTCTCGCCCAAGTTCGGTGCGCTGATCCTGACGATTCCCGGTCCCGTGATCGGTGGCCTGACAATCGTCGTGTTCGGCCTGATTTCGGCCACCGCTGGCCGGATCTGGGTGCAGAACCACGTGGATTTCTCAAGCTCTCGCAATCTGATCACCGTAGGTGCCACGCTGACCGTGGCGGCCGGCGATCTGACGCTCAAGCTGGGTGGCATGACGCTGGGCGGCATCGGGACGGCCACCTTCGGTGCCATTCTGCTGTATCACCTGCTGGGCAAGGGCCGGACCGAAGAGCAGAGCCTGACGCACTGACCGGCGTCTGGCGGGGGCGGGTGCAATGCCCGCCCTGGCGATGCGGGTAACGTGGGTGCATTACAATGGCCTGCGAAAACTGACTCTCCCCGCACCATGGCCTACAAAACGATTGAAGACACCATCGGCAATACGCCGCTGGTCCGACTCCAGCGCATCCCCGGCGCCGCCATTGACGCGCGCGGCAATACGATTCTCGGCAAGCTCGAAGGCAACAATCCGGCTGGTTCCGTCAAGGACCGCCCGGCATTGTCGATGATCCGTCGTGCGGAGGAGCGTGGCCGCATCAAGCCCGGCGATACGCTGATCGAGGCGACTTCCGGCAACACCGGCATTGCCCTGGCCATGGCCGCCGCCATCCGCGGCTATCGCATGGTGCTGATCATGCCCGAGGACCTGAGCCTGGAGCGCCGTCAGAGCATGGCGGCCTACGGGGCGGAGATCATCCTCACGCCAGTCAAGGGCGGCATGGAATACGCGCGTGACCTCGCGGACGCCATGGAGCGCGAAGGCAAGGGCGTGATCCTCGACCAGTTTGCCAATCCGGATAACCCGCTGGCCCACTACGAGACCACCGGACCGGAAATCTGGCAGGAAACGGAAGGCCGCATCACGCACTTCGTGTCGGCAATGGGTACCACCGGCACCATTACCGGTGTCTCGCGCTACCTGAAGGAAAAAAATCCCGCGATTCAGATCATCGGTGCCCAGCCGGCCGAAGGCTCGCGTATTCCCGGCATCCGCAAGTGGCCGGAAGCCTACCTGCCGAAGATCTACGATCCGAAGTTCATCGATCGCCAGGAGCCGGTGAGCCAGGCCGATGCCGAGCACATGGCCCGGCGCATGGCGCGCGAGGAGGGCATTTTCTGCGGGATCTCGGCCGCCGGCGCGCTGTGCGTGGCGCTGCAGATTGCCGAGGAAGTGGAGAATGCCACGATCGTGTTCGTGGTCTGCGACCGTGGCGACCGCTACCTGTCGACGGGCGTTTTCCCGGCCTGACAGCCCGAGCGGGCGTACCCGATGAGCGGGTGATGGTCTTGCTGACCGACGCCTGCCGAACGAAGTCAGCGGCCGCCGGGTCGCCCAGTCAGTTCAAACTGCCCGCGCCATGCGGGCAGTTTGCTTTTCGGGCTCGTCAGCCCATCAGCCCATTGCCGCCTTCACTGCCTCACCCAGTTGATATACCGCCAGCGCGTAGAAGAAGCTGCGGTTATAGCGGGTGAGCACGTAGAAATTGCGCAAGCCGATCATGTACTCGGTCGGCTGGTCGGGCGTGGGCAGGTCGACGACCAGTACGCCGGTTTCGCCTTCACGGTTGACGTCGATGGGCTCGTCCACGCGCAGGCCCGCACGTGTCAGCTGATTCAGCGTGCGGGTCGGCCACGGTTCGCCATCCGCTGCGGCGGTGGCGATGCTCCGGCTGCCGTCGTCGCCGGCGATGCGCCAGACGACCGGACGGCCCTGTTCCCAGCCATGCAGCTGCAGGAAGCGACCCACGCTGCCGATGGCGTCGGTCGGGCTGTTGCGCAGGTCGACGCGGCCGTCGTTGTCATAGTCGATCGCGTACTCGCGCAGGCTGGTCGGCATGAACTGCGGAATGCCGACAGCACCAGCGAACGAACCCAGCACTGAGTACACGTCGGTCTTTGTCTCGCGGCACCAGAGCAGGTAGTCGGCCAGCTGGTCACGGAACAGTTTGGTGCGTGATTCGCGGTTGGGCGTATCGGGATAGTCGAAGGCCAGCGTGGAAAGGGAGTCGAGCACGCGGAACGTGCCCATGTCCCGCCCGTAGATGGTTTCCACGCCGATGATGCCGACGATGACCGATGCCGGTACGCCGAACTCGGCCTCCGCGCGGCGAAGCGTGTCGCGGTGCTGCTGCCAGAAGCGGACACCGGCGTTGATGCGGATCGGCTCGATGAAGCGCGAGCGATACGCGCGCCAGCTCTTCTTGCCCGGCGTGGCCGGCGGCATGATCAACCGGGACACCGTGGCCGAATACACAGCCTGGCTGAACCACGTGTCGAGCTCGGCCCGCTGAAAACCGTGGCGTGCCACCATGTCGTCGATGAACGCGCGGGTTTGCGGATGATTCTGATAGCGGCCCGGTTCGATTTCTTCCTCCCGGACGCTCACGCGGCGTTTGCCGGCGGCGAGGAGCTGAGGAGAAACGCCGCACAGGCCCAATGCGGCAGCGGTGAGTGCGGCGCCCATCAGCGGGCGGCGCAAGGAACGCTGTTTGTCGGTCATGTTGTCCTTTGCAAGTCGCACCGAGTATAGCGGATGGCATGGACGCCACGGCTCGCATCCCGGCCCATATCCCGGTCCACGCAGGCCCGGCACGTCCTGTGCTAACGTAACGTTTGGAGACAAACTTGACCCACAACGACAATGCCAACGGGCTACTACACACACCCGGCGTTCCTGTTGCACGAGATGGGACATTTCCATCCTGAGTGCCCGGAACGACTGCAGGCGATCGAGGACCATCTGATCTCGCATGGGATGGATGGCCTGCTGGACCGGCGCGACGCCCCGGCCGCGACAGAAGAGCAGATCGAGCGGGTGCACCGGCCGGACTATGTGGCCAGCCTGGCCACTGTGAGTCCGGCCAGCGGCTACCATCCGATCGACCCGGACACGACGATGAACCGCCACACGCTGACCGCCGCCACGCATGCGGCTGGCGCGGCGGTGGCGGCCACCGACGCCGTGATCGCCGGCGAGCTGGAGAATGCGTTCTGCTGCGTGCGGCCGCCGGGACACCATGCCGAGCCCGATCGCGCGATGGGGTTCTGCTTTTTCAATAACGTCGCGATTGCCGCCCGACATGCGCTGGCGGCGCACGGACTGGCGCGCGTGGCGATCATCGATTTCGACGTCCATCACGGCAACGGCACCGAGGCCGCATTCCGCGGCGATCCACAGGTGCTGATGTGCAGCTTCTTCCAGCATCCGTTCTATCCGTACAGCGGCACGGAGCATATCGCCTCCAACATGTCGAACATCCCGCTGCCGGCCTATTCCAATGGCATGGCGGTACGTGAGGTAGTGGAGACGATCTGGCTGCCACGCCTGCATGAGTTCAAGCCGGAGATGCTGTTTATCTCCGCCGGCTTCGATGCGCACCGGGAGGACGACCTCGGGCAGATGGGGCTGGTGGAGCAGGACTACGCCTGGATGACCGAGCGGCTGGTCGAGGTGGCGCGTGCCTATGGCAAGGGCCGCATCGTCAGTTGCCTGGAAGGGGGCTACAACCTCAGCGCGCTGGCCCGCAGCGTCCTGGCTCACCTGAAGGTATTGGTGGAGGGCTGATCACGCGGTGGATGGGGCGGAAAATGAGATGCCAAGGCCGCAATTTGTGGCGAATTGGCGTCCAAAAGCCACGCTATATGCCGTCAGCGCATAAAGCCCTCGAAAAATTCTCGTTTGAGGTATGAAGCGGATCGCATAAAATGCGGGCTTCAGAAAAATAATGAGCGGCAACAACGCAGGAGACCCCGCGCTGTTGCCGTTTTCTTTTCCTCTTTCCATGATCGAACTGCAAGGACTCTCGCAGCGATTCCCCGGCGGGTCGGGGGAAGTGCATGCACTGCGGGACGTCAGTCTCTCCATCGCGCCTGGCGAGGTCTTCGGCATCATCGGCCGTAGCGGCGCCGGCAAGAGCACGCTGGTGCGTGCCATCAACCTGCTGAACAGGCCGACCAGCGGTCGTGTGATCGTCGACGGGCAGGACCTCACCACGCTCGACAACGGCGCGCTGCGCGAGGCTCGCCGCGAAATCGGCATGATCTTCCAGCACTTCAACCTGCTGTCGTCGCGTACCGTCTATGACAACGTGGCGCTGCCGCTGGAGCTTGCAGGCAAGTCGCGCGACGAGATCGCCGCGACGGTGCTGCCGCTGCTGGAACTGGTTGGCCTGTCGGCGCTGCGCGACCGCTATCCCGCGCAGATCAGCGGCGGCCAGAAGCAGCGCGTAGGCATCGCCCGCGCGCTGGCCAGCAAGCCGAAGGTGCTGCTTTCCGACGAAGCGACCTCGGCGCTGGATCCGGAAACCACGCGCGCGATCCTGGATCTGCTCAAGCAGATCAATCGCGAGCTGGGCCTGACCATCGTCATGATCACGCACCAGATGGAAGTGATCAAACAGGTCTGCGATCGCGTGGCCGTGCTGGAAGCCGGGCAGGTGGTGGAGAGCGGCCGAGTGATCGACGTTTTCCTGCGCCCGCAGCACGAGGTCACGCGCGCGATGATCGGCGACGTGATCGCGCAGGAACTGCCGGCGAGCGTGCTCAGGCGCGTGGAAAGCCGCCTCGGCAACGGTCGCGACCATGTCTATCGCCTGGCCTTCACGGGCGATAACGTGGACCAGCCGGTGCTGGCCCAGGCAATCCGCCAGCACGGGCTGGACTTCAACATCCTCCACGGCCACATCGACGAGATCCAGGGGCAGGCCTTTGGCTCGCTGGCGATCATGGCGACGGGCGAACCGGCCGCCGTGCGCGCGGCCATGGACTATCTGCAGGCGCAAGGCGTACTGGTGGAGGAGATCGAACATGTGGTCTGAAATGTTTGACCTGTTCCTGGCCTCGTTCGGCGAGACCCTGCTGATGGTGAGCATCTCCGGTGTGGTGGGCGCGCTGTTTGGCGTGCCGCTGGGCGTGCTGCTGCATTTGACCAACCGTGGCGGCGTGGTGTCGCATCCGCTGTTCAACCGCACGATCGGTGTGGTTGTGAATGCGGTGCGCTCGATTCCGTTCATCATCTTGCTGGTGGTGGTGATCCCGTTCACGCGCTTTATCGTCGGCTCGTCGATCGGCACGACCGCGGCCGTGGTGCCGCTGACGATCGCCGCGATTCCGTTCATCGCGCGCCTGGTGGAAGCCGCGCTGCGCGAAGTGGACAAGGGTCTGGTGGAAGCCGCGCAGTCGATGGGCGCCACCACCGGGCAGATTGTCTGGAAGGTGCTGCTGCCCGAGGCCATGCCCGGCATCGTGGCGGGCCTCACCATCACGTTCGTGAGCCTGGTTGGCTATTCGGCCATGGCCGGCGCCATCGGCGGCGGCGGGCTGGGCGACCTGGGCATCCGCTACGGCTACCAACGCTACATCACCGAGGTCATGGTCGCCGTGGTGGTGATCCTGATCGTCTTCGTGCAGGCCGTGCAGAGCTTTGGCGACTGGCTGGTCCGCCGCATCAGCCACCGCTGACTACGTCATTCCACATACATAACAGGGAACAAGGGGTACATCGAAATGCAACGTCGCAATTTGCTCAAGACCGCCATCGTGGCGCTGGGTGTGGTGGTGTCCGCTGGCGCCTTCGCGCAAGACAAGCCGATCAAGGTTGGCGTGACTGGCGGCCCGCACGCCCAGATCATGGAGCAGGTGAAGAAGGTGGCGGCCAAGGATGGCCTGAACATCCAGGTGGTGGAATTCAGCGACTACATCCAGCCGAACGCGGCGCTGGCCGCTGGTGACCTGGACGCCAACAGCTACCAGCACCTGCCGTACCTGGAAGCCCAGATCAAGGATCGCGGCTACAAGTTCACGCACATCGGCTTCACGGTGACGTTCCCGATGGGTGTCTACTCGAAGAAGGTGAAGTCGCTCGACCAACTGAAGCAGGGTGCGCGCGTGGGCGTGCCGAATGACCCGACCAACGGCGGCCGCGGCCTGCTGCTGCTGCAGGCGAAGGGCGTGATCAAGCTTCGCCCGGATGCCGGCCTGAAGGCCACGCCGCTCGACATCGTCGAGAACCCGAAGAAGATCAAGATCGTCGAACTGGATGCCGCGCAACTGCCGCGTTCGCTGGACGATCTGGACGCCGCCGCGATCAACGGCAACTACGCGGAATCGGCCGGCCTGTCGCCGACGCGTGACGCAATCGCCACGGAAGGTCCGAAGGGTCCCTATGCCAACCTGATCGCCATCCGCGAAGCCGACAAGAACAAGCCGTGGGTCGCGAAGCTCGTGAAGGCCTACCATTCGCCGGAAGTGAAGCAGTACATCGCGAACACCTACAAGGAATCCGTGATCACCGCATGGTGATTGCCGCCGGGCAGGTTTTCGAGGTTTTCATCCAAACTCTGTGCGCGCAGGGCATCCTGCGGCACAATGGGTGAACTTTTTATGGATTGCCGGGCTATGCCCGGCAATTCTTTGCCTATAAAATAGTACGATCGTTCGAAAAACAAAAGCGCCGCCACCCCGGTGGTTATAATGGCGAGCGATTCAAATCTTTGGACTATCAGCTATCAGTGGAGTGAGCGCATGAAAGTACTCGTCGCAGTCAAGCGGGTGGTGGACTACAACGTCAAGGTCCGCGTGAAGTCGGATGGCACGGGCGTCGACCTGGCCAATGTCAAGATGAGCATGAACCCGTTCGACGAAATCGCCGTGGAAGAGGCCGTGCGCCTGAAGGAAGCTGGCGTCGTCACCGAGGTTATCGCCGTGTCGTGCGGCGTGACGCAATGCCAGGAAACCCTGCGCACCGCGATGGCCATTGGCGCCGATCGCGGCATCCTGGTGGAGTCGAATGAAGACCTTCAGCCACTGGCCGTGGCCAAGCTGCTCAAGGCCCTGATCGACAAGGAGCAGCCGCAACTGGTGATCCTGGGCAAGCAGGCTATCGACGATGACTCGAACCAGACGGGCCAGATGGTGGCTGCGCTGGCAGGCCTGCCGCAAGCGACGTTCGCCTCGAAGGTGGTCGTGGCCGATGGCAAGGCATCGGTGACCCGTGAAGTCGATGGCGGTCTGGAGACGCTGTCGGTCAAGCTGCCGGCCGTGGTGACCACCGACCTGCGCCTGAACGAGCCCCGCTACGTGACGCTGCCGAACATCATGAAGGCCAAGAAGAAGCCGCTGGACATCGTGAAGCCGGAAGACCTTGGCGTTGACGTCAAGCCGCGCCTGGCCACCGTCAAGGTGGTGGAGCCTGCCAAGCGCAGCGCTGGCGTGATGGTGCCGGACGTAGCCACGCTGGTGCAAAAGCTGAAGTCTGAAGCCAAGGTTATCTGAGCGCGGGGAGAGAAAACATGACTGCACTCGTCATTGCTGAACACGACAATCAATCGATCAAGGCCGCCACGCTCAACACCGTGACGGCGGCTGCCCAATGCGGTGGCGATGTCCACGTGCTGGTGGCCGGCTCGAACGCCAAGGCTGCCGCCGATGCCGCCGCGAAGATCGCCGGCGTATCCAAGGTGCTGCTGGCCGACGCCGCCTACTTCGGCGACGGCCTCGCCGAGAACGTGGGCGAGCAGATCCTGGCCATCGCCAACGACTACTCGCACATCCTGGCCCCGGCGACCGCCTCGGGCAAGAACATCCTGCCGCGCGTGGCCGCCAAGCTGGACGTGGCCCAGCTGTCGGACATCACCAAGATCGATTCGCCCGACACGTTCGAGCGCCCGATCTACGCGGGCAACGCGATTGCCACCGTGAAGTCGTCGGACAAGATCAAGATCATCACCGTGCGTGGCACGGCGTTCGACCCGGCTGCCGCCGAAGGTGGCTCGGCTGCCGTCGAAGCGCTGCCGGCCGTGGCCGATGCAGGCCTCTCGCAATTCGTGTCGCGCGAAGTGACCAAGAGCGACCGTCCGGAACTGACCGCTGCCAAGATCATCGTGTCCGGTGGCCGTGGCGTGGGTTCGGGCGAGAACTACACCAAGGTACTGACCCCGCTGGCCGACAAGCTGGGCGCCGCCCTGGGCGCGTCGCGCGCGGCCGTGGACGCTGGATTCGTGCCGAACGACTACCAGGTCGGCCAGACCGGCAAGATCGTGGCCCCGCAGCTGTACATCGCCGTGGGTATCTCGGGCGCGATCCAGCATCTGGCCGGCATGAAGGACTCCAAGGTGATCGTCGCGATCAACAAGGACGCGGAAGCCCCGATCTTCTCGGTGGCAGACTACGGCCTGGTGGGTGACCTGAACACCGTGGTGCCGGAGCTGGTGGCCGCACTGGGCTGATGCCCGACCGGCCGGGGCAGACCCGGCCGGCAAGAACAAGAGAAATTGAGCCGTTCCGGGCGCGTCCCGCGAGCGGCTTTTTTACAAACTCTGGAGACATCGATGACCTACCGTGCACCGCTCAAGGACATGCTGTTCGTCATGAACGAACTGGCGAGCCTGGAAACCATCAGTCAGTTGCCTGGCTATGAGGACGCCACGCCGGACACGGCGCAGGCTGTGCTGGAAGAAGCCGCCAAGTTCAACGAACAAGTGTTGGCGCCGCTGAACCGCATCGGCGACACCGACCCGAGCAGCTGGAAAGCCGGCGTCGTGACCACCACGCCGGGCTTCCGCGACGCATTCCGCCAGTTTGGTGAAGGCGGCTGGCAGGGCGTGCTGCACCCGGTCGAGTTTGGTGGCCAGGGTCTGCCCAAGCTGGTGGCCACGCCGTGCAACGAGATGCTGAACACCGCGAACCTGTCTTTCGCACTGTGCCCGTTGCTGACCGATGGCGCGATCGAAGCGCTGCTGACCGCCGGCACCGAAGCGCAACGGACAACGTTCCTGCCGAAGCTGATCTCGGGCGAGTGGACGGGTACGATGAATCTGACCGAGCCCCAGGCCGGCTCGGACCTTGCCGCGGTGCGCACCCGCGCCGAACCGCAAGGCGATGGCACGTACAAGGTCTTCGGCACCAAGATTTTCATCACCTATGGCGAGCACGACATGGCGGACAACATCGTCCACCTCGTACTGGCGCGCACGCCGAACGCGCCGGAAGGCGTGAAGGGTATTTCGCTGTTTATCGTGCCGAAGTTCCTCGTCAATGCGGACGGCAGCGTTGGCGAGCGTAACGACGTGCATTGCGTGTCGATCGAACACAAGCTCGGCATCAAGGCCAGTCCGACGGCCGTGCTGCAATTCGGCGATCACGGCGGCGCCATCGGCACGCTGGTGGGCGAGGAGAATCGCGGGCTGGAGTACATGTTCATCATGATGAACTCCGCGCGCTTCTCGGTAGGTATGCAGGGGATCGCGGTGTCCGAGCGTGCCTATCAGCAAGCGGTGGCCTTCGCGCGCGAGCGCGTGCAGAGCCGCCCGGTCGATGGGTCGGCGCGTGAAGCCGTGACGATCATTCACCATCCGGACGTCAAGCGCATGCTGATGACGATGCGGGCACTGATCGAGGGCGCGCGCTCGGTCGCCTACGTGGCGGCCGCCGCGTGCGACACCGCGCACCAGCATCCGGACGAGGCCGTGCGCAAGCAGAACCAGGCGTTCTACGAGTTCATGGTGCCAGTGGTGAAGGGCTGGAGCACGGAGCTGTCGATCGACGTGACCAGCCTGGGCGTGCAGGTGCATGGCGGCATGGGCTTTATCGAGGAAACCGGCGCTGCGCAGCACTATCGCGATGCCCGCATCCTGCCGATCTACGAAGGCACGACGGCGATCCAGGCCAACGACCTCGTCGGGCGCAAGACCGTGCGCGACGGTGGCGCCGTGGCGCGCGCGATCTGCGCGCAGATCGCCGAAACCGAAGCTGCGCTGGGCAAGCACGGCGGCGCGGCATTCACTGCGGTGCAGGGGCAACTGAAGAAGGGCCGCGAGGCGCTGGAAGCCGTCGTGCGGTTTGTTGTCGACAACGCCAAGGGGGACCCCAACGCCGTGTTCGCGGGCAGCGTGCCGTACCTGAAGCTGTGCGGCATCGTCTTCTCCGGCTGGCAGTTCGGCCGCGCGATGCTGGCAGCGGATGCCCGGCGCGGTGAAGATCCGGCGTTCTACGATGCCAAGATCGCCACGGCGCATTTCTTCGGCCAGCACATCCTGTCGCAGGCATCGGCATTGCGTGACGCCATCGTCGACGGCGCCACGCCGGTCAATGCGCTGACGGCGGATCAGTTCTGACGTAAAGCCGTTCTCGCTTCAAAAGAAAACGAGGCAGTCATCGCGACTGCCTCGTTTTGCATCTGGCGTTTGATCTCGGAGCGTGTGCCAGCGGAATTGGTGCCAAACCGGAAACACCGTGCATCCCTGGAAGGCCCTACCGTCACAACCGGAGGTAATCTAGGATTGACACGGGTTGTACCGTAGTCTTGCCAACATCGACGTGCGTCACGAAGATCGTCGTGACTTGGGGTACCGGCCCGATCGGCAGCAAAGGTCCAGGCGCAGCGCGCCTTGGCAAGTGAGGCTTCGACGAATGGATATCAGCGTCGGAGCGCTCGTCACTGAGCTCGAGAACGCAACATGGACAACGAGAAGCTGCAGCCTCCCCCGCTTTCCCTCCTCGACAGGTATCGGGGCCGGGATTTTGAGCCACTGTACACAACGACCGTCACCGTTTCCGGCGGCGAGACCGGACACGGTCGGGCATCTGGCGTGGCCCGTTCCGATGACGGGAATCTTGTCGTGGATCTGCGGTTGCCCGAGGAGCTCGGAGGGCCTGGCAATGGGACCAATCCCGAGCAGTTGTTTGCCGCGGGCTTTGCCGCTTGCTTTCACGGCGCGCTGAACTTGCTTTGCAAGCGTGTCAACATGGAGAGCAACGATACCTCTGTGGAGGTGCAGGTGTCGTTCGGCCGTGACCCCATGGATGGAGGCTACGCATTGCTCATCGATGTCCGAGTCCGGGTGCCGGGCGTTGAGCGCCACGTGGCGGAAGAGCTGGTTCGAAATGCCGAGCGCTTGTGCCCCTACGCAAAGATGGCCCGGCAAGGGACCGTCAATGTCGTGGCCGTTGTGGACTAAGAGGTGGCTTCAAACTGAAGCGAAGCGGTTCTGGTTCGGATATTCGGCATCGACATGCTCCCTGCTAGGAGCGGATGCCGAACAGGCCGTGCCAGAACGAATCGAAGGCGCCGGGGTGGCGCCTGGGTCGCGTCCCGTCGTCAGCGTTTGACGCCGCCGCGCCAGCGGGCGCCTTGGCCTCAGCCGCATCCGCAGCCAGCTCACTGGCCCGCCGCGACTCCTGCAAGGCCCATACGCTGTCCGCGATGCGTCCCGCCAGTTCCGCCTCGCAATCCCGGCCGAGCAGGACGCCGAAGAGGACGTCGCGATGGTGGCCCTCGCCGGCAAATCGCATCGCGATCGCCACCATCTTCTCGTAGTGTTCCTGTTCGATGCGCTGGGCTTCGCGTTGCGCCTCGCGTTCCTGTTCTTCCTGCGCCGCGTGTTCAGCCTCCCAGCGTCGCATCTCCTGCTCGAATACCTCGTCGTAGACGCGGCGCTGCTCGGCATCGGAAAGAATGGAGTAGGCATCGCGGATTTCCTGGAACGCAGCATGCGCTTCCGCCTCGCGGCCAAGGTTGCGGTCGGGGTGCCACTTCATGGCCGCGCGGCGGTAGGCGCGCTTGATCTCGTCCAGAGTGGCGTCCGCTTGCACGCCGAGGGTCGTGTATAGGGTAATCATGAGCCGATGAGGCGACTGCGGGGAGGGCGTTCATCCTAGCACGGGGTGACTTGGCGGCATGACCGCCGCAGCGTCGAGATGGTTCTGCACTGCAAAAAACGCACTGATGCGCACATCGAAGTTCGCCGCAAGTCTCTTCGCATTTGGCGCGTGCGCTTGGCGCCATGCAGATCGACGAAGCCGCTTTTATCTGGCCGGCCGGCTGCCTGCGAGATAGCCGACCACGAGCCGGACCAGTGCATCTTCAAACGCCGGCTGGTTCAGCATGGCGACATCCTGCCGTAGTGCCGCACGCAGAACGCCCATCACGGCGCGTCCAAGCACGAAGGCCTGCATGGCGTCGAGCGGTTCGGCGTGCGCGTCCAGCGGCGCACGCCAGCCCAGGAGCAGGCCCTGCGTCATGGCGTCGATCTGGGCATCGATCGCGCCTGCCTGCCCGCTGCGCGCCATGATCTCAAGCATCTGCTCACGGGCCCGCATGCGGCCGCCGAAGGCGCCGAGGATGGCGCGCACGGCCATCCGGGCGCCTTGATGAGGTGCCGCATCCGTTGCCCGCGCAGCATCCGCGCGAGCTTGCATTTCGGCGCGCAGCCGCTCGAAGGTCTGCTTCATTTCGCGTTTTGCCAACGCCAGGAGCAAGGCTTCCTTGTTTGGAAAGTACTGATACAGCGTGCCAATGCTGATGCCGGCCAGCTCGGCGACGCGGTTCGTCGTGAAGCCCTGCAAACCGTCCTGCTCCAGGATGCGGATCGCCGCCTCGAACATGAGTCCAATCTTGTCCAGGGCGCGCTGCTGACTGGGTTGGCGCCGCGCAGGACCTTGTTTAGCAACGTTTTTCTCTGGCATGAGGGTGGGCGGAGAAGGCGAGTACAAGAAACTGAGCTTTGTTCATATTATCGCCATACCGCTGCAATGCGCGACTCTTGTCGATCCGTCCCGAGACTTCATGGTTCCCTCGAAAATCTTGTTGTGGGCGCTGCCCGTCGTTTTCCTGCTCTCGCTGGCCGAGGCGATCGCGCTGACGCTCCGCGCGCGGTTCTCCGGCGTCGAGCCGTTTGACTGGCGGGCCATGGGCGTCAGCCTGTTCGATCAACTCGTGCGGCATTTCATCCTGGCCGTGCCCATCTCGCTGGCCGCGCCGGTATTCGCCCTTGCCTGGCAACATCGCGTCGCGACGATCACGCTGGGGCCGTGGTGGACCTTTGCGGTGCTCTTCGTCGGGCAGGAGTTCTGTTATTACTGGTTCCACCGCGCCGCGCACCGCGTGCGCTGGTTCTGGGCCACGCATGCGGTCCACCATTCGCCGAACCAGCTGAATCTGTCGGCCGCCTATCGGCTGGGCTGGACCGGTCGACTCACCGGCTCCACGGTGTTCTACACGCCGCTGGTCTGGCTGGGATTCGAGCCCCGGCTGGTGCTGACCATGCTGGCGCTGAATCTGCTGTACCAGTTCTGGATCCATGCCACCTGGATCCCGCGTCTGGGCTGGCTCGAGAAAATCCTCAATACGCCGTCCGCGCATCGCGTGCACCACGCGTCCAACCTGCATTACCTGGATGCCAACTATGGCGGTGTGCTGATTCTGTTCGACCGGCTATTCGGGACGTACATCCCGGAAGACAAGAACGAGCCGTGCATCTACGGCCTGGTCAAGCCGGTCACCAGCTATAATCCGCTGGTGGTGGAGCTGTCGCAATGGGTTGCGCTGGGCCGCGATTTGCTCGCGGCGCGATCGTTGCGGGAAGTCATCGGCCTGCTCTGCATGCCTCCGGGATGGCGTGCCAATGGCGAACACGAAACCACCGAAGCGTTGCGCGCCCGCGCCGGCCTCGCGGTCTCGACCCTGCCGGCGCCATCGCAGGCCGCGCTGGCGGAGGTGCAGCGGCTTCCGGGATAGCTCCTCCGCGATTGTTCGACGGGGGTGGAGAAAACAAAGGGCGACCCGCGGGTCGCCCTTTCTCGTTCCTGCTGTCGGCGCTCAGGCCGGCATCGGACGCGGCACGCCTTGCATGCGCGCCGGCTTGCGATAGCGGTCGACCGAAAGGTCGTCGGCGCGAATTGCCGGCCGCGTGCCGGAAACCAGGTCGGACAGCAGCTGGCCGGAGCCGCATGCCATCGTCCAGCCCAGCGTGCCGTGCCCCGTGTTCAACCACAGGCCGCGAATGCCGGCAGGGCCGACCACCGGCGTGCCATCGGGCGTCATCGGACGCAGGCCAGTCCAGAACGTGGCGCGGCTCACATCGCCCGCGCCCGGGAACAGGTCGGTCACCACATGTTCCAGGGTGCGGCGCTTGGCCGGATCCAGCGACCGGTCATAGCCGACGATCTGCGCCATGCCGCCCACGCGGATGCGGTCGTCGAAGCGCGTAATGGCGACCTTGTACGTTTCGTCGAGCACCGTCGACACCGGGCTGCGCGACGCATCGGTCATCGGCACGGTGATGGAAAAACCCTTGAGCGGATACACCGGCAGGTTCGACAGGCCCGGCAGCACATGCTTCACGAACGGCGTGGACCAGCTGCCCAGCGCCACCACGACGGCATCGGCGAACATCGGCTGGCCGGCCACCAGGGCGCCGGTCACGGCGTCGCCTTCGGTCAGCAGGCCGTCAATCGAACGGCCATAGAGGAACTGCACGCCGATGGATTCGGCCATGGCTGCCAGCCGCTGGGTAAACAGCTGGCAATCCCCGGTTTCATCATTCGGCAGGCGCAAACCACCGGCCAGCTTATGGCCGACGGCGGCAAGCGCCGGTTCGCTCGCGGCGAGTTCCTCGCGCGAGAGCAACTCGTAGGGCACGCCTGCGTCCTTCAGCACGGCGATATCCTTAGCCGCGCCTTCCATCTGCTCGGCGGTGCGGAACACCTGGAGCGTGCCTTGCTGGCGGCCTTCGTAGGAAATACCGGTCTCGGCACGCAGCGCGCGAATGCAGTCGCGGCTGTATTCGGCCAGGCGAACCATGCGTTCCTTGTTGACCGCGTAGCGGTCGGCCGTGCAGTTCTGCAGCATTTGCCACATCCACTGCAACTGGAACAGCGTGCCGTCAGGTTTGATGGAGAGAGGAGCGTGCTCCTGGAACATCCACTTGATGGCCTTGAGCGGGACCCCAGGGGCCGCCCACGGCGACGCGTAGCCCGGCGAGATCTGGCCGGCATTGGCAAAGCTGGTGCCGAGCGCGGGCGCTGCCTCGCGATCGACCACGATCACTTCGTGACCGGCTCGGGCCAGATACCACGCACTGGTGACGCCGATGACGCCACTGCCAAGAACGAGAACGCGCATTTTCGGGGGCTCCCAACTGCAATGTCAGGGTAATAAAGGATTCGTATCTATACTATTGACTTCCAAGCAGTCATAGTTATCGAATTTATCTCGAAAACAGGAAAAAATCATGAGAACGAGTCGTCAGCCAGTACGGACCCTGGATCGGCTGGATCGGAAGATCCTGACGGTGCTGCAGGCGGACGGACGGGTGTCGATGAAAGATCTGGCGGAGACCGTGGGACTGACCATTACGCCGTGTATCGAGCGCGTGAAGCGGCTGGAGCGCGACGGTGTCATCATGGGCTACTACGCACGACTGAATCCGGCGTTGCTGGGCAGCGCGTTACTGGTGTTCGTCGAGATTTCGCTGGGCAACAAATCAGGCAACATGTTCGAGCAGTTCCGGCGCGAGGTACTGCGCATTCCGGAGGTGCTCGAGTGTCATCTGGTATCGGGTGATTTCGACTACCTGATCAAGGCGCGCATCCGCGAGATCGGCGAGTACCGCCGGCTGCTCGGCGATATCCTGCTGCAGCTGCCGGGCGCCGCGCAGTCGAAAAGCTATGTGGTGATGGAAGAGATCAAGGAGACACTGGCCATCTCGGTCGAAGAGAAAGAGCGGGGCCAGCAAGGCTTGGCATGAGCGAACAGCGGCGCGACCAGACACGCGAAGAGAGGGATCGGAACGACCGCGACGACGACGGCCAGGGCCAGCGTCGACCAACGGCGGCCCGCAAGGGGCGAGGCGCGGTCAGCAACCTGCAGGGGCGCTTCGAACGCGATCAGCGCGAGGCGTTTGACGATGGCTGGGCGTCGGCCGACGAAGATGTCGTGCACACGGATGAGGATGCTGCGGCAGCGGATGCGATCGAGTCGCCGCCGGCCCGCCTGATCACGCAGGTGACCACGGAGCAGGCGCGCTCGATTCTTACGCACAATGCATCGCCGGACATTCCGTTCGATGTTTCACTGAATCCCTACCGAGGGTGCGAGCACGGCTGTATCTACTGCTTCGCGCGGCCGACGCACGCGTATCTCGACCTGTCGCCAGGTCTGGATTTCGAGACGAAGCTGTATGCCAAGACCAATGCAGCCGAGCGACTGCGCGAGACCCTGGCGCGGCCCTCCTATCGGTGCGAGACCATCGCGCTGGGCGTCAACACCGACGCCTACCAGCCCATCGAACGTGAGCAGCGCATCACGCGCGGCATTCTCGAAGTCCTGCACGAGACCAACCACCCGGTTGCCCTGATCACCAAGTCATCACTGATCGAGCGCGATATCGATTTGCTGGCGCCGATGGCGGCCCAGCGCCTGGCCGTGGCCGCAGTCACGATCACCACGCTCGATGCCAGCATCGCCCGCACGCTGGAACCGCGCGCCGCCACGCCCGCACGCCGGCTGCGCACGATCCGTACGCTGACGGACGCTGGCATCCCGGTTGGGGTCAGCGTGGCGCCGGTCATTCCTTTCATTACGGAACCCGACATTGAGCGGGTGCTGGAAGCCGCACGCGAAGCCGGTGCGGTGTATGCGAACTACATCGTGCTGCGCCTGCCGTGGGAAGTGCGTCCGCTGTTTCAGGAATGGCTGCAGACGCATTTCCCCGACCGTGCCGAGCGGGTGATGAACCGCGTGCGCGAGATGCGGGGCGGCAAGGACTATGACGCCGACTACGCCTCGCGCATGCGCGGCACGGGTATCTGGGCGGATCTGATGCGGCAGCGCTTCTACAAGCTGGCGGACCGGCTCGGCTATCGCTATAACCGGTTCGAACTCGACACGTCGCGCTTCAAACCGCCCCCAAGGCCCACCGGGCGGCCGAAGTTGGCCGACGATGCGCAAGGCTCCTTGTTCTGAGTGCCACTATCGGCCTGTTGGTCGCCGATCATGCGGCATGCGAGTTCCAGTGCCGCCTTTGCACTGGCCACCGGCAGGCCTGACGACATGGCCAGCCTGACGGCGATTGCCGCCAGACGTCCTTCCTCATAGCTCGGCCGTTCCATCTGCAGCTCCTTTGCATCGTCCTGTCACGACAGGGCAATGCCACGTGACCATCGGGCTCGGACCTAAGCAGTATGGGCGATTTGCACGGCGGGAGGAGGGTCCCCCCGATCCCAATAGGGTGGCGATCCGAAATAAGCGGCAAAGAAGTCCACGAAGGCGCGCGTCTTGGTAGGCACCAGGTGGCGGCTGGGATACACCGCCCAGATCGAGACGACTGGCAGCACCGGATACTCGTCAAGCACGGTGACGAGTTCGCCGCGACGCAACTGGCCGGCGACGTCCCACGTGGATTTGAGCGCGATGCCCATGCCCGCCAGGATGGCGTCGCGGATGACCTCGCCGTTGTCGACGCGGAGGTTGCCGCGCACGGCAACGGAGGTCTCGCCGACCGGGGTATCGAAGCGCCAGGTGGCCTGGTCGCCAAGCACCAGGCAGTTGTGATGGCGCAGGTCTTCCGGGTGGCGTGGCGTGCCGTGGCGGGCGAGATAGGCGGGTGAAGCGTAGATCGCGCGGTGACTGGGCGCGAGCGGGCGCGCAACAAGCGTGGAATCTGGCAGGGCACCCATCCGCAGCGCCACGTCGATGCCGGCATCGACCAGCCCCACGACCTGATCGGTCAGGCGAAGATCGAGTGTGATGCCGGGGTACTTGGCCAGGAATGCAGGAATCGCCGGCGAGACATGCTGCCGGCCAAACGATGCCGGGACGGTGACGCGCAACTGGCCGTACGGGGCGTCCGCTCCTCGGCCAACGGATTGGGCGGCCAGGTCGGCGGTTGCCAGCAGTTGTTCGGCGTGCTCGAGGAAGCGCTCGCCGTCACCCGTGAGCGAAAGCCGGCGCGTGGTCCGGTGCAGCAGGCGGGTGCCGAGCTGTGCTTCGAGCCTGCCCAGACGCGCGCTGGCGGTGGACGTCGAGAGTGCCAGGTCGCGTGCGGCGGCGGAGAGATTGCCCAGGGCGGCCGCGCGCACGAAGACCGCGATATCGAGCAGGTCGAAGTGCATCGGCGATGCGTTCGCGGACGTGAGCGGGGCTGAGTGACTGCGAGGTTACTGTGAAAGGGCCTTGGCGGCCTCGACCTGCGATTCGAAGAAGGTCTGGAAGCTGATGGCCAGGCCGGCCATCAGCAGGCCGGTGCCAATCAGCAGCGACAGGATGACCAGGATCACGACTGGCCAGCCCGAGCGCGTGGGTTTGCCGTGCGGGTTATAACGCGCGTCCCATCTGTCATCAGGCCGCAGGCCGAAGACGATCGCGGTGAGGAACGCGCTGATCAGCGAGGTACCGCCGACGACCGCGAAGGTCCAGTTCAGCGCCGTGCTGCCGGCGCCGGTGACGAGCGAGGCAATGCCGATCGCACCGGCCAATGTCCCCAGCAGATGGGCCCAGCCAAACTTGTCGCCCAGGCCTTTCAGGTAAAAACGATGCACACCGAGGCTGCCGAACAGAAAGGCGAGCGCGACGGTGATCAGCTTCGATTTGCCGCCGGCAGGGCGGGCGGATTCTTCGGTAAGGGCGGGGGCTTGGCTGGCGGCTGGCATCGTGGGCTGGCGATCGACAGGATAGATCGGAGGGAACCGGTGGATGCCGACGGCATCGGCGCACATTGTACGCCGCCCCGCGCAGGGTCCGGAGACCGTCAGGACGGCCAGATACTGGCCAGCAGGCCGGAGAGGGCGGTGGCGATACGGGTTTCGCCGTAGAGCACCAGCGTGAGCAACAACATGAAGATGACAGACAGCGACAACTGTCCCGAGTGCCGGGCCAGGTCGGTCAGGAGGGGTGACATGATGAACCTCGACAAGTCTTTGTTCTTGTGGAGGCCGCGCCCGACAGTGGAGTCGGAGCAGTGGGTACCGGGCAGAGGCAGGTCAGGTCGATTGCCGTCTGCGCAACGACGGCACGCTGTTGGACCCCGGACAGCGCCGGGCGGCAGCCTGTGCGACGCCGCAAGGCGGCACGCACAACCTGAGAGACAAGCAAAAACGGCCGGAGTTCCGGCCGTGATCATGTCGTGTGACGCGTAGAGAATGAAGGTGGCTGGCGGGGCGGATTTCAGCGGCCGCCGTCACGGCCACGTGCCTGCCAGCCGGGGCCGGCATTGGTCGGTCGCATGTCACTGCTGCGCAATGTGGCATCGGTCTGGCCGCCGCGATCCTGCGGCTGACGCACCGTGCGATCATCGTCACGGACCGGGGCGCCGGCAGGCCGTCCACTCAGCCGGTCATCGTTTCGCGCACGAGCTTCCATCCTCTCGATCTGCGCGCGCACATGGTCCCGGCTTTCCGCGCGCACACTCGCCATTTCCCAGCCGCCGGCTGCACGACTCATGCGCACCGAGGCATCGGAGCGAGCGTGTTGCCAGAAAGCGACTTGTGCATGGCCGGTGGCAATGCTGCCAATCAGGCCGGATGCGGCCAGAATACCAGCCACCAGAAGGCGCAGGTGGGGGCGGGTAAGCATGCGAGATCCCAAGATCCTGGAAGGGGGAAAGAGTCAGGAATGGGTTCATGGTACGCAGGGGCTTTGTGATCGCCTATGCGAATCCCGTTACCGGTGTAACGGATTGTTTCGCCTTTTTTGCCATGCTTCCGGCGTTCCCTGAATCGCCATGCGCTGCACGGATTGGCACGGTTTTGAGGCGCTGTTCAAGGGGCGTAGCGGATCCGGTAAATGACGCCGACCATGTCGTCGCTGACCAACAGCGAGCCGTCGGGCGCGACCTGGACATCGGCGGGCCGCCCCCATGGCTTGCCGCCTTGCAGCCAGCCTTCGGCAAAGACGTCCTGGCGCACGGCGCGGCCATTCTCGTCCAGCACCACGCGCACTATCCGGTAGCCGCTGCGCTCGGTTCGATTCCAGCTCCCATGCTCTGCGATGAAGACGTTGTTTGTCCGGTATTCAGCGGGAAACTGCTTGCCGGTGTAGAAGCGCATGCCAAGCGCCGCCACGTGCGCCCCGAGCTTCGCCACTGGCGCGACGAATGCAGAGCAAGGGTGTTGCTTGCCGAACTCGGGGTCGGCGATGGTGCCGGCGTGGCAGTAGGGGTAGCCGAAGTGTTCGCCGGTGCGGGTGGCGCGGTTGAGCTCGTCGTCGGGCTGGTCATCGCCCAGCCAGTCGCGGCCGTTGTCGGTGAACCAGAGTTCATGCGTCGCAGGATGCCAGTCGAAGCCCACGGTGTTGCGTACGCCGCGCGCCACCACCTGAAGGTCGGAGCCATCGGGCTTCATCTTCATGATGTTGGCGTAGCGATTCTCGTCGGGCGCGCAGATGTTGCAGGGCGCGCCGACCGGTATATAGAGATAGCCGTCCGGGCCGAAGGCGATGAATTTCCAGCCGTGGTGGGTTTCCGTCGGAAAGCGGTCGGTGACCGTCACCGGCTTGGGGGGCTTGTCCAGTTGGGCGTCGATGTTGTCGAGGCGGACGATGCGCGAGGTCGACGACGCGTAGAGCGCGCCGTCGCGAAAGGCGACGCCCACCGGCATTGTCAGGCCCGATGCAATGACACGTACTTTCGGGTTTGGCGCCAGCGGCGAAGGCAGTGCGTACACTTTGCCCTCGCTGCGGCTGCCCACGAACAGCGTGCCGGCGGGCGAGAATGTCATGCCGCGCGCGCCGGGCACATCGTCGCTCAGGACTTCGATGCGGAAGCCCGCGGGCAGGCGGATCTGGTCGAGCGGCAAGGCCGCCCGCGCGGGCGGCGCCGACAGCATTGACCAGGCAAGGCCAAGTGCCGCGACGGCACGGACGGCGTTTCCGGGGTGCAGATTGGGGCGCATGACAACCTCGCTCGTCGGGGTTTTTGCCACGATGCCCCGCCCCGCGTGTTGCGTCAACAGCGCACAGGCTGGAGGACGCGTCGCGGGAAGGGCCTAAGTGTTTGTTGGGGCTCGGGAATTGGGCTATACTCTTGCGTTTCGTGTTCGCACACCCCCCCGTTTTTTCGAGGAATAACCCCATGGTCGTAATCCGTCTGGCTCGCGGCGGCAGCAAGAAGCGCCCGTTCTTCAATATCGTTGCTACCGATTCGCGCAACCGTCGCGATGGCCGTTTCATCGAACGTATTGGCTTCTACAACCCGCTGGCTTCCGGCAAGGAAGAAGGTCTGCGCGTTGTGCAGGACCGCCTGACCTACTGGCAAGGCGTTGGCGCTCAACTGTCGCCGACCGTTGCCCGCCTGGTCAAGCAAGCCTCCAAGGCCGCTGCCTGATTGTTGCGATGACGCGCTGTCATTGATGGCGCGCGACTGACGCACCGTCCACGTGACTGGCAATACAACCGGCCGCAAGCCGCTGAACCGGCCGCAAGCCGCCACGCAAGGCGGGGCGCCTGGCCAGCCGGCCAAATTGCCTGCCACGCTGCTGTCCACCGACAGCCTGCCTGACGATCTCGTCGAGGTAGGTTATGTGGGTGCGGCCTACGGTATCCGGGGCTGGATCAAGGTCCTGCCGCATGCCGACGACGCCTCCGCATTGCTCCACGCCCGCCGCTGGTGGCTGCTTCGTGCGCCACAGGCCGGTGTGGTATCGGCGCCGGCCCAGCAGGCCGAGGCGGTCAGCGTCAAGATTGCCCAGTCGCGGGAACATAGCGGTACCGTGGTGGCGCAAGCCACCGGCGTGTCTGACCGTAATGTGGCCGAAGCCCTCAAGGGGCGTCGCGTCTGGGTCCGGCGTGCGGATTTTCCCGCGCCGGAAGAAGATGAGTTTTACTGGGTCGACCTGATCGGTTGTGCCGTGGTCAACGAGCAGGGCGAAACGCTCGGCGAAGTGTCCGGCCTTATCGATAACGGCGCTCACCAGCTCCTTCAGGTGGCGTATACGCTGCCGGACGGTAAGGCCGCCGAGCGGCTGGTTCCGTTTGTCGACGCGTTCCTGCGTACGGTGGACATCGCCGGGAAGCGGATCGTGGTGGACTGGGGGCTCGACTACTGAAGTTGTCCGCCGGGCAGATCGCCTGACGGGCCACCATGGGAGGCGCGGATGCAGTTCGATGTAATCACGCTGTTTCCCGAGATGTTTCGCGCGCTGACCGACTGGGGCATTACCAGCCGGGCGGCCAAGCAGCAGCGCTATGCGCTGCGGGCCTGGAATCCACGCGATTTTACCGTCGACAATTACCGCACGATCGACGATCGCCCCTACGGCGGTGGTCCTGGCATGGTGATGCTGGCCAAGCCGCTGGACGATGCGATTGATGCCGCCGCAGCGGCGCAGTCGCAGGCGGGTGTCGACAAGCCGCACGTGGTGCTGATGTCGCCGCAGGGCGCCACGCTCACGCACGAGAAGGTGATGTCGCTGTCGCAGCGGCCAGGTCTGGTGTTGTTGTGCGGGCGGTATGAGGCAATCGACCAGCGACTGATCGACCGTCGCGTGGACGAGGAAATCAGCCTCGGTGATTTTGTGCTGTCCGGAGGCGAACTGCCCGCGATGGCGCTAATCGATGCGGTGGTACGGCATCTGCCCGGTGTATTGGGCGATGCGCAATCGGCGGTGCAGGACAGTTTCGTGAACGGCCTGCTTGATTGTCCGCACTACACGCGGCCGGAAGAATACGAAGGTGTGCGGGTTCCCGATATTCTGCTCGGGGGCCATCACGCCGAGATTGAGAAATGGCGGCGTCAGCAGGCGCTGGCCAATACCGCGAGCAAGCGGCCCGACCTGATCGTGGCTGCGCGCAAGCAAGGTTTGTTGTCCAAGGCCGACGAGAAGTTCTTGTCGGACTGGACGGCGAAAGCAGGGCGGGAGTTCGCTCCCGCCAAGTGAAAATCCCATCCTCTGCCGGGGCCCAGGCATGTCCTGGGGCATACAACGCTGGCACGATGGTCAAGGAGAAAAAACGATGAACATCATCGAGCAGATCGAGAAGGAAGAGATCGCGCGTCTCACCGCGAACAAGACCATCCCCGCATTCGCACCTGGCGACACCGTGATCGTCAACGTGAACGTGGTGGAAGGTACCCGCAAGCGCGTGCAGGCCTACGAAGGCGTGGTGATCGCCAAGCGTAACCGCGGCCTGAACTCGTCCTTCATCGTGCGCAAGATCTCGTCGGGTGAAGGCGTGGAACGTACGTTCCAGCTGTACTCGCCGCTGATCGCCGGCATCGAAGTGAAGCGTCGCGGCGACGTGCGTCGTGCGAAGCTGTACTACCTGCGCGAGCGCTCGGGCAAGTCCGCACGTATCAAGGAAAAGCTGGTCTCGAAGGCACCGAAGGCTGCTGCCGCCGAGTAAGGCAACTCCTGCCGTGTCGGGCAACCGGCATGGCATGGTTTCGGAAAGGACACCCTCGGGTGTCCTTTTTGCATTCGGGCGCACGAAGTGTGCGGCGTTGCACGGCCGCATCAGATCCGCGTATCACGGCCATCGCAGGCATCGCACGCTGCTCGTGCTGCACTGCCACATCTTGCGCATCTGTCATACTTGTTGACGTTATGCGCCCCATATTCGATCCAGAAACGCTGCCCGTCATTGAGACGGATGACAGTCGTGCACCGCTTTCCGCGCCCCGGATGCGCCCGGACTTCATCCGGCACCGGCTGCTATCTCCGCCCGCGTGGGAACCAGAACTGACCGATGAATCCCGCGTCTACGACAAGACGCGCGGCCTGCGCGAGGCCGCCGTGCTGGTGCCGTTGGTCGAGCACAAGGACGGCCTGACCGTTCTGCTGACCCAGCGTAATGCCAATCTGAATGCCCATGCGGGCCAGATCAGTTTTCCCGGTGGACGCCAGGAAACCTACGATGCGGATCGCATTGCCACGGCCTTGCGTGAGACGGAGGAAGAGATCGGGCTCGGGCGCGACTATGTCGAGGTGCTGGGATCGTTGCCGGACTACATTACCGGCACGGGCTTCCACGTCAGCCCGATTGTCGGGCTGGTGCGCACCGGCTTCACGCTGCAACCCGACGCGGGCGAAGTGGCCGATGTCTTCGAAGTGCCCCTGGCGTTCCTGATGGACCCGTCACGCCACGAGCGGCGACTGCTGCGCTGGGTGGACGGCGAACGGCAGTTCTACGCGATGCCGTATCCGCGCGAAGGCGGCGGCCATCGCTTTATCTGGGGCGCGACGGCCGGCATGATCCGCAACCTTTACCACCTGCTTGCGGCCTGAGATCACGGCAACGTGGGGCGCTGCGAGGCGGATGTGACGCGTGAGTGCGACGTAGATTTGGGGCGCGCCGCGTGCCTTGTCCGCGATCAGGCCGCGGCGACCTGAGCGGCATTCGCCGCGGCGGTCGGCCCACAATGGGGGCATTGCTTACCCACCACGTAGTGAGGGTGCTGCTGCTCTTCCGGCGTGACAACGGCCCGGCAGGCAAAGCACTGTACCGGACCCGCCGGTTCCAGCTCGGGATTCAGAGCCGTCCGATAGTCGAAGACAAAGCAGTCACCCTTGTAGTGGCTGCCGCCGACTTCCTCGAAATACTTCAGGATGCCGCCTTCGAGCTGGTAGACGTGGTCGATGCCCACTTCCTGCATATGGATCGCCGCTTTCTCGCAGCGGATGCCACCGGTGCAGAACGACACGACGGTCTTGCCCTCGAGCGCCGCCTTGTGGGCGGCCACGGCCGGCGGGAAATCGCTGAATTTCGCGATGTCGTATTCCACCGCGTTCTCAAACGTGCCGACCGCAACCTCGAACGCATTGCGCGTATCGAGCATCACCACCGGGCGGCCGTTATCGTCATGGCCCCGGTCGAGCCAGCGCTTGAGATCCGCCGGTCGCACGGACGGTGCGCGACCCGACTCTGGGCGGATCAGCGGCATTTTCATCGTGATGATTTCTTTCTTCTCGCGCACCAGCATCCGCTTGAACGGCTGGTTTTCGGACAGGCTTTCCTTCGGCGCGATATCGGCAAACCGGGCATCCGCGTGCAGCCAGGCCATGAAACCGTCGATGGCTTCGCGCGAGCCTGCCAGGAACATGTTGATGCCTTCCGGGGCGAGCAGGATCGTGCCCTTGAGGCCGGCGGCCTCGCAGCGCGCGCGCATTTCCGGACGCAGGGTCTCGATGTCGTCGAGCGTGACAAATTTGTAAGCGGAAATGTTGACGATCTGCATAGGACGACGGTGCCCGGCCTGCGCGGAGGGTCGCGCAGTAACTGCCTGATTGGAAAGGCGAAATTATAGCCTGTCAGGGCGGCCGCGGGCGGGTAATCCCAACTTGGCCGATCGGCCATGCGTGGCGCGTGAAGCCACATGACTTTACGAAAAGTCTCGGTCGCCGGGGCGGGGGGAGCCGGTACAATGGCGCCCTATGTCCGCACCCCGCTTCGTACACCTCCGCCTGCACTCCGAATACTCCATCGTGGACGGCATCGTTCGCCTGGAGGATGCCGTCAAGGCCGCCGCCAAGGATGGCATGGGCGCCCTTGCGCTGACCGACCTCGCCAACGCCTTCGGCCTCATCCGTTTCTATAAGGAAGCGCGTGGTAGCGGCGTCAAGCCGGTAGTGGGCGCTGACGTCTGGCTGACCAATGCCGATGACCGCGACAAGCCCGCCCGCATGCTGTTGCTCGTGCAGGACCGCCTCGGCTACCTGAATTTGTGCACACTGCTGTCGCGCGCATGGCTCGGCAACCAGCATCGCGGTCGCGCCGAATTGGAGCCGGGCTGGTTCGAGGAGCCAGGCGAAGAGGGGCTGCCGCTTGCAACTGGCCTGATCGCGCTATCCGGTGCCATGGGCGGTGACGTGGGCCAGGCGCTGGCCAACGGCAATGAGGACGGCGCACGCCGGGCCGCGCAGCATTGGGCGACCATTTTCCCGCAACGTTTCTACATCGAACTGCAGCGCGCCGGCCTGCCCGGTACCGATGCTTATGTGCAGCAGGCGGTGCAACTGGCGGCAGCGCTGCAGTTGCCCGTGGTGGCCACGCATCCTGTGCAGTTCATGACGCCGGATGACTTCACGGCGCACGAAGCCCGCGTCTGCATCGCCGAGGGCGAACTGCTGGCCAACCCGCGTCGTACCCGCAAGTTCACGACGGACCAGTACTTCAAGACGCAGGACGAGATGTGCGCGCTGTTCGCGGACATTCCCTCCGCGCTGCAGAACGCGGTGGAAATCGCAAAGCGCTGCAACCTGACGCTGGAACTCGGCAAGCCGCGCCTGCCCCTGTTCCCGACGCCGGATGGCATGTCGCTGGACGACTACCTCGTCCTCATGGCGCGCGAGGGCTTGGAAAAGCGACTCACGGTCCTGTTCCCCAATGAGGCCGAGCGCGAGGCCAAACGTCCGGAGTACTACGCCCGCCTGGAGTTCGAGACCGGCACCATCATCAAGATGGGTTTCCCGGGCTACTTCCTGATCGTGGCGGACTTCATCAACTGGGCCAAGAACAACGGCGTGCCGGTGGGGCCGGGCCGTGGTTCGGGCGCCGGTTCGCTCGTTGCGTACGCTCTGGGCATTACCGACCTGGATCCGCTCAAGTACGCGCTGCTGTTCGAGCGTTTCCTGAACCCGGAACGGGTATCGATGCCCGACTTCGACATCGACTTCTGCCAGCACGGCCGCGATCGCGTGATCACGTACGTGAAGGAAAAATACGGCAAGGATGCCGTGTCCCAGATCGCCACGTTCGGCACCATGGCCGCCAAGGCCGCCGTGCGCGACGTGGGCCGCGTGCTCGACCTCGGCTATGGCTTTGTCGATGGCGTGGCCAAGCTGATCCCGTTCAAGCCGGGCAAGCTGGTCACCATCGAGGAAGCCAAGAAGGAAGAGCCGGTCCTGGCCGAGCGCGAGAACAACGAGGAAGAAGTCCGCCAGTTGCTGGAGCTGGCGCAGCGCGTGGAAGGCATGACGCGTAACGTCGGCATGCATGCCGGCGGCGTGTTGATCGCGCCTGGCCGCCTGACCGATTTTTGCCCGCTCTACACGCAGGGCGGCCAGAACGACGGCATGAGCGGTGTGGTCAGCCAGTACGACAAGGACGACGTGGAAGCGGCCGGCCTGGTCAAGTTCGACTTCCTGGGCCTGACCACGCTGACGATCCTCGACTGGGCCGAGCGCTATATCCGCCGGCTCGATCCGTCGAAGGCCGACTGGAACTGCAGCCATATTCCGCTCGACGATGGTCCTGCGTTCGACATCCTGAAGACCGCCAACACGGTGGCCGTGTTCCAGCTGGAAAGTCGCGGCATGCAGGGCATGCTGAAGGATGCCAAGCCTGACCGCTTCGAGGACATCATTGCGCTGGTGGCGTTGTACCGCCCCGGCCCGATGGACCTGATTCCGAGCTTCTGCGCGCGCAAGCATGGCCGCGAGAAGGTGGAGTACCCCGATCCGCGCGTTGAGCCGGTGCTCAAGGAGACCTACGGCATCATGGTCTACCAGGAGCAGGTGATGCAGATGGCGCAGATCATCGGCGGCTACTCGCTGGGCGGCGCCGACCTCTTGCGCCGCGCCATGGGCAAGAAGAAGGCCGAGGAAATGGCCAAGCATCGCGAGCTGTTCCGCGAGGGCGCCGACAAGAACGGGCTGTCGTCGCAGCAGGCCGACGATATCTTCGACCTGATGGAAAAGTTCGCGGGCTACGGCTTCAACAAGTCGCACGCGGCAGCCTATGCACTGCTGGCGTACTACACCGCCTGGCTCAAGGCCCATCATCCGGCCGAATTCATGGCAGCCAACATGTCGCTGGCCATGGACGATACGGACAAGGTCAAGATCCTCTACGAAGACTGCCGGCTGAACGGGATCAAGGTGTTGCCGCCGGACGTCAACGCCAGCGAGTACCGCTTTGCGCCGACCGACGGCAAGACCATTCGCTATGGCCTGGGCGGTATCAAGGGGTCCGGGCAGGGCGCCATCGAAGACATCCTGCGCGCACGCGAGGAGAAGCCGTTCGGCGACCTGTTCGATTTTTGCGAGCGCGTGGACCGTCGTCAGGTCAATCGCCGCACGATCGAGGCACTGATTCGCGCCGGCGCGTTTGACAGCCTCAACGACAACCGCGGCCAGCTTCTGGCGTCGGTGTCGATCGCGATGGAAGCGGCCGACCAGAAGGCCGAGTCTGCCAACCAGGTGTCGCTGTTCGACCTGATGGGCGATGCCGGCGAGGCGCACCGTCCGGAGCTGATGGACGAGCCGCGATGGACGCCCAAGCGTACGCTGCAGGAAGAAAAGCAGGCGCTCGGCTACTACTTCTCGGGCCATCTGTTCGATGCCTGGCGCGATGAGGTGCGCCGCTTCGTCAAGGGCACGCTGGGCGCCCTTGAGAAGGAAGTGCAGGGCAACGGCGGCGGGTATGGCCGCGACGTGCGCGGCAAGGTGGTGGCCGGTGTGATCACTGGCATCCGCACGCAGATGACCCAGCGGGGCAAGATGCTGATCGTGCAACTCGACGACGGCACCGGCCAGATCGAGATGACGGTTTTCAACGAACTGTTCGACGCCAACCGCCATATGTTCCGTGAGGACGAGCTGCTGATCGCGCAGGGCAACGCGCGTCACGACACGTTCACCGGCGGGGTGCGCTTTACCGCCGAATCGGTCATGGACCTGGTGGCCGCGCGGGCGAAGTATGCCGATGCTGTCTGCCTGGGCTTCAACGGCAATGCATCGACGGAGCGGCTGCGCGAACTGCTGACACCGTACCTGGCCAATACGGCCCGCGCGCCGGGCTTGCCAGTGCGCATCCGCTATGTGAGCAAGACCGCGCAGTGCGAAGCCATGCTGAGCGATCAGTGGCAGATCACGCCGTCCGATGACGCGCTGGCCAGTTTCCGTATTGCGCTGGGCGACAGCGTGCGCATGATCTATGGCTGATGGCATGACGCATTCCATTTCCGACGTGCGCAAGCAGAGAATCCTGTTTCACCTGACACATTTCCTGCATGGCGGCATCGAGACGTCGCTCGTTTCGCTGCTGTCCTCGCTGGATCGCAGCCGGTTCGAGATCGGCCTGACGCTGACCTATCCGACCGACGCGCTGGAATCGCATTTCCGGGAGCTTTTGCCTGCCGATGTGAAGGTGCATGTATTGGCCCCCGAGCCCTGGCTGTCGCGCTGCCGCCAGCTCAAGAAGGCACGCAAGCTCGGACCGCTCGGCAAGATCTACGAGGAATTGCTGCTGCCGCCCGTGCGCAAGCCGCTGCTGAACCGGCGCTTCCGCCGCATCGTGGGCGACTATGACATCGTGGTGGACTACGACATGTCGCTGTCGCGCCTGACGGGGCGGCTGCCGGTGCCGATGATCGGCTACCAGCATTTCAGCGTGGCGCACCTGGCGCGCGGTCACCGACGCAAGCTGCGCAAGCTACGGCGGCAGTGCCGGGAGCACTATGACGCCGTTGTGACGTTGAACGACAGCATGCTGCGGGATGCGCGCGCGCTGATCCCGGAGGCCGCCGACAAGTTCGTGCGGCTGTACAACGCGATTGACCTCGACAGCATTCGCACCCGGGCGCTGGCGTCCGTGAATGCGCCGACGCAGCCGTTTATCGTCTCCGTTGGTCGCCTGGAGGAGAGCCAGAAGGACTTCACGACGCTGCTGCGCGCCTATGCGCAACTGGCGAAGGACGGCATCGACGAGCGACTCGTGCTGGTCGGCGATGGCGCATCGCGCGCGCAGCTGGAGGCGCTGGCGGCCTCGCTGGGCATTGCGGATCGCGTGACATTTTCCGGTTTCCAGCCCAACCCGTATGCATGGATTCGCAGGGCCCGGCTGATGGCGTTCAGCTCGAAGATGGAAGGGCTGCCCAACGTGCTGCTGGAGGCCCTGGCCGTGGGGCAGGTCGTGGTGAGCACCGACTGTCCCACCGGGCCGCGCGAGATCCTCGATGAGGGCCGTGCGGGGCTACTGGTGCCAGTAGGCGACGTGCAGGGGCTGGCTGGCGCGATCCGTCGCGGCTTGCAGGACGCCCCGCTGCGCGAGGCATTGCTTGCGCACGCGGCGCGCCATATCGAACAGATGGGTTTTGGTCCGACCGCGCTGGAGTTCAGCGTGGTTGTGGATCGCCTGATTGCGGCTGCTGCCTTGCCTGCTGCTGCAGCAGCCACAGTTTGACGTATTTGTAGTAGCTGGCCTGTCCGTTCATCAGCGCGACCCCCAGCCCCTGTGGGCCGTCGAGGAAACCGCGCCGGAACAGGTATGTGCGCAGGAACGCCCAGCTACCGTGCAGCATGGCGCCCGCCGGCGATGCGGTCTTGCCGCGCTGGAATGCCTGATGGGCGCCCAGCGTCGAATACTGGTCGATCTTGCGCAGGACCTGCGAAAAATCGTCGTAGGTGTAGTGCAGCAGCGGCGTACGCAGATGCCCGACCGCGGAGTCCGTGACGACGTTTTCGTGGACCAGATCGTCCGTGAAGCGGGCCTTGCCACGGCGGAACAGGCGCGTGATGCGGTCCGGATACCAGCCGCCGTGGCGGATGAAGCGGCCGCAGAAGCGGGAGAGCCGGGGCATGTCATAGGCATCGGCCTGCCCGGCGTCGATGGCGGCCAGGATTTCGTCGCGCAGTTCAGGCGTGACGCGTTCGTCGGCATCGATGGAGAGTACCCATTCGCTCTGGGCCTTCGACAGGGCGAGGTTCTTCTGGGGGCCGAAGCCTGGCCATGTCGTGGTCTCCCAGACCTCGGCGCCCATGGCGCGGGCGGCCTCCACGGTGCCATCCGTGCTGCCGGAGTCCACTATAATCGCGCGGTCGCACCAGGACACGCTTTCGAGGCACTCCCGGATATTGTGCGCCTCGTTTTTTGTTATCAGTACGACAGAGATTTTCATAGAGATGCTTGCAATGGGGTACCGTCAACCGGCGCTGGCGCCACTGGCCAACGTCATCGTTCTTTCGTTTCCCGTCCTGTTGCTGTGCGTACCGCGCGGTGCCGGGGTATTCATCGGGCTCGTGCTGCCTGGCGCGCTGCTGGCCAACCGTCGGCTGGCCGGGGCATGGCGCACCTGCCGCGCGGAATTGCGCCCCCTTGGGCTCGCCATTCTAGCGGTACTCACCGCAATACTGGTTTCTCCCGCGGTAGTCCACGGTAACTGGAACATGCTGGACAACTCCTCGCGCCTGTCGCTGGCGACCGCCGTCGAGGCAAGAAATACTCCCCGCACCGCCGGGGCGGAGTCATCGTGAACGAAAACAATAAATCAACGACCCAGGAAACCGATACCCTCAAACGCGTCTGGGCCTACCTGAAGCCCGAGATGCGGGTCTTCCTGCTGGCGATCCTGGCCATGGGCGTCGTCGCCGCCTGCGAAGGGATCATCCCGAAGGTCGTCAACGACCTGCTCGACAAGGGCTTTGGTGGCGCCTATGCGGGCAAGCTCTGGCATGTGCCGGCATTGCTGACCGGCGTGGCGCTGGTGCGCGGCGTGTCGCAATTCGCCTCCGGCTTCCTGCTCGCACAGATTTCCAACCGCGTGCTGCTGAGGATGCGGATGCAGATGTTCAGCCGCATGCTGCAAGCGCCCGCGCTCTTCTATCATCGCAATACGGCCGCATCCCTGATCAACGCGGTGATCTTCGAGGTCAATCAGGTGCTGCAGATCCTGACCGGCGTGCTGATCACGCTGGTACGCGATTCGCTGACCGTGGTGGCGTTGCTGATCTACCTGTTCTATACCAATTGGCGTCTGACACTGGTGGTGGCGGTGCTGTTGCCGGTGATCGGCTTCATCATGTCGAGGGTGAATCGCCGGCTGCGGCGGCTCAACCGCGATCATCAGGCGCTGACCAACACGGCCGCCTACGTGGTCGAGGAAGCCGCGGGTGGCTACAAGGTCGTCAAGCTGCATGGTGGCGAGACCTATGAGCTATCCCGCTTCGAGGCCATGGCAGAACGCCTGCGCGGCTATTCGATGCGCATGGCGGTGGCTGGCGGGCTGAACCAGCCGGTGACGGCATTCCTGGCGGCGCTGGCGCTGTCCGTGATCCTGACCATCGCCATGGTCCAGGCGCAGGGCAACCAGACCACTGTGGGTGGCTTCACCGGTTTCGTGATGGCGATGCTGCTGCTGATCTCGCCGCTGAAGCACCTGACCGACCTGAATCAGCCTCTCCAGCGCGGCCTGACCGCCGCCGAGATGATCTTCGGGCTGATCGACGAACCGATCGAGCCGCAGACCGGCGGCCTGCCGCTGGACCGTGCTCAGGGCGACCTCGTCTTCAACGATGTCGGTTTTCGCTATGGCGATGCCGGACGTCCCGCGCTGAACCACGTCAGCTTCCGCGCCGCGCCCGGCGAGGTGGTGGCACTGGTTGGCCCGTCCGGCAGCGGCAAGACCACGCTGGTCAACCTGGTGCCGCGCTTCTTCGATCCGACCGAAGGGCGGATCCTCCTGGATGGCCAGTCGATCGACAAGATCGCACTGGTCGACCTGCGCCGTCAGATCGCCTTCGTGAGCCAGGATGTGGTGCTGTTCAACGACACCGTCGCGGCGAACGTGGCGTATGGCGTGCATTCGCACGAGCAGATCGATATGGCGCGCGTCGAGCGGGCGCTGGCGGCGGCGTACCTGACCGAAGTGGTCAAGGGGCTGCCGGAAGGCCTGGAGACCAATATCGGTGACAACGGCATGAAGCTCTCGGGCGGCCAGCGGCAGCGTCTGGCCATCGCGCGCGCGATCTACAAGGACGCGCCGATCCTGATCCTCGATGAAGCCACGTCGGCGCTCGATTCCGAATCCGAACGCCAGGTGCAGGCGGCGCTGGAATCGCTGATGGTGGGCCGGACCACACTGGTCATCGCCCACCGCTTGTCGACGATCGAGAACGCCGACCGGATCGTTGTGCTGGAGCATGGCCGCGTGGCAGAGCAGGGCACGCACGCCGAACTGCTGGCGGCTAGCGGTCTCTACGCTGGCCTGCACCGCATCCAGTTCGCGACGCAGGACTAGGCGCTTCCTGTCAGGTTTCAAAGCTTGTTTCAAAATGAAGCGAAGCGGTCCTGGCTAGGCGTGCGGCCGCAGACAGTACAAGTGGTACGGCAAGGCCGCGCAACGACGCCAGGATCGTTTTGAAACGAGCGCTTAGCGGCCGCGGCGCGCCTGCCGCGGCCGGGCATGTACCAACAGGGGGATACACCCCGAGGAGACAGCATGACCCACGCCCATCCCCCGATCAGCCGCTACCCGGTTCCCGCCATCAAGGATCTGCCGGACGACATCCGCCAGCGCATTCTCGACGTCCAGGGGAAGGCCGGCTTTGTCCCCAACGTTTTCCTTGCCCTGTCCCATCGGCCGGACGAGTGCCGTGCGTTCTTTGCCTATCACGACGCGCTGATGCTCAAGGAGACGGGCTCGCTGACCAAGGGCGACCGCGAAATGATCGTAGTCACCACGTCCGGCGCCAACCAGTGCCTCTACTGCGTGGTGGCCCATGGCGCGATCCTGCGGATCTACGAGAAGAAGCCGCTCGTTGCGGATCAGGTTGCCGTCAACTATCGCAAGGCGGATATTTCACCGCGCCAGCGCGCGATGCTCGATTTCGCGATGAAGGTCTGCCAGTCGTCCCACGAGATCAGCGAAGCCGACTTTGACGCGCTGCGCACGCACGGCTTCGACGACGAGGATGCCTGGGATATTGCCGCCATTACCGCGTTCTTCGGCCTGTCGAATCGGATGGCCAACACCATCGGCATGCGGCCGAACGACGAGTTCTTCCTGATGGGGCGCGTGCCCAAGGCAAAGTAGCCAGCCACGGCCGAAAGCCGGCGACGGCCGGTKACTGGCGAAGTCCTCAGCCGCCGGCGCCGGCGTCAGCGTATTTCCGCGCAGGCGCCGCTCTTCGGATCGAACAGGACTGGCCACGCCTGCTCATAGATGCCAGGCGTGCAATGCTTCTCGCAGCTGGCGTGGGCCAGCGTGATGCGCCGTGGGTCTTGCCAGACCATCAGCTTGCAACCGCTGCCGTCCACGGCGTGCAGCTCGATGTGTGGCGTCTGCTGTACCTGCTTGAATTCATCGAGATCGAAGTGGCAGGAACCCCGCCGGGATACCCAGAGTTTCCAGGTCAGCGTCTGCACGGCATTGTGCGATACGCGCACCATCGCTTCCTCGCGGAAGCCGTCTTCCTCGGTGCGCTTGCAAGCGGCGGAAATATGGATCTCGTGCGGCACGATAGGCGTGGCACGGGCCACTGGCGGTGGCGGTGGATACGATTTGGACGAGGCAGGTGGTTCCTGCACCGGCGGGGGACGATTGACCAGCATGGGCGGCACGCACGCCGCGCACAAAAAAATAGCCAGCATGGCTGGCAGGGTTGGCGTGAACGGCATGCTGGCTCCTCGATACGACACGGGCGTCATGGCATGTAGACGGACCGTCCCTTCAGTGTAGGGGATGGGTATCCGAAGGCGAGCCGCATGTGATTGGGACAAGTCCTAAGTACGTGCCGGCTGGCGATGACTATATTCAGAGAATGTGGTCGCTACACGCGTTCCAGCGCGCGATGCGGGAGCGCTGGCAGCACCGTTTCGATCACATCGCCAGGGCGCACCATGCCGCCCGCCAGCACCACTCCCATCACGCCCGCCTTGCGTACGAGTGCCCCCAACGCATCCCGATACACCAACTGCCCGCGCAGCCCCTTTCGGAACTGGTCGATCTGCGCGCACGGATTGCGCAGGCCAGTGATTTCGATCTCGGCGGTGCCGATGTGCAGGCGTGTGCCCGTGGGCAGACGCAGCAGATCGATTCCTTGCGTGGTGATGTTCTCGCCCAGTTCCCCATAACCGACGTCGAAGCCCGCCTCCGCCAGCGCGGCGTGCAGTTCCGCGTGGATAAGGTGGACCTGGCGCAGGTTCGGCTGGGTCGGATCGACGGCCACGCGTGAGCGATGCTGCACGGTGACGCCCGCGTGGGCATCGCCTTCCACCCCAAGTCCGGCGAGGAGCCGGATGGCATCCTCGCGCGGTTTGCTGAACCCGTGGGCCGGGCTGCGGCTGACGGCAACAACACGTACCCCGGCACCCACCGGCGCATCCACGGGCCCCGTCGCCATCTCAGGCCACCTCGCGCACGGCTTCACGCGGCGCCGCGTGTGCGGCCGCATGCCGCACCGCCGGGTAGCCTGCTGCAAAGACCAGCCGGCCGGCCGACCACGTATGCGTGACCAGCGGCTGGCCCGCCACGCTGGCCACGGCGATCACGTCGGCGCGGGCGCCTGGCACCAGTCGCCCGCGATCCGTCAGCAGGCAGGCGTCGGCCGGGTTGGCGGTGACCAGCGCCAGTGCCTCGTTGAGCGGCAACCCGGCCAGGCGCGCAGCGGCAAAGGTCGCGGCAATCAGCGTCGACGGCTGGTAGTCCGAGCAGAGGATGTTGCCCACGCCGGCATGGATCGCATCGATCGCACGCATCGACCCGCTTTGGCTCTTGCCGCGCAGTACGTTGGGCGCGCCGAGGATCGTCGGCAGCGCATGCGTCGAAGCGGCCTGCGCGGTCTCGACGTTGATCGGGAACTCGCTCATACGCACGCCCAGTGCGTGCATGGCGGCGATGCGCTGCGGGGAGTCGTCGTCGTGGCTCGCAGTGGGAATGCCCAGCGCGTGTGCCTTTGCCACCAGCCGGCTCACGCGTTCATGCGCGCCGTCGAGCTCGGCGGTCTTCTTTGCCGCGGCATCGGCGGCTTCCTGGCGGCTCATGCCGTGGTTGCCCATCATGTACGACAGATAGGCATCCAGTGTCTTGAACTGGCCCTGGCCCGGCGAGTGATCCATCACGGACAGCAGGTCGACCACGCCTTCTTCCATCAGCATCTCCAGCACCGGCACGGCGGCGGCGTCGGTGACTTCATAGCGGCAGTGGATGCGATTGTCGACGAGGCTGTGTTCGCGATACGCGGACACGGTGCGCACCAGCGTGGCCGCAGTGTCGTTGTTGCGCACGCCAAACTGATTGCTGGCGAACGACAGCGCGTGGTACGGCGTGGTGATGCCGGCCGCGGCGTTGCGGCGGTCCACCTGGGCCACGGCGAAGTCCAGAGGGAACAGCACGTTGGCGCGCGGCTCGGCTTCCTTTTCGATTGCGTCGCAATGCACGTCGATCAGGCCCGGCATCACGGCATGGCCGCGAAGGTCGATCACAGTGGCTTGGGCGGGCACCGCGGATGGCGCGGGTTCGATGGCGGCGATGCGGCCGTCGTCGATCAGCAATGCGCTGTCTTGCAGCACGCGGTCGGGCAGCACCAGGGTGGCGTGCGTCAGATAGGTAGCAGACATGTCCGATTCCGTTTCAGGTCTGGTCAGTTCGGGTCAGGCGAGGGCGGTGACCGGCTGCAGCGGCAGCAGGCGCGTGGCCACCGCATCACGGACGGCGTCGTCGTGGAAAATCCCGATCAGGGCGCGGCCTTCGGCCAGCGCTTCCCGGATCAGTTCGATCACCACGGCGCGGTTGTCGGCATCGAGCGAGGCGGTCGGCTCGTCGAGCAGCAGGATCGGATGGTCGCCGATCAGCCCGCGAGCGATGTTCACGCGCTGCTGCTCGCCACCCGAGAACGTGGCAGGAGGCAGATCCCACAGGCGACGCGGCAGGTTCAGGCGCTCCAGCAGCACGGCGGCCCGGGCCCGGGCTTCCTCGTGGCTGGCGCCGCGCTGCTGCAGGGGGTCGGCCACCACGTCCAGCGCTGACACGCGCGGAATCGCACGCAGGAACTGGCTGACGTAGCCGATCACGTCGCGGCGCAGTTTTAGCACGCGTTGCTCCGGGGCATTGGTCAGCTCGACCCACGGCTCGCCTTCGGTGCTGGTGTCGCGCAGGCGGATGGTGCCTTCGGTGGCCAGGTAGTTGCCGTACAGGCAGCGCAGCAGCGTGCTCTTGCCGGTGCCGGAGCGGCCCGACAGGACCAGGCATTCGCCGCGGGCGGCGTCGAAATCGATCGCACGCAGCACGGGCAGGCGGATGCCGCCCTGGTTGTGCAACGTGAACATCTTGCCGAGGCCACGGACCTCAATCAGCTTCTGTGCATTCTCAGCTTGCATCGTCGTCAGCCCTGCAGGATGGAGGAAACCAGCAGTTGCGTGTAAGGGTGCTGGGGGTCGTCGAGGATCTGGTCGGTCAGGCCCTGCTCCACCACGCGCCCGCCCTGCATGACCAGCGTGCGATGTGCCAGCAGGCGCGCCACGGCCAGGTCGTGCGTGACGAGGATGGCGGCGAGGCCAAGGTCGGTCACCAGGCGGCGCAACAGGTCCAGCAGGCGGGCCTGCACGGAGACGTCCAGCGACGCCGTCGGCTCGTCCATGAACACCAGGCGCGGATGCGTGACCAGGTTGCGGGCGATCTGCAGGCGTTGCTGCATGCCACCCGAGAAGGTGCTGGGCACATCGTCCAGGCGGGCCAGGTCGATCTCCATCTTCTCGAGCCAGGCGCCGGCGATTTCGCGCAGGTCGCCATAGTGACGCTCGCCCACGGCCATCAGGCGCTCGGCGATGTTGGCGCCGGCGCTGACCTGCATGCGCAGCCCGTCGCGAGCGTGCTGGCGCACGAAGCCCCAGTCGGTGCGGGCCAGCAGGCGCATGCGTGCGCTGGACAGCGCGGCCAGGTCGGTCAGACCGGACTCGCGCATGTCGTAGCTGACGCTGCCGCGCTGCGGCGGTGCCTGCATCGACAAGGCCTGCAACAGCGTGCTCTTGCCGGAGCCCGATTCACCTACCACGCAGAGCACCTCGCCCGGGTAGAGATCGAAATTGACGTCATGGCAGCCATGCACGCCATCCCAGGTACGCGTGAGGTTGCGTACCGACAGCAGCGGAGTCGCGCTCATTGCGCACCTCCCGCCGCCGCTTTCACGGCCTGCGTGGCCTGACGGTCGGCGCAGTACTCGGTATCCGAGCACACGAACAGGCGTGTGCCGGCATCGTCGGTGATGATTTCGTCGAGGTAGCTGTCCGTGGCTCCGCACTGCGCGCAGCAGCTCGACCACTTTTCCACGGTGAACGGATGATCGACGAAGTCCAGGCTCCTGACCGAAGTGTACGGCGGCACGGCATAGACGCGCTTCTCGCGTCCGGCGCCGAACAACATTAGCGCGGGGCTGCGGTCGAGCTTGGGATTGTCGAACTTGGGAATCGGCGACGGCCGCATCATGTAGCGCTGGTTGACGATCACGGGATAGTCGTAGGTGGTGGCGATGTGCCCGTGATGGGCGATGTCCTCGTAGAGCTTGACGTGCATCGCGCCGTATTCGGCTAGCGAGTGCATGGTGCGGGTTTCGGTCTCGCTCGGCTCCAGCCAGCGCAGCGGCTCGGGGATGGGCACCTGGTACACCATCGTCTGGCCTGCGCGCAGCGGCGTTTCCGGAATGCGGTGACGCGTCTGGATGATGCTTGCCTCCGCGGTACGCTCGGTGGTCTGCACGCCGGTCACGCGGCCGAAGAAGCGGCGAATGTTGATGGCGTTGGTGGTGTCGTCCGAACCCTGGTCGATCACCTTGAGCACATCCTGCTTGCCGATGATCGCGGCGGTGACCTGGATGCCGCCGGTGCCCCACCCGTAGGGCAGCGGCATTTCGCGGCTGCCGAACGGGACCTGGTAGCCGGGGATGGCCACGGCCTTGAGCAGCGCGCGGCGCAGCATGCGCTTGGTCGATTCGTCGAGGTAGCCGAAGTTGTAGTGATCGTCGCGGGCGACAGCGCCCGGGGTGGCGTTGACCTGACTCATGCCAGCGTCTCCTCTTGCGATTGCGGCCGGGATTGTGGCTCGGTGGGTGGCTGAACCTGCGGCACGGGTTGCGGTGCGGTGGAGGCCAGGTTGGCGGCATCCGCCTCCGCGCGCAGGCGGCGCAGCAGTTCCAGGTTGGCCTGGAAGTCCACGTAGTGGGGCAGCTTCAGATGCTGCACGAAGCCGGAGGCCTCGACGTTATCGCTGTGGTACAGCATGAACTCGATGTCGTTGGCCGGGGCGTCGGCGGCTTCGCCAAGTTCTCCGGCGCGCATCGCGCGGTCGGCCAGCGCCATCGACATCGCCTTGCGTTCGTTGTAGCCGAACACCAGGCCGTAGCCGCGCGTGAAGCGCGGGGCTTCCTCGGCGTTGCCGGCAAACTGGCTGACCATCTGGCATTCGGTCAGCTCGACTTCGCCGATCGTCACGGCGAACCCAAGCTCTTCGACAAATAGTTCGACTTCGGCCGTGCCGTAGCGGATCTCCGCCGCGAACGGATGCGAGTTGCCGTAGCCGCGTTGCGTCGAGTAACCCATCGACAGCAGGAAGCCTTCGTCGGCGCGCGCCAGGTTCTGCAGCCGCGCGGCGCGGCTGGCAGGGAACGTCAGCGGCTCGCGCGTCAGGTCCGGCGGCGTGGGGTCGCCGGCGGGAACCTCGTCGGCTTCCACCAGTTCTTCTGCTTCCAGCAGGCCCGTCACGCGCGGCATGCTCGCGGCGAGCGGTTCCGCCGATGGCGGCAGCGGTGCCGGTTCGCGGCCCGCTTCGAGCGAGAAATCCAGCAGGCGCTGCGTGTAGTCGTAGGTCGGGCCCAGCACCTGGCCGCCCGGCACGTCCTTGAACGTCGACGAGATCCGGCGTTGCAGGCGCATCGTGCCGGTGTCCACCGGCTGGGTATAGCCAAAGCGCGCGAGCGTGGTGCGATACGCGCGCAGCAGGAAGATGGCCTCGATCTGGTCGCCGGCCGCCTGCTTCAATGCCAGCGCGGCCAGGTGCGGGTCGTACAGCGAACCCTCGGCCATCACGCGCGACACCGCCAGCGGCATCTGTTCGCGGATCTGCGCGAGCGCGAGTTCTGGCACCGACGTATCGCCGCGACGATACGTGTCGAGCATCTGGTAGGAATTCAGGATGGCGCGTTCGCCCCCTTTGACGGCAACGTACATGTCAGTCCTCCACTTGCGTGGTGCGCGTCAGTGCGCTGAATTGGTGGGCGCTGGCCAGCAGCAGGTCCACGCCGAGCGGAAAGCCCGCGTTGTTGGCGCGCCAGCGGGCGCGGAAGTCGGCGGGCAGGCCGGCGACGCGCAGCGCCTGCGTGGCCTCGATACCGGGACCGCGCAGCGTCAGCGTGTCGCCTTCGGTCAGCGAGGCGACTTCCATCATCAGCGTGGCCGAGCGATCCGGATAGGCCGGTACGCCTTGCGCACAGTCGGCCAGGTTCGGCATGGCATGTCCAGCGGGCACGCAGACGAAGGTCGCGGCGCCGAGGTCGTCCACCAGCGGGCAGCCGCAATGGAAGCGCAGGAACGCGCGTGCCGCGGCGGGTACGTCTGCAGGCAGCCAGACCGGCGTGTCGGGATCGGCCAGCGTCAGCAGCAGCGCGGCCAGCGCGGGCGACAGGCCATCGGGCAGGCCGCTGGTAACGGGCAGGGTCTCCACGCGACCCGGATGGGCAAATGCTTCCAGCGTGGCGCGAAACACTTGCTGCGCGTCGTCGACCGGGTTGTCGAAGCCGGGCAGCAGCGAGGTGGCCGGGGTGGCAGGCATAGCGGTGGTGGTCGGGATCGGTGGGATCGATGGGATGGTCGGCATGTCAGTCCTCTCCGCGGACCATGGTGAAGAACTCGACGCGCGTCTGGGCGGCGGTGGCCGCCTCGTGCGCCGCGTGCTCGGCAAGGGTCTGAGCCAGCGGCGCCAGCACGATGTCCTGCACGCGCTGATGCCAGGCTGGACGCTGCAGCAGGGCATCCAGTACGGCCGCCTGCTCCGCATGGCGCACGCCGCGCCCCTGCACGTAGGCCACGCCTGCCGTGCCATCGACGCTGCCCGCATCGCCGTCTTCCAGGACGACCGCGCAGCGCGTGACCGTGACTTCGCCCAGGTTGAACTGGGCACCGGTGCCGCCTGCGCGGGCCCGCACCATCGCCATGCCGGATTCCGGCTTGCGCAGCAGGCGGTAGCCGGGCAGGGCACCCGACTCGCCGAGCCGCGCGTAGGCCGCATCGAGCGCGTCCGTTTGCGCCAGCGCCAGGATCCGCAGCCATGCGGCGCGGGCCGCGTTGGCCTGATTGGCGGTTTCGCTTTGCATCATCACCCCTATACGTCTATACGTTTAGATGTAAACTACCACAACACGGCGCTACTAGACCACAGCCAGATGAACGTTTCATGACGGGTCCGGCGATTGCTCGGACACTTGCCGAGACGCGGGACGGGCGCCCCGGGGCTGAGGCACAATCGCATGGTATTGATGAATGCTTGATGACAAGAGGGCAGGGCAAGATGTCTGATCGAGAAGTCGAACGCGGCTCCGGCGTGGCCGTGTGGCGCCAGATTGGCGAGGCGCTGGCGGACGACATCCGCAACAAGCTGTATGGCCCCGGCGAGCAGCTGCCGCCTGAGCCGGAGCTGGCCACGCGGTTCGCCGTGAACCGCCACACCATCCGGCGCGCCATGGGCGAGCTGGAGCTGAGCGGGCTGGTGCGGATCGAGCAAGGCCGCGGCACCTTCGTGCAGGAACACGCCATCGACTACGCGATCGGGCGCCGCACGCGGTTTTCGCAGAACCTGGCCGCGCAGGGCATGCGCGGGCACATGGAGATTCTCGATAGCCAGGTCGTGCGCGCACCGGAAGTGGCCAAGCACCTGGGCCTGCCGCGCACGGCCGAAGTCCTGCACGTGCAGATGGTCGGCAAGGCCGAGGACCGCACCATCGACGTCGCCGAGCACTATTTCGATCTCAAGCGGTTCCCGGCCATGGACGCGCAACTGCGTGAGATGCAATCGATCTCGCGCGCACTGGCGCATTTCGGCATCGCGGACTACACGCGCAAGTGGTCGCGCATCACGGCCGCCATGCCAAGCGCGCCGGTGGCGCGGCTGCTGAACCAGCCGAAGACGCGTCCCGTGCTGCAGGTGGAAGCGCTGAACGTCGATATCGATGGCGCACCTGTGCAGTACAGCATGGTGAGGTTTGCCGGCGACTGGGTTCAGCTCACCGTGTCCGACAACGACTGAGCACAAGGGTTGCGACGTTGCCGTACAGTGAGACGGCCTCGCCGCATTGGTCTAGACATCCGTCTGTCATCTGTCAGCGCTAACGTGTTGCCTATGCATACGACAAATCAAACGCAATCGCCCCCACTCGTGGGGATCACGGGCCGCCGGGTACTGGGTGCCGGTGGCATCGGCCCGGCGACGCTGGGCTTTCTGGATGGCAACGTGGCGCAGCAAGTGCCAGCATCCGGCCCCTGTATCGATGCTGGCGACCTGCTGGTGTTGCCTGGCATCGTCGACATTCACGGCGACGCATTCGAGCGCGCGGTGATGCCGCGTCCCGGTGTCAGCTTCCCGTATGCGGGGGCGCTGATCGATGTGGACCGGCAATTGCTGGCGCACGGCATCACCACCGAATTCCACGGCGTGACGCTGTCCTGGGAAGGCGGCCTGCGCGGCGAAGCGTACGCGCTACGCATGTTCGAGGCGCTCGCGCAGTTGCAACCAGTGCTGGGTGCCGCGCACAAGGTTCATCTGCGCTTCGAAGCCTATCACCTCGCTGGCGTGGAGACCGCGCTGTCGTGGATGGCCGATGGCCGCGTGGGGCTGCTGTCGATCAACGATCACCTGCCGACCATGGCGCGCCGCATGGCCGACGACCGCAAGATGCTGCAGTACGCCGAGCGTGCCGAATGCGACGCCGAGACATTCCGCAGCCGCCTGCGCGTGGCCAGCCGCAATGCGCAGGAGGTGCCAGCCGCCATGTCGCGCCTGATCGCCGCCGCGCGCGCGGCAGGCTTGCCGGTGGCCTCGCACGATGATCCGGACGTGGCCACGCGACAGCACTATCACCGCCAGGGCTGTGGCATTGCCGAATTCCCGCTGACGATCGAAGCCGCCACGCTGGCTCGCCAGCTTGGCGATGAAACCGTGTTCGGCGCGCCGAACGTCGTGCGCGGCACCAGTCATACCGGCGCACCCAACGCGACGGAGATGGTCGCGGCGGGCCTGTGCACGGTGCTGGCGTCCGACTACTACTATCCCGCCCCGCTGCAGGCCGCGTTCAAGCTGGCGCAACTGGGGGTGGTGGACCTGGCCAGCGCCTGGCATTTGGTGTCGCGCAATCCGGCCCGCGCCGCTGGCCTGCGCGATCGTGGCACGCTGCTGCCGGGCCTGCGCGCCGACGCCATCCTGGTCGATGATCGCCAGCCTGGCCTGCCGCGTGTCTGCGGCACCATCGTCCATGGCGAGCTGAAACAGGCGACGACGGCGTTGCCGCTGATCGACATCGCCGATGCCGACTATGCCGATGCGGGCAGCCTGGCCGCGTGACCATGCAAGCGCACCGTTACGCGATCTACCTCGCGCCGGCCGAGCCGTTCCGATCGTTCGGCAGTCAATGGCTCGGCCGCAATGCCGATACGGGCGCAGCGCTGTGCATGCCGAAAGGCATGGAGCCGCGCCCCGCTGACTGGGTCAAGGCCCCGGCGCACTACGGCCTGCATGCCACGCTGAAGCCACCGTTCCGGCTTGCGGCGGGCACCGATGCGCCGATGCTCGATGCCGCCGTGCGGGACTTCGTGCGTGGCCGGGAAGGATTCGATGCCCCGCTGACACTGCGCGCGTTGCGCGGCTTTGTCGCGTGGTGCCTGGACGATGGCGCCGAGGGCCCGCGCCAGATGCATGCGCTTGCGGATGCCTGCGTGCGCACGTTCGAGCGTTTCCGTGCACCGGCCACCGCTGATGAGCTCGCCAAGCGCAGGCCGGAGCGGCTGACGGCGGAGGAGCGCCGCATGCTGGACGCCTGGGGCTACCCCTACGTCTTCGAGACCTTCACGTTCCACATCACGCTGACCGGCATGCTCGACGCCGCCAACGCGGCCGCCGCGCTCGCGCGACTATCCGCCGCGGGCATCGGGTTGCTTGAGACGCCACTCCACGTCGATGGCATCAGCGTGTTCGTGCAGCCGAAGCCGGGCGCCGACTTCATCGCCGCGCGGCACTACGGTTTCAACGGCAGTACCCTCGATGGCGCCGGCGCGGCGTACCTGGACGCATGAGCGCCCCTACGACCCATACCACTGCCGACGGTGACGGCCTGTTCTACGTCATGGGGCCGTCCGGCAGCGGCAAGGATTCGCTGCTGCGCGCGCTTCGTGAGCGCCTGGGGCCCGACGACCGCATCGTGGTTGCGCATCGCTACATCACGCGCGATGCCGACGCCAACGAGGCGTCGGTGGCGCTTTCCGCCGACGAGTTCCACCGCCGCAAGGCCCTCGGCTGCATGGCGCTGGACTGGCACAGCCACGGACTGCACTACGGCATCGGCGTGGAGATCGAGCACTGGCTGGATAAAGGGCTGAAGGTCATCGTCAACGGTTCGCGCGAGTATCTGCCGGAAGCCGTCGCACGCTACCCGAAGCTGTGCGCCGTGCACGTGCGCGTGAAGCCGGAGGTGCTGGCGGCACGATTGCGCCAGCGCGGCCGCGAATCGGAAGAGGCGATCGAGAAGCGCCTGGCGCGCGCGGGGCGAGCCTTCGATGTGCCGGCAGGCTGCCAGCTCGTGGAGATCGACAACAGCGGCGCACTGGAGGCGTCCGCGGCGACGTTTGCACAGTTGGTGGGCGTCACGTCAGTGCCAGCATCGCAAGTCTGAGATTCGGGCCGGAGCCTCGAGTCGGAAATCCCCGGCCGAGGTTCCAGGCTTCAGTACAAAACCGACATCCGCGCTCGAATGGCTGGCCTGAATCGTTAGTCAGAATTGCTGGCTTGAAGCGCAGTTCGGCGAACTAGGCCTTCATGTCAGAGATCGGTGCTGAAGCTGATGCCGTGCTCGGTAAACCCGAGCTGGCGATAGAACTGATGCGCCTGCAGGCGGCGCGCGTTCGATGACAGCGCCAGCTTGGCGGCGCCGGCCTCGCGGGCCAGGCGCATCGCCTCCCGCATCATCGCCTTGCCGATTCCCATGCCGCGCGCCGACGGCGCGACCACCACAGCCTCGACAATCGCCTCTGGGCGACCGTCGTGGACCATCACGGGAAACACCAGCAGGCTGAAGGTGCCGAGCGGCACTTCGCTTTCGTCCACCATCAGATAGCAGCGATAGTCCGGATAGCGGCGCATCGTGGCATAGCGCTCGCGCATCGTGGCCAACGGCAGCGGTGGCTCGTCATCCATCGCGGCAAGCAACGCGGAGAGGTGCAGCAGCTCGGCATCGGAACCGCGCACCTCGCGCAGGGTCAGGACCATCTCGCTCATCACGGCAACGCAGCAGGACGCGCGCAGCGCGCGGCCATGTCGAGGTAGTGCCCCATCGGCGGCGTGGCCAGGTCGACGACCTTCGCCAGGTCGTCGTAGCGGCGCAGACGCACCGCCGCATCGGCGTGGCGGTTGGCGGCGAAGGTGTCGGCCTGCGCGGCGTCGTACGGGCCGCCCTGCAGCGCCAGGCTGTGCACCGAGGCGGGCGACAGCGTGTCGAAGTAGGCCGCATCGGTGGCGCACAGGTAGCGCTTGGCAGCCACGTGCAGGCGCACTGGTTCGGTGACGTCATCGCCGAACAGGGCAGCCAGCGCATTGGCGGCAGCTTCCTGGTGGCGCATGTCGGTGGTGCTGCTTTCCGCCAGCATCAGGTGGCCGACGTCATGAAGCAAGGCGGCCACGATCAGTGGCTCGGGCTCGCCGGCGTGCTCCGCCAGCTGCGCGCACTGGAGCGCGTGCGCAGTCTGGCTGATGACCTCGCCGCCGTAGTAGGCGGTGCCGTGATTGGCAAACAGGGTTTCGATGCGGGTCAGGGTCAGCATGGTTTGACTATAGTCGCTGCGCAGGTCTCAGACGAGGACCTTGCGGATTTGCGCCGAGATGATGTCGATGGCCGTGACAAACAGGATGATGATGATCATCACGGCACAGGTCTGCGCGTACTGGAAGCTGCGGATGATTTCCCACAGCACGGTGCCGATGCCGCCGGCGCCGACGATGCCGACCACCGACGCCGAACGCACATTCGACTCGAAGCGATACAGCGCGAACGACAGCCAGAGCGGCAGGACCTGCGGAATCACGCCGTAGACGATCTCCTCGATCGGGCCGGCGCCGGTGGCGCGCACGCCTTCCACGGGGCGCGGATCGATGGCTTCCACCGCTTCGGCAAACAGCTTGGCCAGCACGCCGGTGGTGTGGATCCAGATCGCCAGCACGCCGGCGAATGGCCCGAGGCCGACTGCCACGATGAACAGCATGGCGAAGACCATCTCGTTGATGGCGCGGCAGGCATCCATGATGCGGCGCGCCGGCTGATACACCCAGGCCGGCACGATGTTGGCCGAACACAGCAGGCCCAGCGGTACGGCCATCACCACGGCGATGGCGGTGCCCCACAGCGCGATCTGGACCGTGACGAGCATCTCGTCGAGGTAGTTTTGCCAGTCGCGGAAGTTGGGCGGGAAGAAATCGGCGGCGAACTTCGCCATGTTGCCGGAATCGCGCAACAGGTCCAGCGGACGCATGTCGGCGCCCTCCCAGGACATGGCGAGCATGGCCAGCACGATCGCCCAGATCAGCATCACGGAGAGGGAGGTGCGCGGCGGCCGGACGTTACTTTGGGGCGAGGGAGGCAGGCCGGGCCTGGCGGTGGCAGTCATGGGGCAATCCGGTAGGAGGCAGGTAACAACGGCGCGGGGCCGACGCCGCGTGGCGCCATCGGCCCCGGCGGGTGGGGCTTATTGCGTGCTGATGGCCTTGTCCAGCTCGGCCAGGCGGCGGGTCACTTCGGCAAGTTGCTTTTCCTTGTCGGCGGCGGCCAGCGTGCTGTCCGATTCGATCTTGGATTTTTCCTTGGCCAGCTCGATCTGGCGGATCGGCACCAACTGCGCGTCGGACGAGGGACGGAAGCCCTGGTAGGTCAGCGTGGCCAGCACCTGCTTTTCGCGCGCGGCGTCGGCGCCCTTGCCGTAGTTCACGAAGAAGGTCTGGATCTTCTTCTTCAGATCGGGCGACAGGTCCTTGCGGTAGACCATCGGGTCGGCCGGGATCAGCGGGGACTTCCACAGCACGCGCACCTGGTCATAGGCGTTCTTGCCCGTGTTGATGCGATACCGCTCGAAGTTCTCGGTATTGTTCACCGCCACGTCCACCTGCTTGTTCAGCACGGACAGCAGGTTGGTTTCGTGGTTGCTGATGCGCACGGCCTTGAACAGGGTCTTCGGTTCCACCTTGTTGGCCGCCCACAGGTAGTAGCCGGGCACGGCGGTGCCCGACGTGGAGTTCGGATCGCCGGCGCCGTAGCTCAGGTCCTTGCCGCGCTTGATCACGTCTTCGACGCTCTTCAGGTCGCTGTCCTTGCTGACGATCAGCAGCGACCAGTAGCCCGGGTTGCCGTCCTTGTCGATCACGGAAGCAAACACTTCGCCGCTGGCGCGGTCCACGGCTTCCATGGCGGACTTGTTGCCGAACCAGGCGATCTGCACCTTGTTGAAGCGCATGCCTTCGATGATGCCGGCGTAATCGGAAGCGAAGAAGGGTTTGACCTGCACGCCCAGCGTCTTGCTGAGGTCATCGATCAGCGGTTGCCAGGCGGATTTCAGGTTCGACGACGATTCCGTCGAGATGAAGCCGATGTTCAGGGTCTTGGCGTCCTGCGCGAATGCGGGCAGGGCGACGACACCCGAGGCCACCACGGCGAGAAAGGTTCTGCGAAGCATGGATAACTCCGGTTTGGATACGCTTGGGGGTAAGAACTGGGATGCGCGAGCGGCCGTTCAGGCTGCCGCGAGATTCATCGTGACCATCGCGGGCACAGGCATGCCCTCGGTGGACGCGTTTGCTTCGGGCACGGAGTCGTGCAGCAACTCGTCGGCCTCCGTGCCATAGAGATCGCGCAGCATGCTGGGCGTGAGCGCGGCGGACGGGCCGTCGTAGACGACCTTGCCCTGACGCAGTGCCACGACGCGCGGGCAGTAGCGCATCGCTACGTCTACCTGATGCAGCGACACCACCACGGCCACTTTGCGCGTGCGATTGATCTGCGAGAGCAGCGTCATCACACGGCGCGACGATTCCGGATCGAGCGAGGCAATCGGCTCGTCGGCCAGGATCACGCGCGCGTTCTGCACCAGCGTGCGGGCGATGGCCGCGCGTTGCTGCTGCCCGCCGGAGAGCGTCGAGGCGCGCTGAAACGCATAGTCGTCTATACCAACTTGCGCGAGGGCATCGAGCCCGGCCTGGACTTCGCCAGCCCTGAAGATACGCAGCAGGCTGCGCCACTTGGGGATGCGGGTCAGCATGCCGACCAGTACGTTCGTGATCACCGGCAGGCGGCCCACGAGGTTGAACTGCTGGAACACAAAGCCGATTTCGGCGCGCACCTTGCGCACGTTGCCGGCCAGACGACCATTACGCTGCACGGTGCGACCGTTGACGAGGATCTCACCCGCGCCGGCATCGCCCGTGATGAATCCGGCCACGTGGCGCAGCAGCGTGGACTTGCCCGAACCCGAAGCGCCCAGCAGGGCGACCATTTCGCCCGGCGCGACGTGCAGCGTGACATCGTCAAGCGCCTTGCGGTCCGCGCGGAACGATTTGCTCAGTCCGCGGACTTCAATTGCATGCGTCATGTCGACTCCCTTGCTTGAATGACTTGCGCATTCTGGCGGGGGCCGATGACAGAACGATGACGTGAGACGGAGGTTTTCCGATGGATGTATCGGGGGTGAGGCATTCGGCGGCCATGCAGCGCGATGAAATCGATTTCACCGCACCGGCGGCTCCCGGTCGGGCGACCGGTCACACAGGCGATCAGCCGGGCGCCATCGCCCGGCTACCTATTACATCAGGATGATGTCGTACTGTTCCTGGTGGAACGTCGATTCCACCTGCAGCGAGATCGGCTTGCCGATGAAGTCGCCGAGCATCGCCAGATGCTGGCTCTCTTCTTCGAGGAACAGGTCGATGACGTCCTGCGAGGCCAGGATGCGGAACTCGCGCGGATTGAACTGGCGCGACTCGCGCATGATCTCGCGGAAGATGTCGTAGCACACCGTGCGCGGCGTCTTGACCTGGCCCTTGCCCGAGCACACCGGGCACTGCTCGCACAGCACGTGCGCGAGCGATTCGCGCGTGCGCTTGCGCGTCATCTCCACCAGCCCCAACTGCGAGAAGCTGTTCACCGTGATGCGCGTGCGGTCTCGCGACAGCGCACGCTTGAGTTCGGAGAGCACCGCATCGCGATGCTCGACGTTCTCCATGTCGATGAAGTCGATGATGATAATGCCGCCCAGGTTGCGCAGGCGCAGCTGGCGCGCGATGGTGTGGGCGGCCTCGAGATTGGTCTTGAAGATCGTGTCGTCGAAGTTGCGCGCGCCCACGTAGCCGCCGGTGTTGACGTCGATCGTCGTCATCGCCTCGGTCTGGTCGATCATCAGATAGCCGCCGGACTTCAGGTCCACGCGGCGCGACAGCGCCTTTTCGATCTCGGCGTCGATGTTGAACAGGTCGAAGATCGGCCGTTCGCCCGTGTAGTGCGACAGGCGCGCCAGCACGGCCGGGGTGTACTCCTGCGCGAACTCCACGAGTTTCTGGTAGTTCTCGCGCGAATCGATCTGAATCACGCCGGTGGCGTCATTGATGAAGTCGCGCAGCACGCGCTGCGCCAGGTTCAGGTCCTGGTAGAGCAGGCTCGGCGCCGGCTGCGTGGTGGCATTGAGCCGGATCGCCGCCCAGATCTTGCGCAGGTAGGCGATGTCGTTGCCCAGTTCCTCGTCGGTGGCTTCCTCCGCGATCGTGCGGACGATAAAGCCGCCGCGCTCGTCGGTCGGCACCAGGCCCTGCACGCGCGCGCGCAGCGCTTCGCGATCCACCTCGCCCTCGATGCGTTGCGAGATGCCGATATGCGGATCCTGCGGCAGGTACACCAGCGTGCGGCCGGCGATGCTGACCTGCGTGGAAAGCCGCGCGCCCTTGGTGCCGATCGGGTCCTTGATGACCTGCACCATCAGCGCCTGGCCTTCGTACAACGTCTTCTCGATGGCCAGCGGGGCGGCGCCGTTCTTGTCCGGGTCGCGCGGGTGCCAGATGTCGGCAACGTGCAGGAACGCGGCCCGCTCGAGACCTACGTCGATGAAAGCGGATTGCATGCCCGGCAGCACACGCACGACCTTGCCCAGGTAGATGTTGCCGACCAGCCCGCGTGTGAGCGTGCGTTCGACATGCAGTTCCTGGACGGCAGCCTGCTGCACGATGGCAACGCGCGTTTCTTGCGGCGTGATGTTGACGAGGATGTCTTCAGTCATAGCGGTGGATGCGCGTCGCCGGTATGCCGGCGCTTGTTGTTGTCGTCCGGCGGCTGACCGGACTTCTGACCCCTGCCTGCCGTGTCAGACGCAGCCGGGAGGGTGTCGCGCTCAGAAGCGCAGGCCAGCCTCGCGTAGCAGTGCCGCGGTCTCGAACAAAGGCAAGCCCATGATACCCGAATAGCTCCCGTCGATCCGCTCGACAAACTCGGCCGCACGGCCCTGAATGCCGTATGCGCCGGCCTTTCCGAGGGGCTCGCCGCTGGCCACGTAGCGGTCGATCTCGGCGCTTGCCATCGCGCGGAAAGTGACGTGGGAGATCGACAGCGCGTGACGCAGGCCCAGCGAGGAAATCACGGTCACGGCGGTTAGTACGCGATGGGTGGTGCCGGACAGTGCGGCGAGCATGGCCGCGGCGTCGGCGGCGTCCGCGGGCTTGCCGAGGATGTCGCCGCCCCGGCAAACCGTGGTATCCGAGGTGAGGATCGGGGCATCGGGCAGGCCGCGGCGTTCGCGGCGGCGCAGGGCGGCTTCGGCCTTGAGCGCGCAGACGCGCTGGACGTACGCGTCGGGGGTCTCGCCGGGCAGCACGGCCTCCAGTGCCTCGGCGTCTTCGCCGTCATCGGCCAGCAGGAGTTCGTACGGCACGCCCAACTGCGTCAGGAGTTCGCGGCGTCGGGGGCTTTGGGAGGCGAGGTAGAGGATGTCGGCGGTCACGGCAGGCTTGGAAATGACGCGGCCGCGCGGCGGCATGCCGGGCGGCCCGTGGTGTGCCGATTGTACCCGCCGGGGATATGCGCGGATGCCGCGCGCGGACGTACCCGGTTGAGCCCAGGCGAGCTCAGACGCGGTGGTAGGGGTGGTTCTGGGTGACCGACCAGGCGCGATAGAGCTGCTCGGCCAGTAGCACGCGCACCATGCCGTGCGGCAGGGTCAGGCTGGAAAGACGAATCAGCGTCTGGGCCCGGGCCTTGAGGGCCGGGTCGAGGCCATCGGCGCCGCCGATCAGGAAGGCGACGTCGCCGCCATCGCGTTGCCAGCCGGTCAGTTGTTCGGCCAGCTGGACCGTGGTGAAGTCGCGCCCGCGCTCATCGAGCGCAACGATGCGGCATTGCCTGGACAGCGAGCCTAGGATCGACTCGATGCGCGCGGCCTCGCGCTGCATCACGGTGGCGGCGTTGTTGCTGGAGGAACGGGCTTCCGGCTTGACCTCGCGCAGCTCGATGCGCAGTTCGGGCGGCATGCGCTTGGCATACTCCGCAAAGCCGGTTTCGATCCAGCCGGGCATCTTGTGGCCAACGGCCACGATGACGAGTTGCATATGCGATGCCCGGTGGATGCAGGGTCAGGCGATCAGCCGATCGGGCCAAACGTGTGGATCAGGCCGAGCGCGTGGCGCGCTTGCGCGGCGCGGCCGTCTTGGTTGCGGGCTTGGCCGTCGTCTTCGTTGCCGTCCTGCCCGACGTCTTGGCGGGGGCCTTCGCAGCAGCCTTCTTCACGGGGGCCTTGGCGGCGGTCGTCTTGCGTGCCGTCGTGCCGCTGGCGGTCTTGCGTGCCGTCGTGGTCTTGACGGCCGTGCCGGTGCTCGTCTTGCGCACCGGCTTGCGGATCGTGGCAATCGCGTCCGGGTCGGTGTCCTCGTGGCCCATCGGCGGCGAAGGTTCCTTCATGCCTTCCGGCAGGCGGGCCAGCGCCGGGCGCAGGTTCGATGCGCGGCGCACGCGCGGTGCGGCCGCCTCGTCTTCGTCTTCGCCATCCATCGGCTCGCTGGCCTTGACCAGGCCGCGCTTGGCGGCGAGCTTCAGGCGCACCGGCTTGTCGCCCCAGATTTCTTCCAGGTTGTAGTACAGGCGCAGTTGCGGTTGCAGGATGTGCACCACGGCATCGCCGCAGTCCACCAGCACCCATTCGCCGGTCTCCAGCCCTTCCACGGCCACGATATGGCCGCCGGCATCCTTCACCGTATCCCGCACGGACGCCGCGAGCGCCTTGGTCTGGCGGTTCGAATTGCCGCTGGCGATCACCACCCGGTCGAACAATTCGGTCAGGTGAGTGGTGTCGAACACCTTGATGTCCTGCGCTTTGACATCCTCGAGCCCGTCGACGATGGCGCGTTGCAGTTTACGAATATCCATGGTGTCTTTCTTGTTCAGCTTCATTCGGGTAGGGGTGCGAGCCGGCTCAGGAGTTGCGGTACAACCCGTGACTCGCGATGTAGTGTGCCACGCCGGCAGGCAGTTGGTCATCCGCCGGCTGGCCGTCGGCCAGGCGCTGGCGCAGGCCGGTGGAGGACAGGTCGACGGCAAGCGTCTGGTCGATCCACATCCGGCCGGAGGGCGTGCATTGTATCAGGTGCGTGTCCGCCAGCCGGTCGTTCATGGCGGCGAGCACCGGGCCGTCCAGCGCGGCCAGGTCGAAGCCGGGGCGGGTGGCGATGCAAAGGTGCACCTGCTCGAACAGGGCTTCCCAGCCGTGCCATGTGTGCAGGCGCAACAACTGGTCGGCCCCCATCAGCCAGGACATGGAGGTATTCGGGCCGTACGCATCACGCAGGTGGCGGACGGTGTCGACCGTATAGCTGGGGCCATCGCGGTCCACTTCCATGCGGCTGACGCGGATCGTGGCATTGCCGCCGTCGATTGTCGCCGCGGCCAGCTCGGTCATGGCCAGCCGGTCGGACGAAGGCGTCACGTGGCCACCCTTTTGCCAGGAGTGACCGGTGGGAATCCAGACCAGTTCGTCCAGCGCCAGGTGGTCGATGCACAACTGCGCCAGCGCGACATGGCCGCGGTGCGGCGGGTCGAAAGTGCCGCCTAGGATGCCCAGGCGGTACGGTCGGTCGGTGTCGGCGGGGGTGCGGGGGGAGGGAGAGGAGGCAGGAACAGTCATCACACTCGCCGTCAGGCCCACTCGCGTGCCGGCAGGAAGTCGGTGTACAGCGCGGCTTCGGCGCTGCCCGGCTCGGGTTGCCAGTCGTAGCGCCAGGTCACCTGCGGCGGCATCGACATCAGGATGGATTCGGCGCGACCGCCCGATTGCAGGCCAAACAGCGTGCCACGGTCGAAGACCAGGTTGAATTCCACGTAGCGGCCGCGGCGATAGGCCTGGAAGTCGCGTTCGCGCGCACCGTAGGGCGTGTCCTTGCGGGCGTCGAGGATCGGCAGGTAGGCATCGAGGAAGGCATCGCCCACGGACTGCATCATCGCAAAGCTGCGGTCGAAGCCCAGTGCCGAGAAATCGTCGAAGAACACGCCACCGATGCCGCGGGCTTCTCCGCGGTGCCGCAGGAAGAAGTACTCATCGCACCACTGCTTGAAGCGCGGATACAGGTCATCGCCAAACGGGGCCAGCGACGCCTGGCAAGTGCGGTGGAAGTGTGCGCAGTCGTCCGCGTTGCCGTAGTAGGGCGTCAGGTCCATGCCGCCGCCGAACCACCAGACCGGGTCGGCATCGGGTTTCACCGCCAGGAAGCAGCGCACGTTCATGTGAACCGTGGGGACGTACGGATTGCGGGGGTGGAACACCAGCGAGACGCCCATTGCCTCGAAGCTGCGTCCGGCGAGTTCCGGCCGGTTGGCACTGGCCGACGGAGGGAGCGTATCGCCGCGAACATGCGAGAAGCCCACGCCGGCGCGTTCCATCACGGCACCGCCTTCCAGGATGCGAGTGCGGCCACTGCCGCGCAGGCGCTCGGTGGGCGGTTTCTCCCAGCTGTCGGTCAGGAACGCCTGCCCGTCCACGGCGGCAATGGCGTCGGTGATGCGGTCTTGCAGGCCGAGCAGGTAGGCTCGGACTGCCTGGGAATCGATCATGATGAGCGGGTCTGGATGGGCCGGTGGCAGGGCGGCCGGGCGCAGGCGCCGGCCGTCATCGCGGTGTCACGATTGTACCGGCTGGATTCGCCCCGCGGGGCGTGGGGCGAATCCCGGCGCAACTCAGCGCTTGATGGCGCGGTAGCCAATGTCGGTGCGGTATTGCATGCCGTCGAAGCGGATCTGCTCCACCGCGGCATAGGCATTGCGCTGGGCGGCCTTGACGGTGTCGGCCAGGCCCACCACGCACAGCACGCGGCCGCCCGAGGTCAGCAGCGTGCCGTCCTTGAGCGTGGTGCCGGCGTGGAACGTCACGGCTTCGTCGGTTTCGGCCGGGATGCCGGTGATGGCATCGCCGCGGCGCGGATCTTCCGGGTAGTTGTACGCGGCGATTACCACGCCCAGTGCCGTGCGGCGGTCCCAGTCGAGCTCGATCTGGTCCAGCTTGCCGTCCACGGCGGCTTCCATGACGTCGACGAGGTCGGTCTTCAGGCGCGCCATGATCGGCTGGGTTTCCGGATCGCCCATGCGGCAGTTGAATTCCAGCGTCTTCGGGTTGCCGTCCTTGTCGATCATCAGGCCGGCGTACAGGAAGCCGGTGTACGGGATGCCGTCCTTTTCCATGCCGCGCACGGTCGGCATGATGATCTCGCGCAGTGCGCGGGCATGCAGGGCCGGGGTGACCACCGGTGCGGGCGAATATGCGCCCATGCCGCCGGTGTTGGGGCCCGCGTCCGCGTCCAGCAGGCGCTTGTGGTCCTGGCTGGTGGCCAGGGCCAGCACGTTCTTGCCGTCCACCAGCACGATGAAGCTGGCTTCCTCGCCGTCCAGGAATTCCTCGATGACCACGCGTGCGCCGGCGTCGCCGAGCTTGTTGTCGGCCAGCATCATGTCGACGGCCGTGTGCGCTTCTTCCAGCGTCATCGCCACGACCACGCCCTTGCCCGCGGCCAGGCCATCGGCCTTGATCACGATCGGCGCGCCCTGCGCGTCGATGTAGGCGTGCGCGCCGGCGGCGTCCGCGAACGTCTGGTAGGCGGCCGTCGGAATGTTGTGGCGGTGCATGAAGGCCTTGGCGAAGTCCTTCGAGGATTCCAGCTGCGCGGCGGCCTGCGTGGGCCCGAAGATGCGCAGGCCACGGGCGCGGAACACGTCGACGATACCGGCGGCCAGCGGTGCCTCGGGGCCGACCACGGTGAAAGCCACGCCTTCGCGCTCGACAAATGCGGCCAGCACTTCCGGATCGGTCAGCGGCACGTTCTGCAGGCGCTTGTCGAGTGCCGTGCCGCCGTTGCCCGGCGCGACGTACACCACTTGCATCTTGGGGGACTGGGCCAATTTCCAGGCCAGTGCGTGCTCACGCCCACCGGAGCCGACAACCAATACTTTCATGATCACTGCCAGAAAAGAAACGCATGCGAAAAGCGGCAGCTGGCCGGAGCCGGGCTGCCGCCGTGGGGCGGGGCGGAGGACTTACTCCTCGATCACCGCGTTGGTGAAGACTTCCTGCACGTCGTCCAGGTTTTCCAGGGCGTCCAGCAGCTTCTGCATCTTCACGGCGTCGTCGCCGGTAAAGCTCACTTCGTTTTGCGGCTTCATCACCACGTCCGCCACTTCGGCCTTGAAGCCGGCGCCTTCCAGCGCGGTCTTGACCACGGGGAAGTCGTTGGGCGGGCAGGTGACTTCGATGGAGCCGTCGTCGTTGGTCACCACGTCGTCCGCACCGGCTTCCAGCGCGGCGTCCATCAGCTTGTCCTCGGGAGTGCCGGGGGCGAACAGGAACTGGCCGCAGTGCGTGAACATGAAGGCCACGGAGCCTTCCGTGCCCATGTTGCCGTTGTGCTTGGAGAACGCGTGGCGGACTTCGGCCACGGTGCGGGTGCGGTTGTCGGTCAGGCAATCCACGATGATCGCGGCGCCGGCCAGGCCGTAGCCTTCGTACCGGATTTCCTCGTAGTTGGCGCCTTCCAGGCCGCCCACGCCGCGCTGGATGGCGCGCTGGATGTTGTCCTTGGGCATGTTCGCGTCCATGGCCTTGTCGATCGACAGGCGCAGGCGCGGGTTGGAATCGGCATCACCACCGCCCAGCTTGGCGGCCACGGTGATTTCCTTGATCAGGCGCGTCCAGATCTTGCCCCGCTTGGCGTCAGCAGCGGCTTTCTTGTGTTTGATATTGGCCCATTTGGAATGACCGGCCATGATTCTCTCCGAGGCGGAAAACGTGTCGTGTAGCGTGTTGTCAGGCGGTGCTGCGCGGGTTTGCCGGCGCGCAAGGGCGTCGTGACGACGATTGCAGGGATTGCCGGCGTGCCGCCGCTGGCTCGGGATCAGGGTTCCGTGACAGGCTCTGTGACAGTTTCTGACGATCCGGCGACCACGCCATGTGATTGATGTGCCAATCTGCTGGCTATAATCAGCGCAGGATTTTATCACGCGCCCCTGCCGCGCCGAAGCGCCTTGCGCCTGACTTCGTAGCGCCGCTCTTATCATCCTTCGCATCGCCGATCGCCTTGGCACCGGCGTTGTTTTTCGCCACCGTCCCTCTGACCGCCGAGACCATCATGGCCGACCCCATCCTCATCGCCAAGAACGCCGACCACGACCTGGTGCTGCTGCCCGAAATGGGCAACCGCCACGGCCTGATCACCGGCGCCACTGGCACCGGCAAGACCGTCACGCTGCAAACGCTGGCGCAGGGTTTTTCCCGGCTGGGCGTGCCCGTGTTCATGGCGGACGTCAAAGGTGATCTGACAGGCATTTCCCAGCTCGGCCAGGCGTCCGACAAGCTCAAGGCCCGCATGGCCGAGCACGGCCTGCCCGAGCCTGCCTGGGGCGCCTGCCCGACCACGCTGTGGGATGTCTTCGGCGAAAAGGGCCATCCCGTCCGGGCGACGGTGTCGCACATGGGGCCGCTGCTGCTGTCCCGCATGCTGGAGCTCAACGACACCCAGCAGGGCGTGCTGAACCTCGTGTTCCGCATTGCCGATGCCAACGGTCTGCTGCTGCTCGACGCCAAGGATCTGCGCGCGATGCTGCAGTACGTGGGGGACAACGCCAGCCAGTTCACGACCGAGTACGGCAATATTTCCTCGGCGTCGATCGGCGCGATCCAGCGCGGGCTGGTGGCGCTGGATTCGCAGGGCGCGGACAAGTTCTTCGGCGAGCCGATGCTCAACCTCGAGGACTTCATCCAGACCGAGCGCGGACAGGGCGTCATCAACATCCTGTCGGCGGACAAGCTGATGAATGCGCCGCGGCTGTATGCGACGTTCCTGCTGTGGATGCTGTCCGAGCTGTTCGAGAAGCTGCCCGAGGCGGGCGATCTCGACAAGCCCAAGCTGGTCTTCTTCTTCGACGAGGCCCACCTGCTGTTCAACGATGCGCCCAAGGGCCTGCTGGACAAGATCGAACAGGTGGTTCGACTGGTGCGTTCCAAGGGCGTGGGCGTGTACTTCGTGACGCAGAATCCGGTCGATATTCCCGATACCGTGCTGGGGCAGCTGGGCAATCGCGTACAGCACGCGCTGCGCGCATTCACGCCGCGCGACCAGAAAGCGGTCAAGGTGGCGGCCACGACGATGCGCGCCAATCCGAAGCTCGATGTGGAGCAGGTGATCGGCGAACTGGGCGTGGGCGAGGCGCTGGTGTCGTGCCTCGATGCCAAGGGCACGCCGACGGTGACCGAGCGCGCGTGGGTCCTGGCGCCGGGCAGCCGTATCGGCCCGGTAACGGACGACGAGCGTCGCGCGCTGATTGCGAACTCGCTGGTGGCAGGCGCCTATGAGAAGACGATCGATCGCGAATCGGCGTACGAGAAGCTGCGCGGTGGCGTGGCTGCTGCGGGAAATGGTGCGCAGGCGGGCGCGCAGACCGGCGCAAAAGCGGGCGGTGCCGCAACGACCGCCGGCGGGACGCCGCAGGAAGGGGAGGGCGGCGGATGGCTGGGGCAGGCCGGCGAGATTTTCGGCTCGCTGACCAAGGGCACGGGCAAGACTGGCCGTGGGGACTCGATTCTCGAATCGATGGCGAAGTCGGCGGCGCGGACGGTTGGGTCGCAGGTCGGGCGCGAGCTGATTCGCGGTGTGTTGGGGAGCCTGCTGGGCGGTGGTGGCAGGAAGAAGTAAAGCTGGCCGGCGATGGCGCCGGACCCTAAGAAAACGCCTGCAACATTGAACTGCACCCCAAAAGTTGGACACCAACTTTTGGGGTGTTTTTTATGTATCGGTACTCGGAGCAGTTCAGGCTGACAGTGATCCAGGACTATCTGGACGGTCAGTCAAGCTTTGATGAGATCGCCAACCGCCATGGCGTAGACAGC
>NZ_JBFTSP010000005.1:0-322232 GCF_056400065.1 Cupriavidus sp. 01L415 | reverse complement strand
GCGCCGCATTCCTTCGCGACTCCAACCCCCCATCGACCCCGCAACCCTTGCCAGTGCTGCCTTGCAGCGGCGGTTTGTGTTGCGAGGGGGCGAATATTAAGGGACTCCTCACCCGCTGGCAAGCGATTTCGAAAAATAGTTAAAAAGCCCTTCGGAGGTGCTTGATCCGGCCTGACTGTCACGTTGGCGACAGCCTATGCCGATGAACTGTCCTAACCTGCCAATCTGTCGCCGGCGCCCTATGTCGGCCCCAGGCAATCTAATAGATGACGCCGTAGCAGGAGACATTCATGACCCACGCCGTGCCTTTCGACCGTTCGTTCGTGGTTGGCGCCACTGACATTCCCCTGTCAGATGACACCATCCCCATGCTTCTCGCCCGCGCCGTCGCCGCCAACCCTGACGGCGACGCTGTAGTCTTCCGTGAGCAGTCCGTGCGCTGGAGCTGGCGGGGGTTTTCCGATGAGGTTGATCGCCTGGCAACAGGACTGCTGGCGCGGGGGATCGAGCGCGGCGACCGAGTCGGGATCTGGTCACCCAATCGCGTCGAGTGGCTGGTTACTCAGTTTGCCACCGCGCGTATTGGCGCGATTCTCGTCAATATCAATCCTGCCTACCGTCAGGCCGAGCTCGAGTACGCCCTGAACAAGGCCGGCGTGCGAATGCTGATCACCGCCGTCCGCTTCAAATCAAGTGACTACCTCGCTACCCTGCAGGCGCTGGCACCGGAATTGAGCGCGGCCACGCCCGGCGCACTAGGAGCAGCCCGACTGCCTCATCTGCAGTACATCGTCCGCATGGGCGACGAGCACACCCCTGGCATGCTGAACTATGCCGATGTCCTCGCCCCCTCATCCGCCGCCGAGCTAGACAGCCTCTCCCGCCAACTCAACGCGCACGACCCCATCAATATCCAGTTCACCAGCGGCACGACGGGAAATCCCAAAGGCGCCACGCTGACACATCACAATGTGGTGAACAATGGCCGCTTTGTGGCGATGGCGATGCGACTGAGCGGCGACGATCGCCTGTGCATCCCCGTTCCGCTTTACCACTGTTTCGGCATGGTGCTGTCCGTGCTGGCCTGCGTGTCCGCCGGCGCCTGCATGATCTTTCCAGGCGAGGCGTTTGACCCGCTCGCCACCATGCGTGCCGCGACGGAGGAACGCTGCACTGCGCTGCATGGTGTGCCGACCATGTTCATCGCCCAACTGGAGCACTCTGACTTCGGCCAGTTCGACTTCTCTGCGCTGCGCACCGGCATCATGGCGGGCGCCCCTTGCCCGATCGAGGTCATGAAACGCGTGGTGACAGACATGCACATGTCAGAGGTCACGATCGCCTACGGCATGACAGAGACCAGCCCAGTGTCCTTCCAGAGCGCCACCAACGACCCGCTCGACAAGCGTGTCTCGACCGTCGGCCGCGTACAGCCGCATTTGCAATGCAAGGTGGTCGATGCCACCGGCGAGATCGTCCCCCGCGGCACAACCGGCGAACTGTGCACCCGCGGGTATTCCGTCATGCAGGGCTATTGGGACGACGATGCGCGCACGCAAGAGGCCATCCGCGACGGCTGGATGTACACCGGCGATCTGGCGACGATCGACGCGGATGGTTACTGCAATATCGTCGGACGCGTGAAAGACATGCTGATCCGAGGCGGTGAGAACATCTACCCACGCGAGATCGAGGAATTCCTGTTCCGCCACCCGAAGGTGCAGGCTGTGCAAGTCTTTGGCGTGCCGGACACCAAGTACGGTGAGGAGGTTTGCGCATGGATCGTGCTCAAACCCGGCCAGACGGCCACGGAGGACGAGATCCGCGCTTTCTGCCGCGATCAGATCGCCCATTACAAGATCCCGCGCTATATCCGCTTCGTCAACGACATGCCGATGACGGTGACGGGCAAGGTGCAAAAATTTGTGATGCGTGACACCATGATTCACGATCTGGGGCTGCAGTCCGCTGCCACCGCCTGAATCAAAGAGCGTCACCATGACCATCCGAATTGTCAGACTGGGATCACCGCGCAACAAGGACGAGGGCCTCCGCATGGGCACCGTCCGCCGTCCGCCGCGAGGCGTGCCCAAGGCCGAGTTTGCCAGCCGGGACTTTTACGACGTCTGGTACCCCGCCTTGTCCCCTTCGACCGAATTGGTAGCTCAAGCGCAAGCGGCCACGGACGAGAAAGCCTGGCGCGCATTCGAGAAGCGATTCCGTACCGAGATGGCCGAGTCCGAGGCCAGCCGGACGCTCGACCTGCTGGCCGCGCTCTCGCACCAGACCAATTTCTCATTAGGGTGCTATTGCGAGGACGAATCTCACTGCCACCGGTCGATCCTGCGCGCCCTGTTGGCGGAACGCGGCGCCGACCTGGTGTAGCGAACCGCCGCACGGCGCGCACCTGGCGGGCCAGCGCCGCGATCCACCGGCTATGATGCGAAGCTTCGCCACGGAGCGAAGCCTTCTCATTTGCCCTTCCTCTTAGATGGCACTGAACCTCGTCTGGCTCGGATTTTTCCTGCTTTCTTTCGCTGTCGCCTGCGTGCGGCTGGTCAGCGGCGACACCACGGTGTTCCCGGCCATGCTGGCAAGCCTGTTCGATAGCGCCCGCACAGCCTTTGAGATCTCGCTCGGTCTGGCGGGCGTCATGAGCCTGTGGATCGGCATTATGCGAATCGGGGAGCGCGCCGGGGTGATCAATCTCTTTGCCCGCCTGGTGAACCCTCTTCTGCGCCATTTCTTTCCTGGCGTGCCGCAGGGCCATCCGGCACAGGGCGCGATGATGATGAACGTGTCCGCCAACCTGCTTGGGCTGGACAACGCCGCCACCCCGCTTGGGCTCAATGCGATGCGCGAGCTGCAGACGCTGAACCGTGCGTCCGACACCGCCACCAATGACCAGATCATGTTCATCGTGCTGAACACGGCTGGTCTGACACTGATTCCGACGTCGGTCATTGCGATCCGCCAAGCGATCGCCGTCAAACAAGGCCTGGTTGGTTTCAATGCGGCCGACATCTTCCTGCCCACGCTGCTGGCTACCGGGGCATCCTGTCTGGCCGGCCTGCTGGCGGTGGCATGGGTACAGCGGCTGAACCTGTTCAAACCCGCGGTGCTTACGGCATTTGCCATCGCAGGCACAGCCGTGGGCGGTCTGTTCGTCTGGCTACGCGGTGCCCCGCCCGATCAGGTCAGTCAGCTCGCCGCTCTGGCCGGTAGTGGGTTCATCCTATCGCTCATCACCTTGTTCCTGGTCTGCGGGGCGATTCGGCGCATCAACGTCTATGACGCGTTTATCGACGGCGCCAAGGAAGGCTTCGGCGTCGCGGTGCAGATCATTCCCTATCTGGTGGCGATCCTGGTGGCCATCGGCCTGTTCCGCGCAACCGGCTGCATGGACGCGCTGATGCAGGGGCTGACGTTGGGCTTCGCGTGGCTTGGCCTGAACACGGACTTTGTGCCCGCCCTGCCCGTCGGGCTGATGAAAATCCTGTCTGGCGCCGGCGCGCGGGGATTGATGGTCGACGTGATGACCGCCTACGGCGTCGATTCCTTCCAGGGTCGGCTTGCCGCAATCATCCAGGGATCCACGGAAACCACGTTCTATGTGTTGGCGGTCTACTTTGGCAGCGTCAATGTGCGCAACACACGGCACGCACTGGGGTGCGCATTGTTTGCCGATGCGGTGGGACTTGGCGCCGCCGTGTGGATTGCATACCTCTTCCGCTAACGCTTGTGGTGAGATGACAACGGCATTGTGCTGACTTGCAGTCATTTCAACACGTGTTACTTGGTGCGACGCAACAAGATGTGTATAGTGAAGTCTGTCTCCTCCACCACCTCGGTGGATTCCAGCCCGCGCATCACTTGCGCGGGTTTTTTTTGCCCAAAATTTGGGGAATGTACGTTCGATATGCGTTTTTTGGTCGATGCACGTCACGAATATGACACTTGCACCGCCGCAAGCAACGATTCCCCGACCTAGTGCATTCCCGCACGATTCCCGCGCAAATCGACAAAATCCAACAGCATTGTTGCGACGCAGCAAATCTGACCGTAGAGTGGCATCGGCATTTGCCCCTACATCCTTTTGCTCCATACCTGCTACCGATGCGCCCCGCCCCGCGCCTCCTCCGATACTGGCCTGACGCCGCCTTTGTTCAGCGCGGCATCGTCTATGCGTTGTCGTTTCTCGCACTCGCCGGTACGGCCTGGCTGACTGGGGAGGACGGTTATCTCTGGTCTGCGACGGCGTCGATCTGGACCTGCCTGGCGGACCGGCAGGGTACGGCTGCCGCACGCATGCGCAGCCTTGGAGCCGTCGGCATTGGCGGGGCGATCATGGCAACAGCGGGCGCTGCGCTGTCGGCTTCGCCCGCGTCGGCCGCAGTCGTGGTCCTGGCCGCTGGGCTGATGGCTGGGCTGGCCGAGATACGGGGTGCCACTGCCGCGCTGTGCGCCAAATTGCTCTACGTCGTTCTGATCGCCGCATGCCTGCAGCCTCCCGTCGGGCTGTCATTGCCTGCGCACGCCTGGATGAGCGGCGTCGATTTTCTGCGCGGCGGTGTCTTTGCCTGCCTCGTGTGCCTGGTCCTGGTCCCATCTCAACGCGACGCCCGTCCACGGAGCGAAATCGTCGCTGTCTATGGTGCGTTGCTACGCTTTGCCCAAGCCCTGGCAAGCATGGCTCCGCTGCACGACACCACGCCCTACAAGCAGGAAATCCGCCTGCGCATCGAGGCAGCGCGGACCGCAGTCGCTGGACGACGTGGCTGGCGCGATCCGGTCGGGCTGCTCCACTATGCGTACGCGGTGGCCGTGGCGGATGCATTGTTTGCGCTACTGATCGTTGCTGGCGAATTGCGCGAGCGAACGGGCGATCAGCATGACCTGCCCTTGGCCTACGCGGCACGATGCCTGATGGATACGCAGGAACAGGTCCGGCACGCGTTGTCCCGCCATGCACCGGACCTGCCCGCGCTAAGCGCAGTCCTTATGCAGGAGCTGCGCCGTCTGGTCGCGCAACGCGCCAATGCTCTCGCGCCGCCCGCCTATCAATCGGCACTTGCGGCGCTGGCGCGTCACCCCACGTTTGATCGGTGGCGCTTGACGTTCACTTGGCCGAATGCCGGGCTGGCCGGCATGCTCGACCGCCTCGGCTATACGCTGGCGGACCTGGCCGCGCGCGACGCGCGGATCTCCCGCCATGCCGTGCGGCTGGCACTGGCAGGCGGCCTCAGCTTGCTGCCGTCGCAACTCTGGCAGCTGGATCATGGCTATTGGGTGGCGGTCACGGTGATCATGGTGCTCAGCCCACGCTTGCAGACCACCCGGCAGATTTCGTTCCTGCGCTTTGCCGGATCGCTGGCCGGCGCGCTGCTGGCCTGCGCGGTCAGTCTCACCCATCCATCCCCGGCACTGACACTGGGCATCAGCGCCATGTGCCTGGCAGCCGCCTATACGAGCCGACTGGCCGGAAACGCCGGCACCTTCGCCTTCTGCCTGACGCCCGCCGTCATCCTGTTCTCCTGGCTGGGCGAGCCGGCTTCCAGCAGCAGCCAAGTGGCGGCACTGCGGGGAGCCGATACAGCGATCGGCTGCCTGATTGCCTTAGCGAGCTACTACGTGCTGGCGCCGCGGGCCGAATTGTCCCGGGTATTCCGTCATAGCCTGGATGCACTCGCCGTCAACACCGTGTACCTCCGGGCATCGACGGCCGCAGCGCGGTCGCTGACGCCTAACAGAATGCGACTGGAGGCACTACGGGTGGCTGCCGGCCGCGCCTCGACTCGTGCCGAGGACACATTGACGCAATGTGCCAGCGAGCTGGATTCGCCACTGGCGGGCGCTCACGGCGCCTTGCACGCAACGGCGCGGCGGATGGCGGCGCTTGCGGGATTGATTCGGGCAGGCGCGGAATCCGGCGAAATCGCTGCAAAGCCGGGCCTTGCCGTCCAGACCTTGCTGGCCGACCTCGAAGCACGCTTGGCAGAACTGGCTGTGCGTCCCGGTTGCACGGCGCTAACCGAGCTCATCGCACCGGAACGGTTGACGCCGCTATCCCCCGCCGATCCGCCATTCGAGCGCTTCCTGGCGGAACAGAGCACCTACGCCGACGCCCATATAGACGCCGCACACCGGGCCGTGGTTAGTCTGCGCACGCTGGCAGCCGAACAGGCGGCGGCGCGCCGATCACGCCGCGGAGTGCGGGCGCCGGCTGAGCTGGTTTGACACGGATCAGCGCGGGTCTCCCCCGGGTTGCCGGGCGGCGGCGATATCCTAGAATGATCGGATACCCGCCGTTTCCCCGTCCCCGACAAGTACGAGGTGCGCCATGACCGAAGTCTCCTTTCCCACCAGCGTCCCAACCTACTGCGCCGCCAGTCTGACGCTCTCCTGCCCGGCCACGGTCAATGGCAGTCAATCCCAGTACTCCGTCACTGCTGAAGCTCTGGAAACACATTGCGGCGCCCGGTCGCCGCGCGAGGAAGACCTGCTTCACGCATTCGCGACGAACCGGCAGCGCATCGAACAACTGGCGGAAAGCCTGTTCGAACTCACCGAAGCTCGCGAAATCGTGCTGCGAAGCGGCCATTTCCGCTTCGCAAGCTGACTGCGCGCCGCCTGTTTGTCCCTTATAGTCTCCGACGCCTTATTCGTCGGAAGCCTTCCCGCGCACCAGCAACACCGGCATCGTCGATTGCCGGATAACAGCTTCCGCCACGCTGCCCAGCACCAGCCGGCGCACGCCGCGGCGGCCGTGCGTGCCCACCACCAACAGGTCGCCACCCCACTCGCGTGCCGCTTCATTGAGTGAAGCCGCGATATCTCCCGCCACCGCCGGCTCGGTAACGAGCTTCGTCTCGAACGCCACCCCTGCGCCCGCCAAGACCTTGCCTGCGGCCTCCAGCGCACGCTTGCCGCTGTCGACAAAAGCACGCTCGATCTGTGTGGGATCGTAGTAACCGGCATCGAACAGCATCATGCCGTTGTCGACCACATAGAGTGCAAGGACCGTCGCCTCGCTGCCCGCTACGCGAATCGCTTCCGCCAGCGCCAGATCCGAGGTGCTGCTGCCGTCAACCGCCACTACGATCTTGCTGTACGCCGTGCTCGTCATCGCCTTGTCCTCCGGAAGTAGATTGGAAGGTGTTGATAGGAAGATGCAAATGAATGGGAGGGGCCCGCACGCCATCGCGCCGGGCACTGGCATTGATACTACACGTGGCCCCCGACTCACGTCGTGAGCGGATTCTGAATAAACCGTTCGCAAGAAATGCCCGCGCGGGCGGCAAAAGAGAGTCTGGCAGCGCGCAACCCGACCGCAAGACCCCTTTAAATTGACCGACCGTTCGGTTTATATATATAGTGGACAAGCTCGCCGCCGACCCAAACTCCAAGTCACCCCGACCCTCGTCGACAAGAACCAGGCGGCCCCCGCCAAAGGAGGCGCAATGTACACGCAGAGTCTTGACCTTCCCGGCCAGCCCGCGCAAGCAACCTTGAGCCACACGCTCATGGACGCGGACCTCGCCCAGCGCCAGGCCGATTTCGATGCGCGCATCGCGGAAGACGGCAAGATCGAGCCGATGGACTGGATGCCCGACGCGTATCGCAAAACGCTGGTACGCCAGATCTCCCAGCATGCACATTCGGAGATCGTCGGCATGCTGCCGGAGGGCAACTGGATCAGCCGGGCGCCGTCGCTCAAGCGCAAGGCCATCCTGCTGGCCAAGGTGCAGGACGAAGGCGGACACGGCCTCTATCTCTATAGCGCGGCGGAAACGCTCAATGCCTCGCGTGAAGATCTGGTCGATGCGCTGCACACCGGCCGCGCCAAGTACTCGTCGATCTTCAACTACCCGACGCTGACGTGGGCGGACGTGGGCGTGATCGGCTGGCTGGTAGATGGCGCGGCCATCATGAATCAGATTCCGCTTTGCCGCTGCTCGTACGGTCCTTATGCGCGCGCGATGATCCGCATCTGCAAGGAGGAATCGTTCCATCAGCGCCAAGGCTTTGACGCACTGCTGGCCATGATGCGCGGCACCGACGCCCAGCGCGAAATGGTGCAGGACGCCGTCGACCGCTGGTGGTTCCCAGTGCTGATGATGTTCGGCCCGCCTGACGCAGCATCCACCAATAGCAACCAGACGATGGCCTGGGGCATCAAGCGCATTTCCAATGACGACCTGCGCCAGAAGTTTGTCGATGCGACGGTCGAACAGGCCAAGGTACTGGGCGTGACGCTGCCCGACCCCGGCCTCGTATGGAACGCCGAGCGCGGTCACTACGACTACAGCCCGCTGGACTGGGATGAGTTCTGGCGCGTGATCAACGGCGACGGGCCCTGCAACAAGGAGCGCCTGGCCACGCGCGTGAAGGCGCACGACGACGGCGCCTGGGTGCGCGAGGCCGCACTGGTCCACGCGGAACGCCGCGCCCGCCGCGAGGTGGAAGGCCGCCAGGCTGCGTAACGGTGCCCCGGATCAAGGAGATCAACATGACGCAAAAAGAATGGCCGCTGTGGGAGGTTTTCGTCCGCAGCAAGCAAGGCCTGGAACACAAGCACTGCGGCAGCCTGCACGCCGCCGACGCGCAGCAGGCGCTGCACATGGCCCGTGACGTCTATACGCGCCGCCAGGAAGGTGTGTCGATTTGGGTGGTGCCGTCATCCGTCATCACGGCGAGCGCGCCCGAGGAAAAGGCCGAGCTGTTCGATCCGGCCGCCGACAAGATTTACCGGCACCCGACGTTCTACCAGCTGCCCGACGAAGTCAATCACATGTAAGGCCCCGGGACCATGACGCAAACGACCGTCGCCGACGAGAACACCCTCGCCCGCCTGCCGCTCGCGCGCACCGCGGCCCTGCAATACGTGTTACGCCTGGCGGACAACGCACTGATCCTGGGCCAGCGCAACGCCGAATGGTGCGGACACGGCCCGGCACTGGAGGAAGACATCGCGCTGGCCAACATCAGTCTTGACCTGATCGGCCAGGCACGGCTGCTGTACACGCATGCGGGCGTGCTGGAGGGCCAGTTGACCGGTCGCACACGGCATGAGGACGATTACGCCTACTGGCGCCACGAACGCGATTTCCGCAACTGGACGCTTCAGGAGCTTCCGCACCATGGCCCACTGGCCGGCACGGCGCGCATCGGCCGGGACTACGCGGTCACGATCATGCGAAATTTCCTGTATGGCGCGCTGATGGCCGAGCTGTGGCCGGCGCTGGAATCCAGCCGCGATACCGAGCTTGCCGCCATCGCCGCCAAGTCCGCCAAGGAAGCGCGCTACCACCTGCAGCATGCCGCCGGCTGGGTGGTACGCCTGGGCGATGGCACGGAAGCATCCCATGCGCGGATGCAGCAGGCACTCAATCACCTGCTGCCGTATATGAACGAATGCTTTGCCGCCGACCCCGTGGAGCAGGAGGCCGCCGCACAAGGCGTGGCCGTGCCGACGGCCGATCTGCGCGACCGATGGGACGCCACAGTGAACGCCACTCTGGATGAGGCCACGTTGCAATTGCCAGCGCCCTCGGCGTTCCTGTCGACGGGCAAGCACGGCGTGCATTCCGAACACATGAGCTACCTGCTGGCCGAGATGCAGGGGCTGGCGCGCGCCCACCCGGGCGCCCAGTGGTAACCGGAAGGAATCGCTGCCATGCGTCCCGCCCACGACTACGCCCACACCCACGCTCGGGACCCCGGCACTGCCGCATCCGTGCCGGCCTCCGTGTCACCGTTCGCGCCGACATTCCGGCAAGCGGCCGTCGCCGGCCCGCGTACGCTCGCGGAGCGGCTGGCCAGTGCCTGGGCGGCGCTGGAAGCCGTGCCTGATCCCGAGATCCCGGTGGTCTCGATCCGCGACCTGGGCATCCTCCGCAACGTGACGATGGCGGATGACGGCATCACCATCGAGGCCGTCATTACGCCAACCTACTCCGGCTGCCCGGCGATGTCGCAAATCGAGGAGGACGTCGGCCGCGCGCTGGAGGCAGCGGGCCTGGCGCCCTGGCGCGTCCGCACCGTGTTGGCGCCGGCCTGGACAACCGACTGGATCACCGAAGCGGGCCGCGCGAGCCTGCGCGCATATGGCATCGCCCCGCCGGGACGATGCCATGCCGATGCCGCGCCAACGGGCACCGTTCATCCGTTGCGCTTCGTGCCACGCGTCGCCACGCCAGTCGATGACGCCATCACCTGCCCGAATTGTGGCAGCGCTCATACCGAAGAACTGTCCCGCTTTGCCTCCACGGCGTGCAAGGCGCTTTACCGTTGTCTGGACTGCCGCGAGCCGTTCGACTACTTCAAACCCTATTGAGAGCCGGACCCATGACCCCTCAGTTTCACCCGCTCCGCGTGGCACAGGTTCGTCCGGAAACGCCCGATACGGTCTCGATTGCGTTTGACGTCCCCGAAGATCTCCGCAACGCCTACCGCTTCACGCAAGGCCAGTTCCTCACGCTCAAGGCCCCGGTGGACGGCCAGGACGTGCGCCGGTCGTACTCAATCTGTTGCGGCGTACAGGACTACGATTCCCGGGGCGAACTGCGCGTCGCGGTCAAGCTGGTGGAAGACGGCGTGTTTTCCACCTGGCTGCACGACAATATCGCGCCAGGCCAGGTATTCGAGGTCATGACGCCGGACGGCCGGTTCCACGTATCGCTGGATGCCGGCACCGCGCGTCACTATGTTGCCTTTGCCGCCGGCAGCGGCATCACGCCAGTGCTGTCGCTGATCCGCACCACGCTGGCGGTGGAACCACAAAGCCGCTTCACGCTGGTGTACGGCAACCGGAACGTCGATAGCATCATCTTTTCCGAAGCGCTGGAGGACCTGAAGAACCAGTATCTGTCGCGCTTCACGCTCTACCATGTACTGTCGCGCCAGCCGCAGGAAGTAGACCTGCTGCACGGCAGGCTGGACCGCGCGCGGGTGGCAGCTTTCCTGGAGACGCTGATTCCCGTCGATGACATCGACGCCGCTTTTGTCTGCGGCCCGGCATCGATGATCGATGAAGTGGAGGACGCATTGAAGGCAGCCGGCGTCGATCCCCACAAGATCCACGCCGAACGCTTTGGGGTACCGTTGGCCCGGTCGAAGCCAGCAAAACCCACCAGCCATGCCGATCATGCTGGCACGGCGGAACTGGTGGTGGTGCTGGACGGCAAGCAACACAAGATGCGCCTGCCGTTGGAGGACGCCAACGTGCTCGACACCGCGCTGGCAGCTGGGCTGGACCTGCCCTATGCCTGCAAGGGCGGGGTGTGCTGCACGTGCCGCGCCAAGGTGCTCGAAGGCAAGGTCGAGATGGAAAAGAACTACACGCTGGAGCCGTGGGAGATGGAAAAGGGCTTCGTGCTGACCTGCCAGGCACGAGCGCTGACGCCCCGAGTGGTGGTGAGCTACGACGATCGGTAGTCGAAAGCCTCAGGCGCTGCCAGCCAGCATTGCGGCTTCTGCTGCGACTTCTGCCACGGCGTCTACTGCGCAACTGCGCCCATGATCAATCGCGAGAGGGCCTGTGCCAGAGTGGCCACCGCCGGGCAATTCGGCACACCATGGCGTTTCCCGATGTACGCAGGATCGTTGTAGCCAACCCACGTCTTCCCGGCCTCATCGGTCCACACAAGCGCCTTCAGGGGCAAGTCAATGCCGGCGGTCTGGGCACACTCCATCAGCGGCGTTCCGCCCGCCGCGCCGCCAAAGATAAGCAGCGTCGTAGGCCGCAGCGATTTGCCGATCTTCTCGGCGCCCGCTGCGTGGTCGATCCGCGCGAATACGGTCAATCCCCTATCCTTCACCGCGCTCTCGATTTTCTCCATGGTTGCCGCGGCAGGCAGCGCGCTTTGCACGGCGATCAGCCCATCGGCCGCTTGCAGCGACAGTGGAAGGACCAGGAGACATGCGGCAAGCCATTTGCGTAGAACATTCATTTGAGGCTCCAGTCGGAGATTGTTAGCGAGGCAAGACGTGGCGATTGGTGCGATACCGCTTGTGGACTCCCTTTGTGGACGCCCTTTGCAGGACGGTGAGTTCGGGGGGAAGTCCAATCGCAGTGATGCTGCCTTGCCATCTTAAGAACGCTTGTTCACGACGAACATCGCAGATATACGAATCTCCCTGCCCCCACCCCGGGCACCGGGCAATGCCCGCCACGCCATCGCCGAAACGACGCCAACGGCAAGCGCATCGGCGGAAAGTCGGTGGTCAAGTGGCGCTCGCACGGCATCGCCGTTTGACTGGGGCATCGATATGGTGGGAATCCCACACGCCCCCCATCGCAAGCCAGCGGGGGGCTGCGTGCCGTGATTACAATGGCGGGACACGCTCCATACGTCGCACCGCCTGCCGCCGGCCCGTCAACCGACGGGGCGTGCGACCGCGACCGGAGGCCCGGGACCCGTCGCACCCTATACAATCACGGTCATGCAATATATCCATGTCGTCAACGGCGACGTCGCAGGCAACACGCTGCGCCAGGCACTGGCCCAGGCGGCCCGACCCGATCCGGTGGTCGTCCTGCGCGATGACCTGGCTGTCGGCCCCATTGCCGACGTCGACAGCACCGGCCTGATCCGCTCCGGGTTCTGGCAGCGGGTGGCTCCGCACACCGATATCGATTTCGCCGCCGAGATGCGTCAGGCGCTGGAGCAGCTTCAGGCGCTGCGCCGTGACAACCTAGAGGTCGCCATCTGGCACGGCCAGAGCGCGTCGGACCAGTTGATGCTGCGCCGCGTGGTGTTCCACCTGTACCAGGCGCCGCAGCGGATCAATGAAGTGGCGATGGACCTGCGCGAGCTGGAAACCCCGGCGCACGGCGGTCTCGCCGCCATCGGCATGTACCCGGCGGCCCGGCTGGCGCGACGCTTTTCGACCATCGCACCGGTCTCGGTGCTGCGGCTTGGCCGGCTGGGCTACGAGTGGCAGCAGAACGTCAAGGAAAATGCCGACGTTCGCCTGTGGAAGGGCAACACGCTGGTTCCGGCCGCATATCACACGGTGGACGACGTAATCCTGGAGCGCGCGCCCGAGGACTGGACGCCGGCCGCGCAGGTGGTGGGTAGCGTGATGGGCGCCATCGAGGGCCTGCTGGCCAGTGACTGGTTCGTGTTCTGGCGCTGCCGCGAACTGATCAGCGCCGGCCAGCTGTTACTGCGCGGCAACGCCGATTCCCTGCAGACCTGCGAATTCCGTCGCAACAATCTCGCCGCCAGCGCAGAATAACGCCACCCCCGGCGACAAGAACAACACGGCGGAATCCTCCGATATGGCCAGAACCAAGGCGCCCGATTTCGAGGCACAACGCGAACAGATCCTGGACCTGGCGGCTGCCGCCTTCGCGGCCAGCAGCTATCCCAGCACCTCGATGGCCGACCTTGCCGCGGCCTGCGGCACATCCAAAGCGCGGCTGTATCACTATTACGAAAGCAAGGAAGCGATCCTGTTCGACCTTCTGGATCGCTACACGCGCCGGCTGATGCTGATCGTCACCGAAGTGGAAGCCGAGAGCGAACGCCACGGCCGTTCTGACCGGGAAAGCTTCGGCCACCTGTTGCGCGCGTTCCTGACCGAATACGAAACATCGCAAACCCGGCACATTGCGCTGATCAATGACGTCAAGTTCCTGGCAGAGGAGCAACGCGACCTGATCCTCAAGCGCGAGCGCGACGTGGTGGCGGCGTTTTCGCGCCAGTTGCGACTGGCCTTTCCGGAGCGCGTCACCCGGGAAAACCAGACTGCGCTGACCATGACTGTATTCGGCATGATCAACTGGACGTTCACCTGGCTGAAGCCGGGCGGCAAGCTGTCATACGCCCAATTCGCGGAAATGGTCATCGACCTGCTGGAGGGCGGCCTGGCACGCGTGCCAGGCACGGTCTGAATCAGCCCTGAGCCAACACCGGGCCCGGGCCGCCTCGAGGGCATCCCGCCCCTGACCCGGGATCATCCCCGGGCAGTTCCTGGCGAACGTCGGCGCCACTCCGGAAACCCACCGGCCATTCAGGCCGTACTCGCGCACATCCTGGCGCCCGGAATAAACCCGGCGTTAATTGCGAAACCGACCGCTCGCCTTGCGTGTCAGGACCACTCGGCCTCTTCCCGCTTTTGCCGCTGCTCCCGGTCCTGCCGGAACATTTCCTCCAGTTCGTCGCGCGCCTGCCGCGCCAGCGACACCAGCTTTTTCTGATCCGTGTAATGCGGATAAAAGCGATCGAGCGCCTGGATGTTATGCCGCCGGAATCTCAGCGCCACGTTACGGGCGTCTGACGGATCGAAACCGAGACCCTCCAACACGCGGCGCCCCATCGATAGCGAACCCTCGAACATCTCGCGCTCGAAGATCTGCACGCCTCGGTCCTTGAGCTGATAGATGTGGGACACGTGCCGCGCCCGCGCATAGATCTCCAGGTGCGGAAAGCGCTCGCGCACACGGTCGATCAAGGCAAGGTTGTCTTCCATCCCGTCGATGGCCACAACGATGATCCGCGCGTTGGCGGCGCCTGCGGCTTCCAGCAGGTCCATTCGCGTGGCATCGCCATAGAACACCTTGATACCGTAGTTGCGCAGGAACTCAATCTGGTCCGGATCGTGATCCAGCACCGTCACGCCGATGCCCTGTGCATAGAGCAGACGGCCGATGATCTGCCCGAAACGACCGAAGCCGGCAATCAGCACCGGATTGTGTTGCGGCGTGATGGCGTCGTCCGCCCGGCGCGACTTCGCATTCAGGCGGGGCGCCAGCAAACGGTCGAAGAGCAGCAGCAGCAGTGGCGTCGCCACCATCGACAGCGCCACGACGAGTATCAGGAGCGCCTCGACCCGCTCCGGCAGCAGACCCGCGTTGCCCGCCACCGAGAACACCACGAATGCGAACTCTCCGCCTTGCGAGATCAGCAGCCCGAACAGCAGCCGCTGCCCGCGCGCGATGCCAAAGCGGCGCGACAGCAGTGTCAGCACGAGTGTCTTGACGGCAACAAAGCCCACCACCAGCCCCAGCACGCGCCACGGCGCCTGGCTCAGCACGCCGAAATCAATCGACATACCCACGGCCATGAAGAACAGCCCGAGAAGCAGCCCCTTGAAAGGCTCGATGTCGGCCTCCAGCGCGTGGCGGTATTCCGAATCGGCCAGGAGCACACCGGCCACGAAGGTGCCAAGCGCCATTGACAGGCCCACCGCATCCATCATCAGCGCGATCCCCACCACCAGCAGCAGTGCGAATGCGGTGAACATCTCGCGCATGTCGGTGCCGGCGATGAAACGGAGTGCGGGCCGCACCAGATAGCGCCCCCCGATCACGACGGCACCAATCACCGCCACGGCCTTGGCCGCAGTCTGCCAATGCGGCACGCCCTGCGCCGATACGCCGGCCGCCACGTCGGCGGCGTCCGCAGCCAGCAGCGGCAGCAACGCGATCATCGGGATCGCGGCGATGTCCTGGAACAGCAGGATGCCAAAGCTGGCGGCCCCGGCTGGCGTGCCCATCAGGTTGCGCTCGGCCAGTGTCGCAAAGGCAATCGCCGTGGATGACAACGCCAGCCCCAGCCCGGCCACCAGCGCGACCTGCCAGGACGCGCCAAGCAGGACGGCCAGGATGCCTATCGCCAGCGCGCATGCCGCCAACTGGGCGCTGCCATAGCCGAAGATGGTCTTGCGAAGATTCTTGAGTTTCCTCGGCTCCAGCTCCAGCCCGATGACGAACATCATCATCACAACACCGAATTCCGAGAAATGGAGGATCGACTCCACGTTGGTGACCAGGCGCAGTGCAAAGGGTCCGATGGCAGCGCCGGCCAGCAGGTAGCCGAGCACGGCACCCAGCCCGAATCGGCGCGCCAGGGGCACGGCCACGACAGCCGCCACCAGGAACACGAGTAGCGCAATCAGAAAGTCGTGCTGGTTCACGGTGCTTCCTCCTGCAGCGAGGAGTCCGGCGACAGGATTTCCGGCGGAACCGGCAGCGGAGGCGCGAGGTGACGGGCCACATGCTCGATATGCAGCGCGACAGCTTCGGGATGCACGTTGTCCGCATCGTGCAGCACGACCGGCGGGAGCCAGCTCATGCCGCACAGGACCGCGGTCTGCTCCAGTGGCAACAGGAAATCGGCAATCGGATGGCCGTGCGTGCCGTCGGGCCCGTAGGCATCGGCGTGCCCGCCCGTGCTGACCACCGCCAGCATCGACTTGCCGCGTAACGCGGTACCGCCCGGCCCGCAGGCCCAACCGGTCTCGAGCACTTCATCAAACCAGAGCTTCAGCAGTGCCGGCACGCTGTACCACCTGACGGGGAACTGCAGCACCAGTGTGTCGGCGGTGGACAGCAGGCGCTGCTCGGCTACCACGTCGATGTCGTAGTCGACATAGAGGCTGTAGAGCTCCCGCACGGCCACATGAGGCAAGGCTGCCAGGGCTTCGGCAAGGGGACGGTTGACGCGGGAACGCTGGGGCGTGGGATGCGCATAGATCACAACGATGGGTGGCTCGGTCATGAAGGCAAGAAGTCAGCGGATCGTTGTCCGGATAGTGTCCGGCAGGCGAAAACATGCGGCGTTGCAGCAAGCCCACATCCGCCGCGCATGGAGTGGCTTGGCCACGTGGCTAAGCCATTGAAAAAACTTGGATTTTCCAAATGTCACACTTTGAGAAGCTTGTTGCACCGCGGGAAGCTTACGCGGATCTGACAATTCCACTACAATACTTTCTGCATCGCAGCAACCTAGTATTTGCCCGAACAGCACCACTTTGCGCGCAAGAATGCGTGAAAGTCGCGGAAGTGCGCAGGCAACCACCATAGCGGTGCTATTTTTATACCGATCACTGAAGAAGGAAACCAAAGTGAATCCGCTCGAACTGAGCCGGGCCGTCGGTGCCGTAACCGATGAAGATCTTCGCCGTGCAGCCGAAGCCACACAGGCCGCTCAGCGCCCCACCATTCTGGTGCGGGAACTGGCCGCCCATCATCGCTCCCGCCTGCAGAAGCATTTTCTCGCCCTCGGCGAGGAGGATCGCCTGCTCCGTTTTGGCCAGTCCGTTGGCAACCATGTGATCGAGGCCTACGTCGACAGCATCGACTTCGACCACGACTCCGTGTTCGGCGTCTACGACGAAGACCTTGTCCTGATCGGCGTGGGTCACTTTGCCAACCTGCGCGACAATGCACAGGGCCGTGTGGCGGAATTCGGCGTGTCGGTGTCCAAGAGCGCCCGTGGCCGCGGCATCGGCAGCGCGCTGTTCGAGCGGGCCGCCATACATGGCCGCAACACGAATGTGCGCACGCTGTACATGCACTGCCTGTCGCGCAACGCGGCGATGATGCACATTGCCAAGAAGGCCGGCATGAAGGTCCAGTACGCGTACGGCGAAGCCGATGCCTACCTGGAGCTGCCGCCGGCGGACACCGTCAGCCGCCTCACCGAGGCGCTGGACGAACAGGTTGCCGACCTGGACTACATGGTCCGCCGCAATCTGCGCGATGCACGCCGGTTTGGCCTGCGCTTCTGGCGTTCGCTGTTGCCGCAGAAGCACACGGCCTGAGCCGACGAACCTCCGCGAAGCCGAGGCTTCCCAACACAAACGGCGCACCACCAGGGTGCGCCGTTTGTGTTTCTGGCTCGGCTGTCAGGCGTCGGCCACCGGCAGTGCGGTGGTGTCCTTGATCGATTCCAGCGCGAAGCTGGACCGCACGTCAATCACGGACGGGTGCGCAAGCAGTTGCTCCTGCATGAAGCGGGCGAAGTGCTCCATGTCTTCCACATAGACCTTCAGCAACAGGTCCATCTCCCCAGTCATCGCGTGGCACGCTGCCACCTCGGGCCATGTCTGGATCGCCGCGCGAAACAGGTCCAGTGGCGCCTTGCCTTTCGGCGTGCCACCCTGCTTTTCCAGGCGAACGTTGATGTATGCCAGCAGCCCGAGCCCGATCTTGTTGGGCTCCAGCAACGCGGCGTACTGGCGAATCACGCCAATCTCCTCCAGCCGACGGATGCGACGCAGGCAGGGGCTCGGCGAAAGGTTCACGCGCTCGGCCACTTCCAGGTTGGTCAGCCTCCCGTTGGTCTGCAGGACTTCCAGAATCTTCCGATCGATCTTGTCCAGCTCCACCTTGCTCACGTTTTGTTGCTCCGCAATATGTTTGTCGGCAATTTTTTTGCGCAAATTTAACAAGTCGTGCACAAGTACGCAATTTTTTTGATGCGATGGGAGCTTTCGCCAGGCATTGCACCCGCCGCTTACATCACCTGAAGCAGCAAGGATGGTGCCAAGCGGGAGGCATTCTGGCAAAAAAAAAAGCGCGACCCGAAGGTCGCGCTTTCTGGGTAAGGTGCTGATCAGTTGCCGCTACCCGAGGGCACGGCAGGCGCGGAAGCCCCCGGGCCGCGACGCTGCATGCGTTGCTGATGCATCTTCTGCATGCCGGATTCGATTTCGGCCATCGTCACCTTGCCATCATGATTGGCATCGAGCTGGTCGAAACGGTTCACCATGCGCGGGAACGCTGCCTTCATTTCGTCGCGGGTCAGCGCGCCGTCATTGTTCTTGTCGGCCGCCTTGAACTTGGCCTCGAATTCCGTCTTCATCTGCGCCCGGCGCTGCTCCCAGGCGGCCTTGTGATACGCCGCGAGTTCCGCCTTGTCGAGCTTGCCGTCGTGGTTGGTATCGATCTTGTTGAACAGCGCGTCGGCCTCCGCCTTGGAGATCGTGCCATCGCCGTCCGTGTCGACCGACTTCAGCCACATGCCGCCGCCGTGGTGCTCGCCGGGGCCGCCCATGTGGTGATGGGACATGCCGCCTTGTGGGGCCGCCTGCGGCGCGGGTGCGGTGGACGGAGCCGGTGCGGTAGTTTGCGCGAAAGCGCCGCCAGCCATCAGCAGGACGGCCGAGGCCGCGAGCAGGTTCTTGAGGATGTGCGTCTTGTGATTGCGTTGCATGTCTGTGCTCCTTTTCATCACGTTGGGCATGTACGGATTAGAACGCAGACGATCTTGCAAAGTTGATACTTTTAATACGATGTTACGGGCCTCACAGATTGGACTTCCTGCGTAAACGCGTGCAAGACAGTCAAACATTGCGCAATGGATTGAAACCACGCTTTGCGGCGTTTCAATCCTTAGGCCCCGGGCTTTCGCCAACCATGCCCTGCAGCGGGACTTGCTGATATTGCTCGGGCGGCGCCTGATTCTGCTCGGGTGCAAACTGCTGCTGCGGCTGGAACTGCTGTTGCGGAGGCCGCTGTTGTGAGGGACGTTGTGGCATCTGCCCGGGTTGCGCGATCGCGGCCGGTGTCCGCGCGGGAGCGGGGGACGGCATCGGCGTCGATAGCGGTGCGGCGGCTCCCGACGGCGGCGGCGCAGGTACGGTGCCCGGACTGCCGGCGCTGACGCCTGCCTGCAGCGGCAGCGCGATCTCCTGCCGCACGCCGTTGCGCTCGATCACGATCTTGCGGCCATGGATTTCGGTCAGACGGATCTGCGGCGAGAGCGATGCCCCCGCGCGTACGGCCCTGGCCGGGCCGCCGTCGAGCGACAGGATGGCCGCAGCCGGCCCCACGCCGTCCAGGTCCGCCACCACGCCGATCAATTGCACATCCCGTACACCGGATTGCGCGCTGCCACCGAATAGCGTGGCGATGGCGCCGGTTTCCACGGCCTCGGTCTGGGCCACGCGCGCCGTCTGCGGGACCGGGATCGTCCGCATCGCACTGAACGTCAGAACCCAGTGCGTCGCCAGCGCGCACAGCGCGACAAACAGCACCAGGCTGGCCAAGCGCGGGAGCCAGGCTGCGGAAAGGTCGAAGCGGAAGGCAGGCCGGAAAAGGGTGGGCACGAGACGGTACGCCAGGCGGCAAGAAGTTGGACTGCCTAGCGTACCAGACGCGCGGGTCGACTGTCTGTCCGGGACGTCAGTCCGTGCCAGACAGCCAGCGCGCCCCGCGCATTGCTCTTGTCAAAGCAGGTCGTCCAGCAGGTCCGGACCGAAGACTTCCCGGTGGATATGGCCAACCGGGATGCCCGAGGTGATCAGTGCATGGCGCTGTGCCTGCATGAAACCGATCGGACCGCACATGTAGAACTTTCCATCGTTGAACCGCGAGGTATCGTCGGCGCCGAGCAGCGTCTGGATCGGCATGGTGCCGACGTGGTCGTAGTCCTGGCCGGAGACATCGCTGGCGTGCGGCGTCTCGTAGCTGATATGGGTACGCAGGTTCGGCATGCGTTCTCGCGCCCAGGCAAGGTCATTCCGGTGCGCATGGTGACGGCCGTGGCGCGTGGCATGGGCGAACAGCACGGGGCGGTGCGCGTTCTCCTTGGCGAGGGTACGCAGCACCGACACCATCGGCGTAATGCCGATCCCGGCGGACATCAGCACCAGCGGCTGGCGGCTTTCCAGCTCCGGTGCGAAGTCGCCCCACGGTGTGCTGACGTGCAGCGTAGTGTCGACATGGGCAGTGTCGTGCAACCAGTTGGACACCTCGCCAGCCGGCGTGGATTCGCCGCCCTCCTCGCGCTTCACCGAGATGCGCCACGTCGGCACGCCACGCTCGCCAGAGAGTGAGTACTGACGCAACTGGCGACGGCCGTCCGCAAACGTGGCTTCCACGCTAATGTACTGGCCTGGCGAGAAGTCGCGCAGCGGCGTGCCATCATCGGCGGCCAGCGTCAGTGCCACAACCGCATCGCCCTGGTTCTCGCGATGGACCACGCGCACGCGCAGCAGTTGCCCGGGCGCCATGCCGCTGCGCTCGTACAACCGGGCCTCCGCCGCAATCAGCGCGCCGGCCAGCATCCAGTAGGCTTCGTCCCACGCGGCCAGCAGCGGCGGCGTAGCGGCATCGCCCAGCACGGCGGCAATGGCTCCCAGCAAGTACTTGCCGACGATCGGGTAGTGGGCCGACGTCAGGCCCACCGCCACGTGCTTGTGGACGATCCGCTCGACAACCGGCGCCAGCAAATCGGCACGGTCGACATTGGCGGCATAGGCAAACACCGCCGAGGCGAGCGATTGCTGTTGCGACCCATTGGCCTGGTTGCCCATGTTGAACAGGTTGGTCAGTTCCGGTCGCGCGGCAAACATTTCACGATAGAAATGCGTCGTGATCGCAAGGCCGTGCTCACGGAGCACGGGAACGCTGGCATCGATATAGGGGCGGGAAGCAGCGGACAGCATCAGCAAGACTCCAAGTCAATTATGCATCTAATATGCATATTTTAAGGCACAAATAAGCCGACGATAGTTGGCACGGCCGGGGGCTTTTCCGCCCCAGGGCCCCTATGCCGTACGTCGGCTCAGGAAATCGCGATGCAGGCTGATGATCGACTCTGCCGTGCGGCTGCCGGCCACATCGGCCAGCGTCACGCCATCGAGCGCGCTGTAGAAAGCTTCCTCGGCCTCATCCAGCGCACGCTTCAGCCGGCAGTTACCTTGCAGCGCACAGGGCGGGTCCGCGCAGTCGATGATCGACTTATGGCCCTCCAGCTCGCGCAGGATCGTGCCGACCGACAGGCGTTCCGCATCCGGCCCCAGCTGAAGGCCGCCGTGGCGCCCGCGCGTGGCGGTGATCCAGCCGAGCTTCGACAACCGCGCGGCCACCTTCACCAGGTGGTTGTGCGAAATGTCAAACTGCTGGCCGACTTCCGCAATAGTGATCGGCCGGCTGCCGTCGCCGCGTGACACATACATCAGCAGGCGCAGCGCGTAGTCGGAGAAACGGGTCAGTTGCATCGTGGGAGGAATAATAAATAACGTGCATTTGCAATGCAAGATATTTGTTCGCTGGGCCATTGGGTTGGCAACCAAGGCAAGTCTGCATCACATAAAACAGTCACGCCGGGGGGTTATACTTTCTGGCCAATGCGGCCGCGCCCACCTGCCTGGCGCGGATCACCCGAATGACAAGGCACAAGGCCAGACACGATGCGCAGATTGACCACCTTCTCTTCCGCCCGTACGCCCGCTACCGCCCCCCACCGCCGCAACGGCCGTGCACGCGGCTTCACCCTGATCGAAATCATGGTGGTGATCGTCATCCTGGGAGTGCTGGCGGCGCTGGTGGTGCCCAAGATCATGAGCCGCCCCGACGAGGCCCGCATCGTCGCCGCGCGCCAGGATATCTCGTCGATCATGCAGGCGCTCAAGCTGTATCGCCTGGACAACGGCCGTTATCCGACCACCGAACAGGGCCTGCCCGCGCTGGTCAACAAGCCGACCACCGAACCCGTGCCAAACAACTGGAAGGGCGGCGGCTATCTGGAAAAGCTGCCCAAGGACCCCTGGGGCCATCCGTACCAGTACCTGAACCCGGGCGTGCGCGGCGAGATCGACGTCTTCAGCTTCGGCGCCGACGGCCAGGCTGGCGGCAGCGCCAACGACGCCGATATCGGCAACTGGGAATAAGCCCCCTCCTCCCTTCCGACTCTCCATGCGCCCGGCGCCGCCGCGCGGCCCTGCCGCCTTCCTCCCCCGCCGCCGGCGCACCGGCTTTACGCTGCTGGAGCTGCTGGTGGTCATGGTGATCGCCGGCATCGTCATTTCCCTGGTGGCCGTCAACGCCTCGCCCAATGAGCGCGGGCGCGTATTCGACGACGGCCAGAAAATCGCCCGCCTTTTCGAACTCGCCCAGGAAGACGCTCAACTGGGCGCCCGGCCGCTTGCATGGGAGGGCGATGCCGGCGGCTGGCGCTTCCTCGAATCCACGCCGCAGGGCTGGGTGCCGATGCGCGCGGACGTGTTCGCGCCCGGACACTGGCGCCTGGCGCTGGACGGCGCGGTCATCGTCGATGGCGGACGCCGTACCGGTACGGGCCCCACACGCCTGATCTTCGGGCGCGAACTGGTCGATGAACCGCAGCGGCTGGTTCTCACGCGCGGCAATATCCGCGTGGACGTAACCGGCGACGGCAGCGGACGCTACCGCGCCACGGTGCTGCAATGACCCGGCCCCATCGCGATTTTGGTCGTCTTAGCCATCGGCAAGGCTTCACACTGATCGAGGTGCTCGTCGCCCTGACGATCCTGGCCGTGGCGCTGACCGCCGCCATGCGCGCGATGGGCTCGATGGTCGAATCCGGCGCATCGTTGCAATCCCGCATGCTGGCCGAATTCAGCGCCGAGAACCACCTGGCCACGCTACGCCTTTCCAGGACATGGCCCGATCCCGGCACCCGCGGCTACGACTGCCCCCAGGGCGGCACGCCGCTCTGGTGCGAGGAATCGGTTTCGGGCACGCCCAACCCCTCTTTCCGCCGCGTGGAGATTGCCGTCTATCCGTCCGCGACCGACAAATCCGTGCGCCTGGCCTGGCTGGTTACCCTCGTCCCGAATGAAACGCGCAACGTCCTCTGACCGGTGGCATCGCACGGCGCGCGGCTTCACGCTGCTGGAGATGCTGGTCGCCATCACCCTGCTGGCCGTGATGGCCGTGATCGGCTGGCGGGCGCTGGATTCGCTCACGCGCAGCCGCGAACGGCTGACCGATCACGATGCGCGCCTCGACGCCTTGAAGGTGCTCTACGGCCAGTTCCAGTCCGATTGCGAACACTTGGCCAGCCCGGCGCAACTGCAGTCCAGTCCGGTGGAAATCGGCCCAAACCAGTTGCTGATGGTGCGGGACCGCCGCGACGAAGGCCAGCCCGCGGCGTGGCAGGTGGTCGCCTACCGGCTTGACGGCAACACCGTGGTACGCCTGGCCAGCCGGCCGGCGACCACGCGTAATGACGTGCAAGGCGCCATGCTGAACCTGCGCCAGCCGGGCAGTGCCGGCGTGCAGATGCGACCGCTGCTGGGCGATACAAACCAGCTGTCGGCGCGCACATGGATCGATCCGGTGGGATGGCAAATCGACACCGGCCGCATTCGCGCCATCATGCTGCAAGGCAATGCCGCAGCCAGCCCCGCACCGGCGACAGGCGCCAGCGACGCACAGGCCGATGCCGGCAACACCGTCGGCAACACGGCGGTGCGTGCCGTGGAGCTGACGGTTCTGGCCCGCCTGGGCGATGGCGACACGCCCCGGCAGTTCCAGAAAATCTGCATGACGGGCCTGTAACGCAGCCATGACCCTGAACCGGCCCGCCCTCTCCAGACGTTCGCAACGCGCCCGACTCTCGCGACGCGAGCACGGTGCCGCCGTGGTCACCGCGCTGCTGATCGTCACGCTGGCCGTGGTGGTGGTCTCGGGCATGCTCTGGCGCCAGCAGGTGCAAATCCGCTCGATCGAAAACCAGCGGCTGGTGGCCCAGGCGGCGTGGATCGAACGCGCCGCCGTGGACTGGGCGCGCCTGATCCTGCGCGACGATCAGCGGCGGTCCAACGTCGACTATCTGGGCGAGCCGTGGTCCGTGCCCATCGCGGAAACCCGGCTGTCCGACTTCCTCGGCGCCGGCCTGCGTACCGACCAGGCCGGCGAGACCTCGTTCCTGTCCGGCCGTATCCTCGACGCCCAGGCGCGGTTCAACCTGACCAATCTCTATATCTGGAACGCCGATGGCGCCGGCCGCGTGGCCCAGATCGATGCGCCGTCGCTGGTGGCGTTCCGCCGGCTGCTTCAAACGCTCGGCATGAACGCGGCGCTGGCCGAGCCCACCGCCCAGTACATGCTGCGTGCCGCCAAGGGCGGTGCGATCGACGGACAACCGCCGCCCCGGCCACCGGATAGCGCCGCGGACTTGCTGGCGATCCCCGGCTACACGCCCGAGATCGTGGCCACGCTCGAACCGTTTGTCACCGTGCTGCCGGAGCGGACCAAGGTCAACGCCAACACCGCCGACGCCGAAGTGCTGGCGGCGGTCATCGACAAGCTGCCGCTCGATCGCGCGCGCGAACTGGTACGCCAGCGCGACCGCGCCTACTTCAACAACACCGGGGATGTCAGCACCCAGCTGAGCGCGATTGCGCCGCAAGCCGCCGGGGCCAGCGTGACCGAGACGCTCGACGTTCGCACCAACTATTTCCTGATCTACGGCCTGGTACGCCACGAGCGCGCACGGCGGCTCCAGGTCTCGCTGATCTTCCGCGCGCCCGTCTTCGGCAGCGGCAATACCACCCGGGTCATCTGGGTCCGCGATGCGGACCGCATGCCGGAGCAACGCTGACGCCATCCTGTCGGGCGCCGGGCCCGACACCTATGCCGCAATCGTCCGACCGCAAATCCGGACTGGGCGCTATTGACGCGAGTTAGTCACACAGGCAAGGTACGCTGTCGGGCCGAAGCCGGGCGAGCGCCAGCGCCGATCGCGCAAGCTGAAACCGCCCGTCACGGAAGCGCGCGCTTCGCCATCCGGCAGCCCGCCGAAGCAGCCCCGGCGCACCTTGCCACCCAGAAACCAACGACATTTTGAGCACCACCCTCTACGTCCGCCTGCCGCAACGGCCGCATGACCAGCCGCAACCGTGGCAGTTCGGCGCGATGCCCTTTGCTTTGGTACGCACGCCCGTAGGGGAGAAAGGCCGTCGGGCCGGGCTTCCAGACGCACCTGAGCTGTTGCGGGAAGGCCACGCTTTGGCCGCCGAAATGCCCGCCGCCGACCGCCTCGTGCTGATTGTTGCCGCCAGCGATGTGCTGCTGACGACGGCACGGGTGCCGCCCTTGCCGCCCGCCCGGCTGAGACTGGCGCTGCCAAACCTCGTCGAGGACGTGCTCGCGACGGATGCTGCACCGTGCCATATCGCGCTGGGGCCCGTGCTGGAGCCTGCCGCGTCGCCACGCGCCGCGCGCCGCCGGCTGCTGATGGTGACGGACCGCGCCTGGCTGCGCGCAGTCCTGGACGCCTTTGCCGACCACAAGCACCGCCGCCGCCACGTGCTGCCCGCGCAGCTCTGCCTGCCGCTCGCCCCCGGCGCCGAGTCCGGGCAGGCCGCAGAGGCAGCCGAGGCCACCGCACGCGAACCCGTACTCGCCGGAGAGCTCGAACCAGTGCCCGGCACGGGCTTGGTCGCCGGCACTTCCGCCAGCCCATCCGTCACGCCCTCCGCCACACCGGCTGCCAGCCCCGACACCGCCGCGCCTGCACAGCCCGCAACGCTGGTCGTGGAAGCCGCAGCCACCGCGCTCGCGCAAGCCGATCCCCAGCTCGACATCGCCACCATGGCCGCCGCCGATCGCCTGTGGCAACTGACCGTCCGCACCGGGCCGTATGAAGGCTATGGCCTGCTGCTGGGAGCCCAGGCACTGGCAGCCTGGCAGGCCCTGGCGCCCGCCGGCGAATGGCACGGTGACCGCGCAGCCGTGGCCCAGGCGCCGGTGCCGGCGCTGCGCAACCAACGCCCTGCCCCGCGCGCGTCCCGCGTGTCGGAAGACTGGCGCATCTGGCTCGCTGGCGTGGAGGACTGCCTGCGCCAGCCGCAACTCGACCTGGCCCAGTTCGAATTCGCGCAGGGACGCGCGGACCGCTGGAACCTGCACGCGTGGCGCCTGCCGCTGGCGCTGGCCGCGGGGGTATTGCTCGTGCAGATCATCGGCATGAACGTGCAGTGGCTGATGCTGCGCCAGGAAGCCAGGCGGCTGGAGGCGGCACAGATCGACATCCTGCACACGGCGTTCCCGAATGTCCCCCCGATTGCCGAGCCGCCGCTGCTGATGCGCCGGCAAATCGAACAGCTGCGCACGGCCAGCGGGCGCAGCACGCCGAACGACTTCCTGCCGCTCGCCGACAAGTTCGCCCTCGCCGCGCAGCAGTTGCCGCCTGACGGCCTGTTGCAGCTCGACTACCGCGCCGGCACGCTCTACGCCACGGTGAAGCCCGGCATGGACACCAACACCCTGCGCAACAACGCACGCCAGGCCGGCCTGCAGATGGAAGAAGACAAGACGCCGCCGGACGCGGCGGGTCGCGCCGGCAGCACGCCACCGCAAGGTGCAACGCGGTGGACCGTGAAGGCCGGATCATGAAAGACAACCACCGCACCGGCCGGACCGGTCTCATCTCCGCACGTCTGGCCCGCCTGACGCCGCGCGTGCCGGATCGCTGGCGCGAACGCTTCGACGTATTCTGGAACGCCCGCAATCCGCGCGAGCAGGCCATTCTGGGCGGCGGCGCCGTGGTGCTCGCGCTCGTCATCGGCTATCTGGTGCTCTGGGAGCCCGCTGCCGACGGTCGCGCGCGGCTGGCCCGCAATCTGCCGGCGCTGCGCGCGGACCTCGCCGAAATGGAAACCCTGGCGCAGGAAGCGCGCAGCTTGTCCGCCAGCCCGGCGCCTTCCCTGCGTGGCGATGCGCTGACCCAGGCGCTGCAAGACAGCCTGGGCCTGCACGGACTCAAGGCCACCCGACTGGCGCCCACGGGCGACAACGCCGTGCAGGTACAGATCGACAAGGCCGCCTTCGGGTCGGTGGCCGCCTGGCTGCAGGATGTCCGGCAGCAGCAGCGATTGAAGGTGGTGGACGCACGGATTGCCTACGTGGGCGCCACGGCGCTCGTCAACGTGACCGCCACCATGCAAGGCCCCGGTGCCGGTGGCCGCAACTGATGGCGCGGCTGGAATCCCTGCGCCTTGCACGCCGGCGCACGCCCGTCGCAAACGGCTGGAAGCGGGTGCGCTGGACGCTGCTGGGCCTCGCCATCGTGGTCGTGACGATGCTGGCCGGGTGGCCGGCTGCGTGGCTGGCCGACACGGTGGCCACGCGCACGCAGCGCCGGGTCCTGCTGGCCGACGCGGCAGGCACGGTTTGGCACGGCAGCGCGACGCTGGCGCTGTCCGCCGGCGCGGGCAGCCAGACGGCGACGGTCCTGCCGGGCCGGCTGCGATGGGACGTGGCATTCTGGCCGCTGCTGACCGGCACGCTGCGCATGGTGCTGACGCACGACCAGTCGATGCAGGCGCCGGTCACCGTGGCCGTGACGCCGGCCGGCTGGAGCGTCCAGCCCGGCGCGATCCGGTTGCCCGCGTCGTTGCTGGAGGGCATCGGCGCGCCGTTCAACACATTGCGCCCGGACGGCATGATGCGCATCGCCTGGTCGGCGCTGCAGGGCCGCTTTGCCGGCAACCAGAAGTACGGACACCTGACCATGCAGTTCGAGCAGATGTCCGCCGCAGTCAGCCGTTTGCGCCCGCTGGGCAGCTATCGCGTCGAGATCGACCTGACCGGCGCAGACGGCAAGTTGCAACTGAGGACCACTGCCGGACCGCTGTACCTGGAGGGCAGCGGCACCCTGGGCAGGCAGGCACGCTTCGAGGGCACGGCCCGTACCGACCCCCAGGCCGCCACGCAGCTCGCAGGCCTGCTGAGCCTGCTGGGACGACATGAGGACAACGTAACAAGGCTGCGCTTCTAAGGCTGCACTTCTGACCCACCACTGCCGGAGAGAAGCAGTCCGTTTCGAAACAATGATGAAAACCCAAGCACCCCGACCCTTCTTCCGCACCGCCTGCGCGCGCGCCACTGTGCTGCTGTGCGGCCTGTCCCTGCTGGCACCCGCGCCGCTCTGGGCGCAGCAGCCACCGCAGCCGAACGACATCTCGCCGCGCAACCGCGACCAGGTGGTGCTGAACTTCGTCAATGCCGATCTCGACTCCGTGGTAAAGGCGGTGGGTCAGGCCACGGGCAAGAACTTCGTCATCGATCCGCGGGTCAAGGGCACGGTGAACCTGGTCACCGAGCAGCCGGTCTCGCGCGCGCAGGCGCTGGAGACGCTGGGGTCGGTGCTGCGGATGCAGGGCTATGCGATGGTGGAAGGCAACGGCTTCACCAAGGTCGTGCCGGAGGCCGATGCCAAGCTGCAGGGATCCCCCATCGTGATCGGACAGGGTGGCAGCCGCGGCGAACAAGTGGTGACGCAGGTCTTCCGGCTGAACTACGAGTCGGCCAACAACCTCGTGCCGGTGCTGCGGCCGATGATCGCGCCGAACAACACCATCACCGCGTACCCGGCCAATAACACGCTGGTCATCACCGACTACGCCGACAACCTGCGCCGCCTGGCCCGCATCATCGCGGCCGTGGATGCGCCGGCCTCGGGCGAAGTGGAACTGGTGCCGCTGAAGTATGCGATCGCCAGCGACGCGGCCGTGGTGCTGCAGAAGCTGCTGGACCCGTCCGCAGCCGGCGGCGCTGGTGGCGGCGCGCCCGGTGGCGACACCAGCTTGCGTACGACGGTGGTGGCGGAGCCACGCAGCAATTCGCTGATGATCCGCGCCTCCAGCCGCGCGCGCGTGCAGCAGGCCCGCGCGCTGATCGAAAGACTCGACCAGCCCTTTGCCAAGCCCGGCAACATCTGGGTGGTGCCGCTCAAGAATGCCGATGCCGTGAAGCTGGCCTCCACGCTGCGCGCGATCGTGGCCGCCGATGCGAGCCTCACGCCCTCGACCCAGCCCGGCGGCACGCCTGGCGCCATCGGCGCGACCGGCGCCGGCGCGTTCCAGACCCCGTCCACGCCACAGGGCGGCCAATACACCGGTGGCGGCGCCAGCAGCGGCTCCGGCCGCTCGGGATCGAGCTCCGGCTACGGCGGCGCCAATGCGTTCTCCGCCTCGTTCGCGGTCAACCAGCAACCCACCACGGGCGGCACGATCCAGGCCGACCCGACCACCAACTCGCTGATCATCACCGCGAGCGAACCGGTCTACCGCAACCTGCGCGCCGTGATCGAGGACCTCGACGCGCGCCGCGCGCAGGTCTATATCGAATCGATGATCGTCGAGGTCACCGCCACGCAGGCCAGCGAGCTCGGCATCCAATGGCAGGGCCTGATCAATTCGGGCGGCAACACCGTCGGCTTTGCCGGCACCAACTTCGGCAGCGGCGGCAAGAACATCATCAACCTGACGGGCGCCATCGCGGCCATCAACAACGACCGCACGGGCGGCATTGCCGCGGCCACGCAACTGGTGCCGGATATCGGCGGCCTGAACCTGGGCGTCGTCAACAAGGCCATCGGCCTCGGCGCACTGCTGCGGGCTCTCGGCAGCAACGACAGCGTCAACCTGCTGTCCACGCCGAACCTGATCACGCTGGAAAACGAGGAAGCCAAGATCCTGATCGGCCAGAACATTCCGATCACCACCGGCTCCTATGCGCAGACCGGCAGCACCGCGACGGTCACGCCGTTCCAGACCTTCGACCGCAAGGACGTCGGCATCACGCTGCGCGTGCGCCCGCAGATCACCGATGGCGGGCTGGTCAAGATGCAGATCTACCAGGAATCGTCGTCGGTGGTGGCCAACACGATCAACGCCACGCAGGGCCCCACCACCAACGTGCGCTCGATCGAAACCAACGTGCTGGTGGATGACGGCCAGATCATCGTGCTGGGCGGGCTGATCGAGGACAGCTATGGCGACGGCGTGCAGAAGGTGCCGCTGCTGGGCGACATTCCGTTCATCGGCAGCCTGTTCCGCTACGAGAACAAGAACCGCAAGAAGACCAACCTGCTGGTGTTCCTGCGCCCGTACATCATGCGCACCGCCAGCGCCACGGACCGCCTGACGCAGGACCGCTACGAATACATCCGCGGCCAGCAGCAGGGCTTTGTCTCGCCTAACATGTTTGTGCGCGACAAGGACACGCCGGTGCTGCCGCCGGCCGACGCCCCGGGCACGCCGTTCGTGGATCCGCGCTACAACGGTCCGGTGCAGAGTCCGCTGCCGCTGGAGCCCTTGCAGCCGGGGACCGCGCCGTCGCCGCAGCCGGTCCCGCAAACTGCGCCGCGCCCGATTTCGCAGAATGGTGCCGGTGCGGCGAATACGCCGCGCGCCAGCTGATCTTCGCCATGGCCACCGATACGCCAGCAACCATCACGCCGCCGCCGATGTCATCGTCGGCGGATCTGTCCGAGCCGCCCTCGCCGATGGCCGCCCGGCTGGTTTCCTATTCGTTCTCGCGCGAAGCCCCGCTGCTGATCGCGCGCCAGCGGCCCGACGGCCTGGAAGTCTGGGTGAGCCGCCAGACTTCGCCATCGGCACTTGCCGAGGTGGCGCGGGTGCACGGCGCGTTGCATCTGCGCGTGCTGGAACCGGCCGCGCTGGAAGCCGCCATGTCCGATGCCTACAACCGGCAGGACGGCAGCGCCGCACAGGTGGTGGGCGAAGTGGAAGGCGAAGTAGATCTTTCGCGCCTGATGCAGGACATTCCGGCCGTGGAAGACCTGCTGGAATCCGAAGACGACGCGCCGATCATCCGCATGATCAATGCGTTGCTGACCCAGGCCGCGCGCGAGCAGGCGTCCGATATCCACATCGAGCCGTTCGAGTCCGCCTCCGTGGTGCGCTTCCGCGTGGACGGCACGCTGCGCGACGTGGTGCGGCCGAAGAAGGCGCTGCACGGCGCGCTGATCTCGCGGATCAAGATCATGGCGCAGCTCGACATCGCCGAGAAACGCCTGCCGCAGGATGGCCGCATCACGCTGCGCGTGGGTGGCCGCCCGGTGGACGTGCGCGTCTCCACGCTGCCGACCGGCCACGGCGAACGCGCCGTGCTGCGTCTGCTGGACAAGGAGGCCGGCCGGCTGGACCTCGCCAAACTTGGCATGGCGCCCGGCACCCTGCACGGATTCGACCATCTGGTGCGGCAGCCGCACGGCATCGTCCTGGTGACGGGGCCGACCGGCTCCGGCAAGACCACCACGCTGTATGCGGCGCTGTCACGGCTCGATGCACGCACCACCAACATCATGACGGTGGAAGACCCGATCGAGTATGACCTGGAGGGCATCGGCCAGACCCAGGTCAATCCGCGCATCGACATGACGTTCGGCAAGGCCTTGCGCGCCATCCTGCGGCAAGACCCGGACGTGGTCATGATCGGCGAAATCCGCGACCTGGAGACGGCACAGATCGCCGTGCAGGCCTCGCTGACGGGCCACCTGGTGCTGGCCACGCTGCACACCAACGATTCGGCATCCGCCGTGACGCGGCTGGTCGACATGGGCATCGAGCCGTTCCTGCTGTCGTCGTCGTTGCTGGGCGTGCTGGCGCAGCGGCTGGTACGCCGCCTGTGCGTGCATTGCAAGCGCGAGGAAGTGATCGAGGTCACCCCGGCCGAGGCCGAGCTGCTGCACGCGCAAGGCAAGCCGCTGCAACGCGTCTGGCATGCGGTGGGCTGCGACAAGTGCGGGCGTTCCGGCTATCAGGGCCGCATGGGTGTGTACGAGCTGCTGACCGTCGACAGCGACATCCAGACCATGATCCACCGGCAGCAGCCGGAGTCCGAGATCAAGCAGGCCGCGCTGGCCAAGGGCATGCACACGATGCGCAGCGATGCGCAACGCTGGATCGACAGCGGCGCCACGTCGCTGGAAGAAGTGCTGCGCGTCACGCGCGAATAAGCAAGGGACAGATCGCAGCATGCCCGCCTATCGCTACGAAGCCGCTGACGCCACCGGCCGCGCCGACCGTGGTGTCATCGAGGCCGACAGCCCGAAGCAGGCCCGCACGCAACTGCGTGCGCGCGGCCTGACGCCGATCACCGTCGACCCGCTGGCCGGTGCCGGGCTGGCGCCGCGCAGCGGCAGCGCCATGCTGATACGCCGGCTGAGCACGCAGGAACAGGCGCTGTTCACCCGCCAGCTGGCCAGCCTGATCGTCTCCGGCCTGCCGCTGGACGAGGCGCTCGGCGCACTGGCCGACCAGGCCGAGCGCCAGTACGTGCACGAACTGCTGGCCGGCATCCGCGCGGAAGTCATGGGCGGCAGCTCGCTGTCCGTCGCGTTGGCGCAGCATCCCAAGGACTTTCCCGATATCTACCGCGCGCTGGTTTCCGCGGGCGAGCACTCCGGCCATCTGGGCGTGGTGCTGGAGCGGCTGGCCGGCTATATCGAGTCGCGCAACGCGCTGACCGCGAAGATCCGCCTGGCGTTCACCTACCCGGCCATCGTGACCGTGGTGGCATTCGCCATCGTGATCTTCCTGCTGTCGTACGTGGTGCCGCAGGTGGTCAGCGTCTTTGCCAACACCAAGCAAAAGCTGCCCACGCTAACGATCGTCATGCTGGCGCTGTCGGACTTCGTGCGGAACTGGTGGTGGGCCGCGCTTGCCGTCATCGGCGTGGCGGCGCTGATCGTTCGCAGCCTGCTGCGCCAGCCCGACGTCCGCCTGGCCTGGCACCGCTGGCTGCTGACCGCGCCGCTGGTCGGCAAGCTGATCCGCGGCTACAACACGGCTCGGTTTGCCAGCACGCTGGCGATCCTGGTGTCCGCCGGCGTGCCGATCCTGCGCAGCCTGCAGGCGGCCGGCGAGACGCTGACCAACCAGGCGCTCAAGACCAACGTGGACGATGCCACCACGCGCGTGCGCGAAGGCTCGTCGCTGGCGCGCGCGCTGGCCGCGCAGAACCAGTTCCCGCCGGTGCTCGTGCACCTGATCCGCTCGGGCGAGGCCACCGGCAACCTGCCGGTGATGCTGGAGCGCGCGGCCACGGGCGAAAGCCAGGAACTGGAGCGTCGCACGCTGTTCCTGACCAGCCTGCTGGAGCCGTTGCTGATCCTGACGATGGGTGTGGTGGTGCTGCTGATCGTACTGGCCGTGCTGATGCCGATCATCGAGATCAACCAGCTGGTACGGTAGGCCGGGGCTCGGGAGAGCAGAGAGCGAAAATCAGAAAGCGGGAGAGCGGTCCGACGCCGGCGCTGCATGCACCGGCGTGGATCTTCCCTTGCTGTAGTCCGGTGGCCGCCAGCCGCGCGGCCTCTTACGCCGCTGGTGCGGCGCCGGACATCACTCCGCGGCTTTCTTCGCCGGCGCCCGCTTGCGCGGCGCGGCCTTGGCCGGCTTGCTGGCGGGCGTGTCCCCGGACTTGCTAGCGGTCTTGCTGGCGGCCTTCCTTGGGGCGGCCTTCCGGGCCGCCGGCTTGGGCGCCTCGGCCTTTTCCGGCCTGGGCAGTTCTGCCTTTGCCGTCTCCGCCTCCGCCGCCGGCGCGACCCCATCCATCTGAGCCGACAACACCGTCGTACCCGGCGCCGCAAACACCGACTGGTCGATCGGCCACGGCTTGTCGCTCAGTGCCACGTCGGGCCGCCTGGTGCGCTTGCCTCGGCCGTTCGACCTGTCTTCCGGCGCGTCCAGGGCTTCCGAAATCAGTGTGGATGCCGAGCCGGCGCCATCGTCCTCGTCTTCAGACGCCGCCGAAAACACCGGCGCGGGTTCGGGAATCGCGTCGAACTCCACGACCGGCGCAGGGGTTTCCACCGGCGGCACCGGCTGCGCCACCGTGGCGGCCGGCAGCGGTTGCGCCTGGGGCTGGGGTGCCGGCGTCGGGCGGCGCGGCTCGTTCTGCTGGCCGTAGCCCTGTGGCGGACGCTGCTGTCCTTGCTGCTGGCCTTGCTGACTTTGCTGGCCTTGCTGCTGCCCTTGCTGCGGCTGGCCACCGCCCTCGCCCTTGCCGCGCTTCTTCAGCCGTACCCAGATGGTCTTGTTGTTGCCGCCGTTGCGCGTCTCGACCTCGAACAGCCCGGTCGCCGCCACCAGCTCCGAGAGCTTGCCGTAGCCATAGTTGCGCGAGTCGAATTCGGGCGCCGTCTTGGCGATGTGGTTCCCCATGCCGCCCAGCGTGGACCAGCCGTCTTCGTCCGATACCGCCTGCGAAGCGGTCTGCAGCAGGCGCACCAGCCGAGAATCCTGGCGCAGCTCGTTGGGATTGCGCCGGCGGGCCGGCGCGGTGGCCCCCTCGGCCTCCGTGTCCGTGTCCGTGTCGGCGTCCCCGCGCAGCACGTCGGAATAGATGAACTTGTCGCATGCGGTCACGAATGGCTTGGGCGTCTTGCGCTCGCCAAAGCCGTAGACGATCAGCCCCTGCTCGCGGATACGCGACGCCAGCCGCGTGAAATCGCTGTCGCTGGAGACGATGCAGAACCCGTCGAAACGGCCCGTGTACAGCAGGTCCATCGCGTCGATGATCATCGCGCTGTCCGTGGCGTTCTTGCCCACGGTGTAGCGGAACTGCTGGATCGGCTGGATCGAGTGCGACAGCAGGCGTTCCTTCCAGCCCGCGAGGTTGGGCTTGGTCCAGTCGCCGTAGATGCGCTTGACGGCGGCCACGCCGTACTTGGCCACCTCCGCCAGCAGGCCTTCCACGATGGCGGGCGCCGCGTTGTCGGCATCGATCAGCACAGCCAGGGTTGCGCCCTGGCGAGGGGAATTGGTCATGTTCGATATGAAATAAGCGGTGCGGGTTGCACCATGCCGGGGTACCGGCGGTGTGACGCACAGGCGTCATTCGCCCGGCCATCGGGCGGGGCTGCGTGCCAGCTGGATGCAACGCAGTGTACACGCGTGGCGCCGGTGGCTACGGGAAATCACGGGGGTATCAGGCGCGCTTTATGCTGCATCGCACGGTACCGCGGCCGCCACGCCGGTGCTACCATGCCGCGCAGAGACACGGCCGTCCAACGCCCCCACAAGGGACCGAGTACGGTTGCCCACAACTGATGTGTCGGTGATCCCGACAGCATGCCCCTAGAGGAGCACTCATGAATGCCCCCCTGACCCCTCCGGTCAGCGACGCTATCCGTCGCGCGCTCGAAAACGTTTCCCTCGAAGACAAGTACACCCTGGAGCGCGGCCGCATCTACATCAGCGGCACGCAGGCCCTGGTACGGCTGCCGATGCTGCAGCAGGAACGCGATCGCGCCGCGGGACTCAACACCGCCGGTTTTATCTCCGGGTACCGCGGATCGCCGCTGGGTGCCCTGGACCAGTCGCTATGGAAGGCCAAGAAACACCTGGCGGCGCACAACGTCGTATTCCAGGCCGGCCTGAACGAAGACCTCGCCGCCACCTCCGTGTGGGGATCGCAGCAGGTCAACATGTACCCCGACGCCAAGTTCGATGGCGTATTCGGCATGTGGTACGGCAAGGGCCCGGGCGTGGATCGCACGGGCGATGTGTTCAAGCATGCGAATTCCGCCGGATCGAGCCCGCACGGCGGCGTACTGGTCCTGGCTGGCGATGACCACTCGGCCAAGTCCTCCACGCTGGCGCACCAGTCCGAGCACATCTTCAAGGCCTGCGGCCTGCCGGTGCTGTATCCGTCCAACGTCCAGGAATACCTCGACTACGGCCTGCACGCCTGGGCCATGAGCCGCTATTCGGGCCTCTGGGTCGCCATGAAGTGCGTGACCGATGTGGTGGAATCGTCGGCGTCCGTGGAGCTGGATCCGCACCGCGTGCAGATCACTCTGCCCGAGGATTTCATCCTGCCGCAGGGCGGCCTGAACATCCGCTGGCCGGACCCGCCGCTGGAACAGGAAGCCCGCCTGCTGGACTTCAAGTGGTACGCCGGCCTGGCCTATGTGCGCGCCAACAAGCTGGACCGGATCGAGATCGATTCGCCGCATGCGCGCTTCGGCATCATGACCGCCGGCAAGGCGTACCTGGATACGCGCCAGGCCCTGTGCGACCTCGGCCTCGACAACGAGACCTGCGCGCAGATCGGCATCCGCCTGTACAAGGTTGGCTGCGTCTGGCCGCTGGAAGCGCACGGCGCGCGCGCCTTTGCCGAGGGGCTGCAGGAAATCCTGGTGATCGAAGAGAAGCGCCAGATCATGGAGTACGCGCTCAAGGAAGAGCTGTACAACTGGCGCGACGATGTGCGCCCCAAGGTCTACGGCAAGTTCGACGAACGCGACAACGCGGGCGGCGAATGGTCGATCCCGCAGAACAAATGGCTGCTGCCGGCCCACTACGAACTCTCGCCGGCGATCATCGCGAAGGCCATCGCCACGCGGCTGGAAAAGTTCGACCTGCCCGTGGACGTGCGCGCCCGCATCGCGGCACGCCTGGCCATCATCGAGGCCAAGGAGCGTGCGCTGGCCACGCCGCGCGTGACCGCCGAGCGCACGCCGTGGTTCTGCTCCGGCTGCCCGCACAATACGTCGACCAATGTGCCTGAAGGCTCGCGCGCGCTGGCCGGCATTGGCTGCCATTACATGACCGTGTGGATGGACCGCAGCACGAGCACCTTCAGCCAGATGGGCGGCGAAGGCGTGGCGTGGATCGGCCAGGCGCCGTTTGCCGGCGACAACCACGTGTTCGCCAACCTAGGCGACGGCACCTACTTCCACTCCGGGCTGCTGGCCATCCGCGCGTCGATCGCCGCGGGCGTCAACATCACCTACAAGATCCTCTACAACGACGCGGTGGCCATGACCGGCGGCCAGCCCGTGGACGGCCAGCTGTCCGTGCAGGACATCGCGTACCAGGTGTCCGCGGAAGGCGCGAAGAAGATCGTCATCGTCACGGACCAGCCGGAGAAGTACAACGGCGCGATCAAGCTGCCCGAAGGCCTGACCGTGTATCACCGCGATGAGCTGGACCGCATCCAGCGCGAACTGCGCGAGGTGCCGGGCTGCACGATCCTGATCTACGACCAGACCTGCGCCACGGAGAAGCGCCGCCGCCGCAAGCGCGGCACGTTCCCCGATCCGGCACGCCGCGCGTTCATCAACGACGCAGTGTGCGAAGGCTGCGGCGATTGCTCGGTCAAGTCGAACTGCCTGTCCGTGGAACCGCTGGAGACCGAGCTGGGCACCAAGCGCCAGATCAACCAGTCGTCGTGCAACAAGGACTTTTCGTGCACCAACGGCTTCTGCCCGAGCTTTGTGACGGCCGAAGGCGCGCAGGTCCGCAAGCCGGCGGCGCATGGCGTGTCGATGGACAGCCTGCCCGCACTGCCGGAGCCGACGCTCCCGCCGCTGCGCCGCGCATTCGGCGTGCTGGTCACCGGCGTGGGCGGCACCGGCGTGGTGACGATCGGCGGCCTGCTCGGCATGGCGGCGCACCTCGAGAACAAGGGCGTGACCGTGCTCGACATGGCGGGCCTGGCGCAGAAGGGTGGCGCGGTGCTGTCCCACGTGCAGATCGCGGCGCGGCCCGATGACCTGCACGCGACGCGCATCGCCATGGGCGAGGCCGATCTCGTGATCGGGTGCGACGCCATCGTCTCGGCCACCGACGAGGTTATCTCGAAGACGCAGGCTGGCCGCACGCGGGCCGTCGTCAATACGGCGCAAACCCCCACCGCCGAGTTCATCAAGAATCCGAAGTGGCAGTTCCCGGGCATGTCGGCGGAACAGGACATCCGCAATGCCGTGGGCGCCCAGTGCGACTTCATCAACGCCAGCGCGCTGGCCGTGGCGCTGATCGGCGACGCGATCTACACCAACCCGCTGGTGCTGGGCTACGCCTGGCAGAAGGGCTGGATCCCGCTGACGCTGGAGGCCCTGGAGCGCGCCATCGAGCTGAACGGCGTGTCGGTGGACAAGAACAAGGCCGCGTTCGACTGGGGCCGCCACATGGCGCATGACCCCGAGCACGTGCTGTCGCTGACCGGCAAGCTGCAGACGACGGCCGAAGGTGCCGATGTGGTGAAGCTGCCGACGTCGTCGGGCGCGCTGCTGGAAAAGCTGATCGCCAACCGCGCGGACCTGCTGACCCAGTACCAGAACGCCGCCTATGCGGAGCAATACCGCGAGGCCGTCAATCGCGTGCGCGCCGCCGAATCGGCGCTGGTGGGTTCGGGCAAGCCGCTGCCGCTGACGGAAGCCGCCGCGCGCAACCTGGCCAAGCTGATGGCGTACAAGGACGAGTACGAGGTGGCTCGCCTTTACACGGACCCGGTATTCCTGGACAAGCTGCGGGCCCAGTTCGAAGGCGAACCCGGCCGCGACTACCAGCTGAATTTCTGGCTGGCGCCGCCGATCATGGCAAAGCGCGACGACCAGGGGCATCTGGTGAAGCGCCGCTTCGGGCCATCGACGATGACGTTGTTCCGGATCCTCGCCAAACTCAAGGGCCTGCGAGGCGGCGCGCTCGACATCTTCGGCAAGACCGAGGAGCGCCGCACCGAACGGGCACTGATCGGCGAGTACCGTGCGCTGCTGGCGGACCTGTCGGCCGGCCTGACGGCGGCCAACCACGGCGCGGCCATCGCGCTGGCCAACCTGCCGGACGACATCCGCGGCTTCGGCCATGTGAAGGAGAACAACCTGAAGGCCGTGCGCGGCAAGTGGGCGAAGTTGCTGGAGCAGTTCCGCAATCCGCAGGCGGGACAGCAGGCTGCCTGAGGGGTGCATCATCAATGCCCGGGAGACTGGGCAAATGAAGACGGCGCGGGCCAACACCCCGCGCCGTTTTTGTTTGGCGGCCTTACTCCGCGCGCGCCAAGGTGTTCTCGCCGGGCTTCACATACATCGAGTTTCTCGGCGCACTCATCACCCGCCGCACCATCGGCTCGAAGAATTCCAGCGGCAGCGTGTCGTAGTCCGGCATGAACGCGGCGGCGTCGTACTTGCGGCAGAAATCGGCCGTGCGGTCGAACAGGTCCGGCTGGCTGCGGAACTGCTCGCGCAGGTTGCGATCCAGGCCCAAGTGATGGAAGAAGTAGTAGCCCTGGAACACGCCGTGTTTTTCCACCATCCACAGGTTCTCCGCGCTCACGAACGGCTTGAGGATGGCCGCGGCGATGTCGGGATGGTTGAAGCTGCCAAGCGTGTCGCCGATGTCGTGCAGCAGCGCGCAAACTACGTACTCCTCGTCCTGCCCGTCGCGGTGGGCCAATGTCGCGGTCTGCAGCGAATGGGTCAGGCGATCCACCGGAAAGCCGCCGCAATCGCCATCGAGCAGGCGCAGGTGCGTCAGCACGCGGTCCGGCAGCGCCCGCGCATAGGGCATGAACTCCGCCGAGATGGCCGCCCAGTCTTCCCGGGTGCCCTGTTCCATGTGGCGGAAGGTGGCGCGCGCGGGCGCGTGGATGTCGCTCATGGTGTCTCCTGTGGGGTGTTGTTCTCAGGTGTTGCCGGCCATTGTGACAGCGCCGCCGCGGATACACTGTCAATCGCTTAACAATGTCGGCAAACGCCCGCGCTGCGATGCAGCAGTGGTCGCTTCCGCCGCCCTCATTCCCATGCTGATCCGCGCATATCGCGCCGCCGATGAACCCGCCGTGGTGGCACTCTGGCAAGCCTGCGGCCTGACCCGGCCTTGGAACGACCCGCATCGCGACATCGCCCGCAAGATGACCGAGCAACCCGAGCTGTTCCTCGTCGGCGAGACCGACGGCCGCGTGGTGGCATCGGCGATGATCGGCTTTGACGGCCATCGCGGATGGGTCTACTACCTGGCTGTCGACCCGGGGTTTCAGGGCCGTGGCTACGGGCGTATGCTGATGGCGCGCGCGGAGGCGCTGCTGATCAAACGCGGCTGCCCGAAGATCAACCTGCTCGTGCGAGAAGGCAATGACGCCGTGATGGCGTTCTACGACAAGCTCGGCTATGGCCGCGACGCCGCGGTCAGCCTGGGCAAGCGGCTGATCCCGGACCAGTGAGCGGGCGGGGTCGGATGACGACAACATCAGGAGACCCCATGACGACCTACCAGGGAAGCTGCCATTGCGGACGCGTCGCCTTCGAGGCGGACGGCGAGATCACCTCGGTCCTGCAATGCAACTGCACGATCTGCCGCCGGCGCGGCCATCTGCTGTGGTTCGTACCCAAGGCGCAGTTCCGGCTCAAGACGCCGGACGAGAATGCATCGACCTACCGCTTCAACACGATGAAGATCGCGCACCGCTTCTGCCCGGTCTGTGGCTGCGGCCCGTACGCGGAGGCGCAGGACCCGCAGGGCAATGCCATGGCGGGGGTCAACGTGCGCTGCGTGGATGGCGTGGACCTGGGCAGCCTCAAGATCGTCGAGTACGACGGCCTGCACAAGTAGGCCAAGAGGGAAGGAGGCAAGTCGCCATGTTCCGCATCGCCGGCATCGATCACCTGGTACTGCGCACGGCGGATGTGCCTCGCCTGGCGCGGTTCTATGTGGACGTACTGGGCTGCACCCTCGAGCGCGAGCAGCCCGATTTCGGGCTGACCCAGCTACGCGCCGGCAACAGCCTGATCGACCTGGTGTCGCTCGCCGGCCCGCTCGGTCGGGCCGGTGGTGCCGGGCCCGGTGCCGAGGGCCGCAACCTCGACCATTTCTGCCTGCGCATCGACCCGTTCGATGCCGAGGCGATCTTTGAACACCTGCACATTCATCGTGTCGATGCCAGCCCCGTCGAGCAGCGATACGGCGCCGAGGGCCGGGGCCCTTCGATCTATGTGAAGGACCCGGACGGCAATACCGTCGAGCTGAAGGGTTCGCCGACATCGGCTTAACCGGCATCGCGACAACTGGCCGGCAACGCCGAATGGAGCGGCATGTCGGCGTGGTGCGCGAACGACGCCCGCCAAGTGCCTTGGCGTAGGCATCCGGCGACCGGGCCGATACAATTTCCGCTTCTTCCATCGCACCGCCACCGGCGCTCCCCCACCTGCGCCGGGCGCGCCATGACTGCTCCTGCCGACCCCGCCGTACCCACCGCTGCGCTGCCACCGCGCCATATCGTCTGGACCCTCGGCCTGACCGAAGTCATCAGCTGGGGCACCCTCTACTTCACCTTCACCGTCTTCATCGACCCGATGCATCAGGCGCTGGGCTACGGCAAGCCGTTCCTGGCCGGGGGCTTTTCGCTGGGGCTGCTGGTCTGGGCCCTGTGCTCGTTCGCCGTGGGCCGGCTGCTGGACCGCGTGCCGGCACGCAAGGTGATGAGCGCCGGCTCCGTGCTCGCCGCCATCGGGCTGCTGCTCTGGGCGTGGTGTCCGACCCCGGCGATGTTCCTGCTGATGTGGATACCGCTGGGGCTGGCGATGGCTTCCACGCTCTACGAACCCGCGTTTGTCGTCCTGCGCCAGGCGTACGGCGACGGCTACCAGAAGCCGATCGTCCACGTGACGCTGCTGGCCGGTTTTGCCAGCACCGTGTTTATTCCGCTGGCCCAATGGCTGGTGCTGCATCTGGGCTGGCGCCCGACGCTGGTGGGATTCGCCGCGCTCAACCTGTTCGTCTGCGCGCCGCTCCATGCGCGGCTGCGATTCGCGGTGCACGCCACCTACGCGCCCGTGCAGGCTGGCGGTCCGCTGGCCGGGGCGGGCGCTCCCGGCATTGCCCGCATGACCCTGCGCCAGCCTGTGTTCTGGGCCGTGGTGCTGGCCTTCACGGCCACGGCGGTGATTGCGTCCCTGCTGGGCGCGCACCTGATCCCGATGCTCACCGAGAAGGGCATGCCGCTGGGCCAGCAACTGATCGTCGCCGCGCTGATCGGCCCCGCCCAGGTGGCCGGGCGGCTGGCCATGGCGCGGCTGCCGATCCATCATCCGGTGCGGCTGTCGATGCCGGTCTATGTCGTGATGAGCATCGGCCTGCTGTGCCTGGCGATGGGCCACGGCTACTGGCTGATGCTGGCGGCCGTGCTCTATGGCTGCGCCAACGGCGTCAACACCATGCTGCGCGCGATGGCCATGCCGGAGCTGATCTCGCGCCACCACTACGCCACGCTGAACGGGCTGATGATGACGCCGGTGCTGCTGATGCAGGCCGTGGCGCCGTGGTTCGGCGCCCTGCTGTGGCGCGCGGCCGGCGGCTACTGGCTGATGCTCTGGGTCATGGTGGCGCTGGCCGCGGGCGCCCTGCTGGCGTTCGGCTTCGCGCTGCATCGGCGTGGCCTGCTACGCCCCGGCACTCAGTCGGCATAAGCGGTGGTATCGGTGCCCTCCCCCCTTGCGGTCTCCCGCGCCACGCGCGGCACGATGGCGCTGTTCTTCGTCAATGGCGCCACGTTCGCCACCTGGGGCGTTCACATTCCCACCATCAAGGCGCGTTTCGGGTTGTCGGACGCCATGCTGTCGTTTGCCATGCTGGCCGTGGCCGGCGGCGCAATCCTCGCCATGGGCCCGGTGGGGCGCTGGGTGGCACGGCTGGGCAGCGCGCGCGCATCGATGCTGGGCGGTATCGCCTTTGCCGCGGCAACCATCGCGATCCTGGCCATGCCCGCCTTTGCGCTGCTGCTGCCGATGCTGCTGCTCTTCGGCATGGCCAACGCCGCGTTCGACGTGGCCATGAACGCGCAGGCCGCCACGGTGGAGGCCAGCCGCACGCGGCCCGTGATGTCCGCGCTGCACGGCATGTTCAGCCTCGGCGGCATGCTCGGGGCGGCTTTCGGCGGCCTGATGCTGACACTCGGCGTGCCGCCGCTGGTGCATGCGGCGATGATCGCCGCAATGACCGCCGCCGTGGCAATCGGCATGGCACCGCGGCTGATGGCCGACCATCCGATGCCGCCGACGGCCGATCACCACCGCGAACACGCCACGCGCGCGCTATGGCTGCTGGGGCTGATGGCGTTCCTGGGGCTGGTCGGGGAAGGCGCGATGTACGACTGGACCAGCGTCTACATGCGGGACGTGGCCGCGGCGCCGCTGGGCTGGATCAGCTTCGGCTATGCCGCGTTTTCGGGCGGGATGGCCTGCGGCCGATTTGGCGGGGACCGCCTGCGCGCGCGTTTTGGCGATGCCGACACGCTGACCGGCAGCGCCTGGCTTGGATTTGCCGGCATCGCGCTGGCGATTGCGGTGCCGCTGCCGTTGGCCGCGCTGGTCGGCTTCAGCCTGATGGGGCTGGGCGCGGCCAACATGGTGCCGATCTTCTTCGTCGCGGCCTCGCGCCTGCCCGGCGTGGCCCCGGCCGAGGCCATCGCGCGCGTGGCGCGGTTCGCCTACGTGGGGCTGCTGCTCGGGCCTGTGCTGATCGGCGGCGTGGCGCATGTGGCCAACCTGCGGATTGGCATCGCCGTGGTGGCGCTGACGATGGGTTGGATCGCGCTGTTTGGCGCGCGCGCAGCCCGCCAATACCTGACCCGGCGTTAGCGGTTGTTTCCATCATGAAAAAGGCGGCCGAGGCCGCCTTTTTCGTTCCCGGCGAAGCGCCCGGAGTTCTGCTCAAGTCGCCCCGGTCAGGCCGCCTTGTCCAGCCGCACGTGCCCCGCGCCCATGCCGTCGAACACGAAGGTGTCCATGGCGAGCACACCGTAGGTCACCTCATCCGCCACGCGGGCTACCTGGGTCTGCCCCGTCGAGGCCGATCGCGGGCCGATGGCCGCGCCCAGCGTCACGTATAGCGGCAGCAGGTGCTCGTCGGTCGGGTGCGCCCGGCGCGCATAGGGGGCCTGGGCGCGATAGTCGGCGATCCGGCTGACATCCCCAGTGGCCAGCGCTTCGTCCAGCGCATCCAGCATCCACCCGCGAAAGGCATCCACGTACGGCTCGGTTTCCGGTCCGTGCTGGGCCTTGCGGCCGCCGCCGAACACTTCCTGCAGGTTGTGGGTAAAGCTGCCGGAGCCGATCACGAGCACGCCTTCCTCGCGCAGCGGCGCCAGTGCGCGGCCGATCTCGATCTGCATGGCCGGCGTCAGGTACGGGTTCAGCGCCAGTTGCACGACGGGCACGTCCGCCTGCGGGAAGAAATGGCGCAGCGGCATCCAGGCGCCGTGATCCAGCGGGCGATCCTCGTCCTCGGCGACAAACCCGGCGCCGGGGATGGCAGCGGCCTCGACCAGCGCCTTCACGCGGGCGGCCAGCGTCGGAGCACCCGGCGCGTCGTAGCGCAGCGCGTAGAGCTCGCGCGGGAAGCCACCGAAGTCGTGCCAGGCCTCCTGCCGATTGCGGGTGCTGACGGCCAGCGTGCTGTAGATCCAGTGCGCCGAAATGACCAGCACCGCCTTGGGGTGTTCCGCGCGCAATCGCTCGCCCAGCGCATCGAAGGCGGCGCCGGTCGGTCCGGGATCGATCGCCAGCATGGGAGAACCGTGTGACACATAGAGAGCGGGAAGCATGGTCGTGACCTTCAAAGGCTTTGTGCGTATGCCTGAAGTCTGGCAAAGATGCGCCCGTCCGGCGAAAGCCGATTGCGGATATATCGTGCAAAAAACTTGAAGCTCCACCTGGCACTTATCGGGTGCCGGGCACGACGCGTTGGATAGCGCACACAGTCCGCGTGGGATTGCCGCTCGCGAGCGGCAGGCGCAAGGCGAATCGGCCTATGATGATGACAGGGAGCCCCATGGCTCACCGCGCCAGGCCGCCCCATCGGTCGACCGGCGCGGGAGCGCTACCCACAATGCAAGATGCGCCCGCCTCGGAACCAGGCGGTCAGCTGGAGAAACCCCGTGGTAAAGCGCAATGCACACCGACACGCCTTGCCCCACGCCCTGTGGTGGCAGCCCGGCGTCTACGGCAGCGGCCCGGCTGTGCTGCTGTGGATCGTCGCACGCTTGCCCGCCGACTTGCTGGCCGAACTCTTCCGCACCCCATCCGCTGCCGCCCTGTTCAATCACGCCGGGGATACGGTCTTTGTGGTTGGCTGGCTGGCCAGCGCCGCCTGGCTCTGGTTCACGCGCAAGCGTCCGGAAACCGGGCGCCCGGATGCTGCGGCCAACGCCGCGCCCAACTTGCCCTCAACGCCCTCCGCGCGCCGCGATCACGCCACGAACAGGCGGCGTCCCGGCTGAACGCCGCTCCTGCGGCTCTGGCCACTCTGCCCGCTCTAGCCCACTCGTACCGCTCCCCATTGCTCTCCCACGTGCCCTTGAGCCGACTTTCAGGGCGCGATGTAAGGAATCGCTTAAGATGACGCCTCGCGCCGCCGCTCGCAGAAGCGGGGGCATCCACCGGTTCCTTCATCGTTGTCAAAAGCGCCATGTCCGTCATCGCCGCACCTGCCCACGAACTCACCAAAGCCACCCGACGACGCGCGATCATCGCCGCGACCATCGGCAATGGCCTGGAATGGTTCGATTTCACCGTCTACAGCTTCTTCGCCGTCATCATTGCCAAACTGTTCTTCCCCACCGGCGATGACCTCACCTCGTTCCTGCTGACCGTCGCCACCTTCGGCGTGGGCTTCTTCATGCGTCCGGTCGGCGCCATCGTGCTCGGTGTCTATGCCGACCGCGTGGGCCGCAAGGCGGCGCTGACGCTGACGATCCTGCTGATGGCGCTGGGCACGGCCATCATCGGCCTGGCGCCCACCTACAATTCGATCGGCCTGTGGGCCCCGGCGCTGATCGTCGTGGCCCGGCTGATCCAGGGCTTTTCCGCCGGCGGCGAGGTCGGCGGTGCCACGGCCTTCCTGATCGAGCACGCCCCCGACGAGGAGCGTGGCGCGTACGCCAGCTGGCAGCAGGCCAGCCAGGGCATCTCGTTCATGCTGGGCGCGGCCATGGGCGCGCTGGTGACCAACGGGCTGGACCAGGCGCAGATCGACGCCTGGGGCTGGCGCATCCCGTTCCTGTTCGGCCTGCTGATCGGGCCGGTGGGCATGTACATCCGCTCCCACCTGGAAGAGCCGCCTGAGTTCGAGGCGCGCCGGGCCGAGCGCAATGCCAGCAAGGTCAAGTTCTCGCCGCTGTCACAGGTCCTGCGCGACCATCCGCGCGAGGTGCTGGCCGGCCTGGGCGTGACCATCCTGTGGACGGTCTGCACCTATGTGCTGGTGTTCTACATGCCGTCCTACGCCAAGCAGCAGCTGGGGCTGCCGCTGGGCGCCACGTTCCAGTCCACGGCCATCTGTGGCGCGATCATCCTGGTGCTGTGCCCGCTGATGGGCATGCTGTCCGATCGCGTGGGCCGCAAGCGCATGCTGGGCACCGTGGCGCTGATCATCGGCGCGCTGGCGTACCCGCTGTTCCACTGGCTCAATGTGTCGCCGACCACGGCCACGCTGCTGCAGGTGCAGGTCGTGCTGGGCATCCTGCTGGCCGCTTTCACGGGCCCGGCCCCGGCGGTGCTGGCGGAGCAATTCCCGACCGAGGTGCGCTCCACGGGCCTGTCGCTGGCCTATAACTTCGCCGTGACCATCTTCGGCGGCTTTGCCCCGCTGATCGTCACGTGGCTGATCGAGTCGACGCACAACAAGCTGGCCCCCGCGTACTACGTGATCATCGCCGCGGCCATCAGCTTCGTGGCCCTGGTGTTCATGCACGACCGCACTGGCAAGAAGCTTGCGTAAGCACGCCGTCGCGACCGCAAAAAAGCCAACCCGAGGGTTGGCTTTTTTTATTGCCGCCGGCCGTGAAGTCCGTCAATCCCGCGCGGTCCGGCGGGGAGCCGGGTCTGGCGTTCAGACGTCGTCGCCGGCCTTTACCCCCTTTACCGCCTCGCCGCCCTCTTCGCTTTCGAAGATGTTGATCACATGGCGCGCTTCGAAGCAGACCGGCAGGCCCGGGTTCATCTCGTCGGTGCAGTACGGCTGGTTGTCGAGCTCCCCCCGGTACAGGTTGCCCTCGCGACCCGTGACGATGACCCACATCCGCTCAACATGCACCTCCTCGGCGCCGTCCGCGTCTTCGGTGACGATACGGAAAATCAGCTTGACCTGCTGGCCGGGCTGCAGCGCATCCCGCTGCTCCCGGGAAGGAATCCAGAACGTTTCCGGGTGTTGGGCAGCGATTTCCTCGCCGTCATCGAGCGTCCAGCCGTCGTCTTCCAGTGTTGCCAATTGCATGTCCATTTCCAGCCGTCTCCACCCTTTACGCAAAACCATTTGTCCGGGCATGATCGTAGCAAAAGCGCCAGCGCGCCCGGGGGCACAGCCGGCACTTTCCATCCACTACAAGGAGTTTCAAGGCAATGACAATGTCCGAGTCCGCGTCGCAGCATCGGGACCGCTGCGGCTGGTGCGGCACGATCGAGGATTACTGCCACTACCACGACAACGAATGGGGATTTCCCGTCGACGACGACCGGCGCCTGTTCGAGAAGATCTGCCTGGAGGGCTTTCAGTCCGGATTGAGCTGGCTGACGATCCTGCGCAAGCGCGAGGCCTTCCGCAAGGCGTTTGCCAACTTCGACATCGACAAGGTGGCGCGCTTCACCGACCGTGACGTGGAACGCCTGCTCGGCGACGCCGGCATCATCCGGCACCGCGGCAAGATCGAGGCCGCCATCAACAATGCCAGGCGCGCGCAGGAACTGCTGTCGACCGAGCCATCGCTGGCCGCCTATTTCTGGAAGTTCGAGCCGGACCCGAAAAGCCGGCCGAAGAAGATCACGCCCGAGGCCCTGCGCGAGATGACGACGTCCGCGGAATCGGTGGCGCTGTCGAAAGACTTGAAGAAGCGCGGCTGGAAGTTCGTCGGCCCGACCACGATGTACGCGCTGATGCAGGCCATGGGCCTGGTGAACGACCATCAGGAAGGCTGCTGGGCCCGCGCGGAGGCGTTGCGTGCCCGCAAGGCGTTCAAGGTGCCACGCTAGGGCGCGCCTGGGTGCGAAGCGGTGGCAGGGAATCGTCAACGGTATACGAGGCCGATCCCTCCACCTGCCGTGCCGGATGTCGAGTCATCCACAGGGCATTCCACCCCCGGCAACGGTCTGTATACGTAGTTCAGTATTGTTTACGTATACATCAATAGTAGTAGTAGATAGAGGTGCCGCCTGACCGTGGATAACCGGGTTTTTCCCTTTTGCATCAGCGGTTTGGCGAAAAGACAAGCGCAGGGGCAAGCGGGGTGCGTATACGTGGATAGTTTGGATGGACGTATACGCGGGGCGCCGATAGGTTCAGGTTATCCGTATACATCCCACATGCCACCCCCAGCCGGACCACAGGCTTTTCATGTGGTTGTCCCCAGGTGCCGAAAAGATGTCCACAGGCAACGCGTGCGCATCGCGGTCAAACGCGGCACACTGGCGGATCGCTTGCGCCTTGCGTGGCGCAGTTGCCTGGAGCCGCCGATGGATGCCACGACCTTGTTTCTCTACCTGATCGCCGTTGCCGCCGTGATGGTGACGCCTGGGCCGACGATGCTGCTGGCGCTCAGCAACGGCGCCACGCGCGGTATGCGCGTGGCGTCCTGTGGGATTGCCGGCGCGGCGCTGGCGGACCTGATCCTGATCGGCGCGGTGGGGTGCGGGCTGGGCGCGGTGCTGCAGGCGTCCGAGCAGCTGTTTACGCTGATCAAATGGATCGGCGCGGCCTATCTGCTGTACCTCGCGTGGTCGATGTGGCGCGCGCCAACCCACGCGCTCGTGGCGGCGCCCGGCGCGTCTTCCGCCAGCGGGCGCGCCGCATTCCTGCGGGCACTGTTCGTGGCGCTCTCCAACCCGAAGACCTTGCTGTTTACGTCGGCGTTCGTGCCGCAGTTCGTCCATGCGGACAAGCCGGTGGCCATCCAGTACGTGATCCTGGCCGTCATCGCCGCAGTCATGGATATCGTGATGATGGCCATCTACGCGTTCGGGGGCCGGCACGCGATGCGTACGCTGTCAGCACGCGCCGTGCAATGGATCAATCGCGGTTGCGCGGGCATGCTGGCTTTCCTGGCGGTCGGACTCAGCCTCTACCGGCGCAGCGATCTACGCTGAGGGCGCGTCTGCGCCTGTCGGAGACTGGCCTCGGAGGGCCGCGTCTCGCCCGGCTGGGCCGTCATGCCGGGCGTTCAGGACATTTCCGACATGCCGGGCGTCGGGGCCAACTCGGACGCCGCGGTCGGGCGGGCCGCGACGCGGACCGGATCCACGTGCGTCATGACGTTGAGCACGTCGTCGCGCTGCATGGCCCGGCGGCGCGCCTCCGTGGCGATGGCGTGACCTGCCTCGACGGTCAGGTCAGCCTGGATTTCCAGGTGCACGTCCACCAGCACCATATCGCCCATCTTGCGGGTCTTCAGATCATGCAGGCCCAGCACGCCAGGGGTAGCGAGCATGATATCGCGCAAGTTGGCCACGGTCTCGTCATCGGCGGCACGGTCCATCAGATCCCCGAGGGCGTTCCAGCCGAACTGCAGACCCATCTTCGCCACCATCAGGCCGACGACGATGGCGGCCACCGGGTCCAGCACGTGATAGCCCAGCAGGTTCCCGCCAACGCCAAGTGCCACCACCAGCGAGGACGCCGCATCGGACCGCGCGTGCCAGGCATTGGCCACCAGCATGCTCGACCGCACGCGCTCCGCCACGCGCAGCATGTAGCGGAACAGCAATTCCTTGCCTGCCAGCGCGACCAGCGCCATCCAGAGCGCCACCAGCTTCACGGGCTGGACGCCTTCCGGGTGCTGGATCTTGCCGACGGCGCTCCACAGCATGCCGACGCCAACCGCCAGAAGCAGCGCGCCCAGCGCCAGCGACGCAGCCGTCTCGAACCGCTGATGACCATACGGGTGATCGGTATCGGCATCCTTGTGGCTGTGGTGGCCGGCAAACAGCACCACGAAGTCAGAGATCAGGTCCGACAAGGAATGCATGGCATCCGCGATCAGCGCTTGCGATCCCGCCAGGACGCCGACCACGCCCTGCGCCGCGGTCAGCGCGACGTTGACGACAACGCTGACCAGCGTGCTGCGCCGGCCGGCGATGTGCCGCGCCTCGGCGTTCGTGGTGGTTTCGCCCACCACGGGCGCATCGGATGTTCCGGCCACTTGCCTATCGGGCATAGCGTCCGACGATGCTTTGCCCGCCCAGCGCATGGCCCTTCAGGGCGTCGAGCACTTCCTGACGCGTCATGCCGGGCTGCAGCGCGTTGGGCTCCAGATCGGTGGCGATGACGGTCAGCGTGTAGTGATGCGGCAGGTCGCCGACCGGCGGGCAGGGGCCGCGATAGACGGTATCGCCCCGAATGTTCTTGCCGACCGTGGCGCCCTTGCCCTCGGCCTGCCCTTCGCCCTGCTTCAGTTCATTTCGGCTGGCGGCGATGTTGTAGGCAACCCAGTGCGAGACACCCAGGCCGTTCTGGCCATCGGGGTCGTACAGGAACACGACCACCGAGCGCGCCTTCGGCGGCAGATTCGACCACCCGACCTGCGGCGACACGCCCTTGCCACCGCAGTTGTCGGTGTCGTTGCCGTGGAGCGTGGGAATGGTGCCTCCTTCCAGGAAGGAGGTGGAAGTGACCTCCATGCCGGCGGCATGAGCCAGCGTCGTGGCGGCGAGGAGGGCGGCGGCAGCGGCGAATCTGTATCGAGCAGGCATGCGAGCTCCGATTGGCGCGGATCAACGGGGTTCCGGGCTGGACGGGCCAGTGCCGGACAGGATCGGCTTCTGTTCCCGTCCCACCTTTGGAACAACGATTGACGGGCATAAGCAGATTCCCGGGAATCGTACCGCCAATTTCGGCGCTTGTTGATGTCGGATGGCGGAGGCGTTTGTGCACTGCACCCGGACGCCATGCAAGCGGCCCGGCAAAACGCCCTCAATTTCCCGAGGCCAGCTTGAGTCCGATAACGCCTGTCAGAATCAGAACAATGCAGAGCACCCTCATCGGCGCCGCGGAGTCACCGAGCACGATGATTCCCAGGATCGCAGTACCGGCTGCGCCGATGCCGGTCCAGACCGCGTAGCCCGTCCCCATTGGCAGGGTACGGAGCGAGAGCGAAAGCAGAAAGACACTCGACAAACCGGCGGCGAGTGTCAACAGCGCGGGGATCAATCGCGTGAACCCTGCAGACGACTTCATGGCGAAGGCGAATGCAATTTCGAGAAGGCCGGCGATCCCTAGTAATACCCATGCCATATTTGACAGGTCCCTTCCGTGATTTGAAAAGCGAGGCCCGCCCATAGGGCAGGCACTCGCTCATGGGAGATTTCAAGCCTTTGCAGCAGCGGGGGTCGCGCGGAACGCAACGCCAAATCGGTTGAAGGCGTTCATCAAGCCGATCGCGTAGGTGAGATCGGCAAGCTCCTTGTCGCTGAACTCGGCCGCGGCAGCTTCGTAGTCGGCATCGGAAACGCCGGTTTCGGCGACGCGCGTGACGGTTTCCGCCCAGGCCAGCGCGACCCGCTCGCGGGCGCTGAATACTTCGCCCGCTTCGTGCCACACCGGCACTAATACGAGCTTGTCCACGGCAAGACCGGACTTGAGCAAATCCCGGGAATGCATGTCAATGCAGAATGCGCAGCCGTTGATTTGCGAAACCCTCAGATACACCAGATCGACGAGCTCTTTTGGCAGGCTGCCGTGTTGAAGCGTGCCGTACACACCTCCGAAGGCCTTGTAACCTTCAGGCGATGCCTTGGCGTAATCGATACGAGCGGTCATGACGAATCCTTGATGTTGACTGATGAAGGACGCTATCGTGCCGCTTCTTGGCCTACCCCAGAAGATCCAAGATCGGTCTTGCACATTAGGCCATGATCGCCCCAAGGCGCACATTTGCGATCATGACATCAGCGCCAGGATGCGCCTTCCGAGATTCTCGGCAGTCTCCTCGGAGTCGATATTCGTGAAACCGAGAAGCAAGGCCGAGGCGCCATCGCAATTCGTCGTCCAATCGGTCAACGCTTCGGCGTACAAGCCCTCTTCCCGCATGCGCGCAGCAAGCCGGCGATCTGACTGCTGGCCTTGCAACCGCAAGATCAAATGCATGCCTCCCGGCTGTGAATCGATTTGCATGTGTTTCCCCAGCACGCTTTTCAGGCCTGCTGCAGTGGCTTCCCGACGCTCCGCATAGAGTTTCCGCATCCGTTGAATATGGCGCGCGAAGTGTCCCTCGGTAATGAAGGCCGTGACGATGGCCTGGGTAAGCTGCGGACTGCCCCCTGCCAAAGCCTGACTGATCGTCTCGAATCTCTCGACCTGCGCTTCCGGCACGACGAGATATGCAAGTCGAATGCTCGGAAACAGCACCTTGCTGAAGGTTCCTGCATACAGCACTCGCCCATCGCGATCCAGGCTCTTCAACGCCGCCAAGGGACGGCTGACATACCGATACTCGCCGTCGTAATCGTCCTCGATAATCCATGCGTGATTTCGCGCGGCCCAGTCCAGTAACGCCTGCCGCCGCGTCAGGGACAGCGACACACACAGTGGACTCTGATGCGCAGGCGTGACCACCGCTGCGCGCGCCCGCGGTGCCAGCTTGATGCCGTCGGAAACGACTATCCCCTCCTGGTCTACCGGCACCGGGACTGCCGCAATCTGCATGTGCCCCAGAATTTCTCGCGTCGGCGGGTATCCGGGGTTTTCAAGCCAAACGCGATCGCCCGCCTTCAGCAAGGCATGCGTAATCAACTCGATGGTGTGGCGATATCCCGATGTCACGAATATCTGATGCGGGCCGCAATTGATGCCACGCGAAACCTGGAGATATGCGGCGATCTCGGCGCGCAGCGCCTGCGAGCCGAATACGGACGGATGAACCATGTCTGACGGCTGCATGGCGCGTACACACCGCGCGCCCAGTCGAGCCCAGATCTTTCGGGGAAACATATCGAGGGCAGGCAACCCCATCTGGAACGGCCGGATGGAATCCGGGCGATAACTCGTCGCATCGATGCCGATTTTGGGCGGGGGCGTCGCGGTTGCAATGCGCGATTGCGGCTTGAGGCCCGGTGTCACAATGGTCCCTGCCTGGCCGCGAGCCTGAATGTACCCCTCGGCGGCTAGCAAGGAATATGCAGCCTCGATCGTGCCTCTTGCCAGACCCAACTCTTTCGTCAGCGCCCGTGCCGATGGGATTCGGTCACCCGGCTTCAACACTCCGCTGGTAATAGCGCCACGAAAGCGCTCGTAGATCTGCCGGTAGAAAGGCGCGGCCGCTGCGGGATCCAACGGCGGAATACTGCGGGTCTTTGCCTCGGTCATGGTCTAGTCAACATCGCAGATTGGTTATTGGCGACCATACCATGTCAAGCCGGCGTGGCGGTGCAGGGCAAGCCAGAATGACATGTTCCGAGCGGGCCCGCCAACCCGAATCATGGACCAGGCGCAATTGCCATTCATGGACCTTGGGAACGGGTCATGGGATTCGTAGACTTCCCGGACCTCAATCGAATCCATCGGCCATGACGAGACGTTCAATCAAGACCATCGCTGTATTTTGCGGATCGAACTACGGCGCATCGGAGGCGTTTGCCGAGGGAGCGCGAGCGCTCGGTCAGGCACTGGGGAAAGCGGGAATCACCGTTGTATATGGCGGGACGACAAAAGGCCTGATGGGCGTTGTCGCCGATGCCGCGCTGGCTTCCGGCGGCAACGTCCATGGCGTGGTTACCGAAAGCCTGCACCGGCGCGGGCAATCGCATCCGGGTCTGACCGAACAGGAAATCACGCCGACGTTGCGCAGCCGGAAGGAACGCATGGTCGAGCTTGCCGACGCCTTTATCGCGCTGCCGGGTGGAATTGGGACGATTGAAGAGCTGATGGAGGTATGGACCATGAACCAGCTTTCGGAGATCGACAAACCCGTCGGTCTGTTGAACGCCGCCAGCTTTTTCACGCCGTTTCTGAGGTTCATCGACCATATGATCGACACGAAATTCCTGCCCGCGGCGCATCGGCATTCGATAGTCGTGGATACAGACGCGAGTGCCTTGATCGACAGGCTTCACAGCCATGTATGCGTCGATGTACCCAAATGGCTATAGCGCCGCCACTGGCCTGCCGCCATTCGTTCCGGACGAAAAAAAAGAGCCGACCTAAAGTCGGCTCTTCTTGTCAGGCAGGCATCTCGTGCACTCGTCCAGGAAGCGCATCCTTGCGCGCCGCGCAAAAATATCGTTCCCGTCTCACGTCTTGAATCACGCCCTGATGTTCTGGTGGACCGAAGGAGGATCGAACTCCCGACCTCTGCATTGCGAACGCAGCGCTCTCCCAGCTGAGCTATCGGCCCGTAGCGAAGGATTGTAGCCGAAGATTTTGCCCGCTTTCAATCCGGCCGGGTGCGATGGCGTCCACCCGACACCACACTGCGCCCCCGGACCGCCATCATGCTGCCGTCATGCCGGGATTGCCGTCCATGCCTCGCACGGTCGGCAGGTTCAGTGGGCGGGCGCTGACCTCCTTGCTCTGGCGCAGCCACTGCGCCATCACGTCCCAGATCGGCGGGCCGCCAGTCTTGCTCGCCTCCTCCGATACCGGCGCCCAGCCGGCCACCTTGTAAGTCTTGCTGGCATCGAGAAGCTTGCCGTTCAGGCGCATGTCGGTGATGCGCTGGCCAATGGCCTTGTTGGGGTCGATCGTGTACTGCAACCCGCCCACGCGTACCATGTCCCCGCCCTGCTGGTAGTACGGGTCGGGGTTGAACAGGTTGTCCGCCACGTCCTCCAGGATCGTCTTGATGGTGTCGCCGGTCATCGCCGTCACCGTGGTGTACGGGTACGTGATGGCGGTCTGGTCCATCAGCGCCTCCATCGTGATGTTCTCGCCCGGCATCAGCGTCGTGCCCCAGCGGAAACCCGGCGAGAACGCGATCTCGGCGTCCTGCACCGCCATCAGCCCGTCGAGGATCAACTGGTCGAACGTGCCGTTGAAGTTGCCGCGCCGATACAGCAGGCCGCGGGTGACGGCCAGCACCTCGCCCAGCCTGGCTTCATAGGGCGCGCGCACCTTGGCGATCAGCGCGTTCATGGCCGGGTCGGCCGGCAGGTAGTCGGCGAAGACCGGCAGCAGCTTGTAGCGGAAGTCGCTCACCTTGCCGTTGCGGACGTCGAAGTCCAGCACGCCCAGGAACTTGCCGTTCGATCCCGCATTGGTGACCAGCGTGGTGCCCCCGGGGTTCTTCACCGGCACCGGCGCCGGCATGCCGTCGTGGGTGTGGCCACCCAGGATGGCATCCAGTCCGCGCACGCGCGACGCGAGCTTGAGGTCCACGTCCATGCCGTTGTGCGACAGCAGCACCACCACCTGCGCGCCCTTGCCGCGCGCATCGTCGATCACCTGCTGGAGGTTCTCCTCCTGGATGCCGAAGGTCCAGTCGGGCACCAGGTAGCGCGGGTTGGCGATCGGCGTGTAGGGAAACGCCTGCCCGATGATGGCCACGGCAATGCCGTTGATGTCCCGGATCACGTATGGATCAAACACGGGGTCGCCAAAATCGTTGGTCTTGATGTTCTGGGCCAGGAAGGACACGCGGTCCTTGAAATCCTTGCTGACGATTTCCTTCACGCGATCCGCGCCGAGCGTCATTTCCCAGTGCGGCGTCATCACGTCCACGCCAAGTTGCAGCGCGGCGTCGACCATGTCCTGGCCCCTGGTCCACAGCGCCGTGGCCGAGCCCTGCCAAGTGTCGCCGCCGTCGAGCAGCAGCGCGCCCGGGCGACTGGCCTTCATGCGCTGGACCAGCGTCGACAGATGCGCAAACCCGCCGACCTTGCCATAGCGGCGTGCCGCCTCGGTGAAGTCAAGACAGGTAAAGGCGTGCGCGGCGGCGCTGCCGGGCTGGATGCCGTAGTGGCGCAGGAAGGCGTTGCCAACCAGATGCGGCGGCTTGCCGGCCCATTGCGCGACGCCAAGGTTGACGCTCGGTTCGCGGAAATGCACGGGCCGCAGCTGGGCGTGGCAATCGGTGAAATGCAGCAGGTGGACGTTGCCGAAGCGCGGCACGTCATAGAGTTGCCGTGCGGCGCGCGCGGCCTGGGCCTCGCCGCCGGGGAAGGCCATGCCGCCCGCGCTGGCCACGGCCAGCACTTGCAGGAACTCGCGTCGATTCATGGTCGGGTATCCGTATCGGGTATCCGTTGCGGGCGACGGCTCAAGGCTGGCCGTATCGGGCCAGCGCGGCGACGTCGTCTTCCAGCATTTCGCCCACTTCCTTCTGCACCACGCGGCCGTTGCCGTCGAGCACATACAGTTCGGGCAGGCCCTTGCGTGCGCCCAGCGCATGGCGCAAGGCCGGGGTATCCATCGTCGCCGGGAAGGTGTAGCCGCGCTGTTTCAGGTACGCGGCGGCCACCTGCGGGTCCTTGTCGATACTGATCGTGAGCACCTGCAGCGACGTGCCACGGGCTCGCTCGTAGAGCGATTGCAGGCGCGGGTTCTGCAGCGCGCAGAACGGGCACCACGACGCCCACACCTCGATCACCAGCGGCTTGCCGGCCCATTGCGAGGCGGGCACCGAGCGGCCGTCGAGCAATTGCACCGCTGGCAGGCGGATTACCTCGCCCACCTCGGCGGCACCCACGGACGCCACCAGCCCGGCTGCCAGCGCCAGTGAGGCAACAATGCGCCGGGCCAGCATCGCCCTGCCCTTACTGGTTGACCGGCGATGCCGGATCGAGCAGCAGCGCCATCACGTCGCGGATCTGTGCCTCGGTCAGGATGCCCTTGTGGCCAAAGCGCGGCATGTTGGAACACGCGGCGTACGCGTTGGAGTCCCAGATCTTGCCCCACGTGTACTTGACCACCTGGTCCGAGTTGCCGCGCAGCTTGCCGTATTGGTACAGCGAGGGGCCAATGTTCCCGAACGAGATCTCGGCCTTGGTCATCTGGTGGCAGGCGTAGCAGTTGCCGCCGTTGACGCCGCCCACCTGATCGGTGAACTGCATGCCACGGCCGTTCTGCGCGATCTTCTCGCCTTCCTTCCAGTCGCCGATCCAGTTGTTGTCGGCCGGGTATTTCACCTGGCGCAGTTCGGCGGCTTCGACCTTCTTCGCCACCGGCGCCGGCACCCGGGTACGGTCGGGGTACTGGCTGCAGGTCTTTTGCGTCGCGTCCTGGTTCACCACGCCGTCGACCGTCGCCGGCCCCTTGGACGTGAAGGAGCCTTCGATCATCTGGCGAACGTCGGCGTCACTGACCGCAGGCGTGACGGCCTTGGCGGCCTTCGTTGCGCGTGCCGGCCTGGCGGCATCCTGCGCCAGGGCCTGCGTGCCGATGCCGGCGAACGTCATGGCCGCGACCAGCGCCATCGTATGGAGTCGATTCATGTTGTGCTCTCCCGTGCCTCAGCGCTTCATGTTGGGGCCGTCGTACGTGCCGCCGTTCGCGTTCTTCGCCAGGAACATCGCCAGGGCGGTAATCACGTCGGAGCCATAGGCCGGTTCGGGAAAGCGCTGCTGGCGCAGGCAGTCATAGAGGCGGTGCTGCATCGAGCGAACCTCACCCTGCGACACGCGGTACGCGGGCCAGGTGGTGTAGGCCGCTTGCGCGCCCTTTTCGGTCAGCAGGTTCGGCAGGTCCTGCAAGCGGATGCGCTGGCCATCCACGGCATGGCAGGTCGCGCAGGCAAAGTCATACGCGCCGCCACGGTAGAAGAACATCTTCTGGCCCAGCGCATAGACCCGTTTTTCCTCGGGATGCGTCAACTGGACGTTCATTTTCACACCGCGCGATTCGCCCGTCAGGTACGACACCAGTCGTTCGATGTCCGACGGCTTGCCGGAGGACGAGAACGGGTTCTTCGTCGCCTCTTCCTGCGTCAGCCCCTGCAGCGTCACCCGGCACCAGGCCAGCCGCTGCTCCAGGTCCATCACCTTGTTGGCGTCTTTGAAGTAGCGCGGCAGTTCCGCGTACGCGCCCTTGGTCACGCCGGGGCCCTTGCCCAGGTCGCACTGTTCGAGCGATACGTTCTTGGGGCCGGCCGGCTTCTTCCACAGTTCCTCGCCGGCGGCTTCCCACAGTTCGGCGGGATTGCCTTCGGCTAGCATCTGGCGGTACTTGGCGATTTCCTCGGCGGTGCTGCCTTGCGCCAATGCCGGCGCGGAGACCGAGACGCTGACTGCCGCAGCGGCGACGACAGCCAGTGCCGTGATGGCGGGCACGGTGGCGCCGCGCAGGCGACGACGGGTGATGCGCATGGGGGCTTCTCCTCGCAATCTCGCCGCACAGGCGCGACGGATCGCTTTGTACTCGAGTCCGGCCAGGGGCTCGCGGCCGGACTTCGGGGGAACGACGATCAGATGAAGATCAGGCGATCAGGGCCGGACCCCGATCAGGGCTTGATATAGGCGTAGCCTTCGTCGAACTGCAGGCGGGCGATCTCGACCACGCCGGCCGGCACCACCTTGGCGTCCATCAGCAGGCTCTGCTCGGAAATCTTGCGTGCGGTCAGCGTGTTGCGGCAGACGCGGAAGTCGACGCCGGCCGATGCCAGCGCTCCCACGGCCGCCTCGAACGCATTGCCGCGCGAATCCTTGGCACCTTCGACGAGGAAATCCACGCCGTAACCGAACGCCACCACCACGATCCTGGTGTCCGGCGCGCCGTTCAGGTGATTGCGCAGGTTGCCCATGGCGCGCACGGCCTGGTCGATCCCGTCGGACAACTGGTACACGACCTTGACGCGCCCGCCCTTGCCGGCCGATGCCGGCGCCTGTTGCGCTGCAGCCTTGGCCGACAGCCCGATGGCGGCCAGTGCCGCCGTGGCGCGAATGAATGCTCGCCGCATGATGCTTCCTCGCTTCGCCGTATCAGGCGATGGTGGCCTCGTCGGTACGCTTGTCGCCGCGGTTGTCGACCCAGGTCACGGTGACCTTGTCGCCCTTGGCGCCGCCCTTGAACTTGAAGTTGAGGAACGGGTCCTTGGACACGGCCGGGCCAAACTGGGCATGGAAGACTTCCTTGCCCTTGCACGTGGCAATCACGGTCTGGATATGCCAGGCCGGAATCGTCTTGCCGGCCGAATCCTTGCGCTGGCCGGTTTCCATGTCGTGCTTCATCAGAATCTTGACGTCGACAACGCCGCCGTTTTCGGTGGCGCGGACGCGCATCGGGTCTGCCATGTGCTTCTCCTGTCAGCAGGTAAACGGGAAATCCGTGAGTCGGGGTTCGGGGCGAGGCTCAGCCGCCGCAGCCACCCAGCGTGACCTTGATTTCCTTCGATGCCACGTACCACTTGCCGCCGGCCTTGACCGCCGCGTACACGATCGACGTCTGGCCCATCTTCACGCGCGTGGAGACGAACGGTTCCGTGCCGGCCGGGATGGTGAAATCCGCCGCCAGCGTGTTGGGGTTCTTCTCCACGAGGATCGCGATCTGCTCGGTATCCGGGATGCTGCTCGTCACGGCCACCGGCACCACGGCGCCGTTCTCGGCGATGTCCGGGGCGGTGAAGGTGATCGCGCTGCTTTTCTCGGTGCCGCTGCCGCCGAGGGCCTTGATCACGTCGGCGACGCTCTTGCCGTCAAAGGCGGTCTTGTTCCATTCCGCGGCCTGGGCTTCGCTGATCAGGCCAGTGGCCGCCATCAGCGAGAGGACGGCGGTGACCCGCAATACTTCTCGTCGTTTTGTATTCATGTTGCTGTTTTCCCGTACTTGCGTACCCGGTTCCCTGTCGACCCCTTCTGCTCCGCCAGCCAGACTTTCGCGCCGGACCCGGCGCCTGGCCTGCGTGCGGCGGCCGGTGCGTCGCCGGCCGTTGCTTCTTTCATCTGTGCAGCTTGCCTGCCGCGTCCGGCGGCACCGGAAGCGGCACGGGCCGCCGGCAATGCCGGACGGCCCGTCTGGCCTGTCGATATCCGCGTGGCTTACTTGGCCGGCGCGCCGGCCAGAATCCATTCCACCACCGTCTTGATGTCAGCGTCGCTGACTGCGGCGTTGGCAGGCATCGGCACCGGACCCCACACGCCCGAGCCACCGCTCTTGACCTTGGCGCTCAGCTTGGCCAGCGCGCCCTTGTCGCCCTTGTACTTGGCGGCGACGTCCTTGTAGGCGGGGCCGACCAGTTTCTTGTCGACCTGGTGGCAGCCCATGCAGGCGTTCTTGTTGGCGATGTCCTGCGCCTTGGCGGCGTCCACCGCGTGTGCGGATGCGGCGGCCGCCAGCAGGGCGGCGGCGATGACAAACTGCTTCATGTTGTTGTGCTCCAAACTGATTGAGCCGTGGGGACGGCAAAGGCCTCGCTCGGGGATCCCCCGCGGCGCGGCGCGCGCTGGCCGCCGTTGGGGCGGGCCTCTCGAGGGGCAAATGCGGCCAGTCCGTTATTTTGCCTCAAGAATGGGCAACGTTACGGATGCGCCTGTGATATCGATATTCACAAAAACGAGGGAAATCGCGGTCAAACCCTGGGTTAACCCTCGTCGATTAGCTCGATTCGGCTGATCAGCGCCGGGCCAGCGCCCGGCCCGCCCACAGGCGGCCACCGAAGACATTGAGCAGAAGTCCCGCCATCACCACCGCGGCCCCGCCCCATTGCGCCAGCGCCAGGTCCTCGCCCAGGAGCATGCGGGACGACACAAGGCCCACCACCGGCACCAGCAGCGTCAGCGGCGCCACCTTGCTGGCCGCATAGCGGGTCAGCAGCCGGCCCCACATCGTGTAGCCGAACAGCGTGGCGGCGAAGGCCAGGTAGCACACCGCGAAGATACCCGTCCCGGAGATGTGGGTCAGGGCCGTGCCGATGCGTGTGGGCCCCTCGAACCAGAGCGACAGCAGCGCAAACGGAATGATCGGGATCAGCGCGCCCCAGACCACCAGCCCCAGCAAGTCCACCGGGCCGATTTTCTTGCTGACGATATTGCCCGATGCCCAGCAGAGTGCCGCGCAGAGCGTCAGCGCGAAGCCGGCGGCGGTCATGCCGCCGGGGCCGTGCGCGGCACCCGTGCCGATTAGCGCGAGTCCGCCTGCCGCGATGGCCATGCCGGCGATGTTGTGCCAGCGAATCGGCTCGCCCAGCCACAACGCGGCGATGGCCAGGGTGAAGAACACCTGAGACTGGAGCACCAGTGACGCCAGCCCGGCTGGCATGCCAACGGCCATCGCATAGAACAGGAACACGAACTGGCCCAGGCTGATGGTCGCCCCGTAGGCCAGCAGCATCCGCCAGGCAATGCGCGGGCGCGGAATGAAGAAGATGGCCGGGAATGCCACGAGGCAAAAGCGCAGCGTGCCCAGCAGCATGGGCGGCATGCCGGCGAGGCCGACCTTGATGACGACGAAATTGACACCCCAGACCACGATGATGGCGAGGGCAAGAAGACGGTCTTTGGCTTGCATGATCGATGGAAGGCGCCGCATCCCATTGGGGGGCGGGATGACCGGCAAGCCAAGCGTAGCAGCGCGGCCCGCCCCGGCATTGCACGATCTTGCGGTTTTGTGGGGCTCGTGGTCGCCCAGGGAAACCCCGGGCCGGGCGGTCAGCCGAGCATGTCGGCCCAGATGCTGCGGGCCCAGGCGATCCCATAGGTGCCTTCCAGCACGCTCGGGCCTGTGGATAACCCGCCCGAACCCGGCACGGTGATCATGGTCTGCTGGGCAGCGTCGTAGCGGTGGACGCTGGCGATGTGGATCGCCTCGCTGGCCGACGTGAAGCTGTAGCAGGTGTTGGTGTAGAGCGGCGCGGGGTCCGGCGCCTGCCCGGCCAGCAATTGCAGGATGGCAGCGGCCGCCACCTTGCCATGCTGGTTGGCCATGGTGCCGGACTTGGGCATCAGCGGCGCGATCTGGATGGCGTCGCCCAGCACGTGGATCTCCGGCGCCACGCGGGACGCCATGGTCCGGAAATCCACCTCGCACCAGCGCCCGTTGGCCGTCGCCAGTCCGGCGGACACCGCGATGGCGCCGGCGCGCTGGGGCGGCAGCAGGTTCACGACGTCGGCGCGTTCATCGTCCTGGACGTCGAACTTGATCGTGCGCGTGGCCGGGTCGACGTCCACGGTCTCGTGCTGGGGCCGGTATTCGATCATCCCCTTGTAGCGGGTCTCCCAGACCTGCCGGAACAGGGCCCCCTTGGAGGTGATGTCCGGATTGGCGTCGAAGATCAGGACCTTGCTGCGTGGCTTGTGCTGCTTCAGGTAGTCCGCGACGAGGCAGGCGCGCTCGTAGGGGCCGGGCGGGCAACGGTACGGGGCCAGCGGGATGGTGATGGCGAAGGTGCCGCCATCGCGCATCGCCGCCAGTTGCCGGCGCAGGGCCTCGGTTTGCGGGCCCGCCTTCCACGCGTGGAGAATCTGGTCGCCGCCAGGTCGGGCGAGGCCCGGGATGGCGCTCGATTGCATCTCCACGCCGGGCGACAGCACCAGCCGGTCATAAGGCAGCATACCGCCGCCAGCCAGCCGGACCGTGCGTGCGGCAAGGTCGATGGCGGTAGCCAGGTCGCGCACATGGGTCACGCCATGGCGGCGGACCAGCGTGTCGTACGGCACCGTGATGTCGGCCATCTGCCGGTTGCCGGCGACTACCAGGTTGGACAGCGGGCAGGAAACCAACGCGGCGTCGGGTTCGACCAGCGTCACGTCCACCGCCCCGCGGCTCCAGGTGCGCAGATATCGCGCCGTTGTGGCGCCGCCGTAACCGCCACCGATCACGACCACCTTGGCCGGTGCCGCCGCGCGGGCCTGACGTGGGGTCAGCATTCCCAGGGTGGCGGCACCGGCCAGGCCGGTCAGCGCGCCGAGTACGGCTCGTCTGCGCATGGATTTTTGTCGTTATTGTTGTTCCGGGGAGGAAGACCCCGTCACTTACTTCTGATCGGCGAACCAGGACGCGATGGCAATGATTTCGGCGTCGCTGTATCCCTTTGCGATCTGAGGCATCACGGTGCCCGGCCGCTTGCCGGACTTGTAGTTCAGCATCGACTCGACCAGCTCCGCCTGTGGCCGCCCGGCCAGCCCCGGCACGGCGCTATCGGCCGGCGCGCGCCCGTCGGGGCCGTGGCAGACCGCACACGCGGCCGCCTGGTTGCGCGCCTGCTGGATGCGCGCCGCTTGCGTTTCGACGGTCGTGCGCTGGTCGCTCGCCGGCCCCGATGCGGCGGGCTGGGCCAGCGCCAGCATCGGCGCGGCGCCTGCCGCCGCCACAAGGCTCATCGGCAATCGTCGAATGGTGCGCCGCAACATACCGGTCATGGCGATCTTGCCGGTCAGGGCAGGCTACGGCCCGGCGGCAGCGCCACCGGCGACGAGACGGGTGCTGCAACGGGGCTCGTCGTGGTGCCGTTGGTGGCGGTAGTTGCAGGCGCACCGGACGTCACCGGCGCGTTGGGCGCCGTACCGGGCACCGACTGCACCGGCGCCGGCGTGCCCACCGCTTCCGAACCCGTATTGCCGTTCGTCGAACTGGAGGCGGCATCCAGGCGTGCCCGCTCGGCGTCGCTCACGTAGTCGAAGACCTTGACCACCTTCTGCACGCCGCTGGCGTTGCGGGCCACTTCGGTCGCCTTGTCACCCTCGGCCGAGGTCACCACGCCCATCAGGTAGACCACGCTCTTGTCGGTCGTGACCTTGATCGAATTGGCCGGCACGCCGTCCGCGGTGACCAGCAGCGTCTTGACCTTGCTGGTCAGGTACGCGTCGTTGCTCTTGGTCATGAAGCCGGGGGAAGAGGTGATTTCCAGCTCGTTGATCACCTCGCGCGCATTCGACAACCCGCGCACGTACTGGTCCACCTGCTGCTTGACGTTGGCATCCTTCGCCTCGCCGACCAAGAGAACCTTGCGGTTGAAGACCGCCGCATCCACGCGTGCCTGGCCGCTGTACCTGGCGTTCAGCGTGTTGTCGATCTCAAGTTGCAGGCCGCGGTCGATCGTCTGGGTGCCGGTCGGGCGGCGGTCGGTGGCCATCACAACACCGGTGCCCACGGCGCCGGCCAGCACCGGGAAGCAGCCGGCAAGTTGCGTGGCCGACACCACCAGCGCAGCCACGGTAATGGCCGTGCGCGCCATGCGGGCGGGGGAAGTCTTCTGGGTAATCACGGTCGTCATGCGATCCTTGGCTCGTAACGGAATGATGCGCGATAGGTTGCAAAAGGGTGCGGCGCTGTGGATAGAGCTGTGGATGACGCCGCAAAACCTGTGGATACCTTGTGGGCAGGCCTGTGGATAACAGGGGATAAGTCGTGCTCCTGTTCTCCCCAGCCTATGCCGTCTGTCTTACGCTTCGCCCAGCAGCGCCTCGTCGATCCCGTCGCAGAGGCAATGCAGCGTCAGCAGGTGCACCTCCTGGATGCGCGCGGTACGGTCGCCCGGCGCGCACAGGTGGATATCGAATTCGTCCAGCAATGTGGCAATCCTGCCGCCGCCCTTGCCGGTCAGGGCGATGATGCTCATGTCGCGCTGGCGGGCGGCCTGGATCGCTGCCACCACGTTTGCGGAGTTCCCCGAGGTCGACAGCGCCAGCAGGATATCGCCCGGTTGGCCGAGCGCTTCCACCTGCTTCGCAAACACAACGGAAAAATCATAGTCATTGCCGATGGCCGTCAGGATCGAACTGTCCGTGGTCAGGGCGATGGCGGCCAGGCCGGGTCGCTCGCGCTCGAAGCGGCCGATCAGTTCGGCGGCAAAGCGCTGGGCGTCCGCAGCCGATCCACCGTTGCCGCAGGCCAGAATCTTGTTGCCACTGGTCAGCGCGGCGACCATCCGCTCCACGGCGGCGTCGATGTGCGGCGCCATCAGCGTGGCGGCCTGGCGCGTGTGGTCGGCGCTGTCCAGGAAATGCTGCTCGATACTTTCAATGCTCATGGATCACCGGGTCCCTTGGGCGGGCCCTCTACCTCTCATACTCTCTCTTGCTATCCCGCGCATTATGACGCAGCGGACCAGTCAGTTTCCATGGCGCCGAGATCAAAGGCATTCTTCAGCCAGTCGAGCCGGCCGGGCTCCAGCGCCACCACGTCGAAACGGCATGGCGGGGTGGGATCGAGCGTCGCCAGATACTGTCCCGCGGCCAGCAGCACGCGCCGCTGCTTGGCCGGCGTGACGCTGGCGGCCGCTCCGCCAAAGCTCCGGCCGCTACGCTGGCGCACCTCGACAAAAACCAGCGTGCCGTCGGCCGCCCGCATCACCAGGTCGATCTCGCCGCCTTTGCAGCGATAATTGCGAACCACCGGCGCCAGCCCCTGCCTCAGCAGGTAGGCCTGCGCGCGGTCCTCTGCCAGCGCGCCCGACTGCGTGGTGGTTTTGAATGAGCGATTCAACGGAAGTTCTCAAGCATGAGTGACTGGACCTCGCTGGCGACAGGCCAGACCTACCCGCCCGGCACGCTGTACGTGGTGGCCACGCCGATCGGCAACGTCGCGGACCTGTCGCTGCGGGCGCTTCACGTATTGGGACTGGCGGACGCCATTGCCTGCGAAGACACCCGCAACACCGGCCAGCTGCTGTCCCGCGTCGGCCTGCAACGGCCGCTGCTGGCCGTCCACGAGCACAACGAGCGCGAGGCTGCCGGCCGCATCGTCGAACGCCTGACTGCAGGCGAACGCATTGCCTATGTCTCCGATGCCGGCACGCCCGGCATTTCCGATCCCGGCGCGCGCCTCGTGGAAGCCGTGCGTGCCGCCGGCCTGAAGGTCGTGCCGCTGCCGGGGCCAAGTGCAGCCGTGACTGCGCTGTCCGTGGCCGGCGACATGCTGGAAGCGGGCCAGGGACGCTTCACGTTCGTCGGATTCCTGCCCGGCAAATCCAAGGCCCGGGCCGATGCCATCGACAAGCTCGCCAGCCTGGACCACGCGTGGGTGTTGTATGAAGCCCCGCACCGGATCGCCGACACGCTGGCCGCGCTGGCGGCCGCCCTGCCCCCCGCGCGCCGGCTGCTGGTGGGCCGGGAGCTGACCAAGCTGTTCGAGGAGGCGCCGGTGCTGACCGTCGCCGCGGCCCCCGCATGGCTGGCGGCCGAGGCGTCGCGTGGCAAGGGGGAGTTCGTACTGGTAGTGGAAGGCGCGGGCAGCGCCGAGCGGGACGGGGCGGATGCGCCGGACGCCGAGGCCCAGCGCGTGCTGAAGTTGCTGCTGGCAGAGTTGCCAGCCAAGCGCGCGGCCAAGCTGACGGCGGCGATTACGGGCGCGAAGACGGATGCGCTCTATCAACTCGCCCTGGGCCAACGAGGCGATGGCGACAGCGAAGACTGAGAGATGTACTGAGAAAAATCTGAAGAGGTAGTGCGGGGCACTGGCAGCAGGGAGGAAGTCCTTCGCGCCAGTCCACATCGTCTGGACCCGGCCGCTTACCGGGCCTTGCGCTTGACGGCTGGCTTGACCGTGCGCGCGCGAGCCTTGGACTTGACGGGGGCCAACGTGTTGGCGCTATCGGGTGGGCTCAGGTCATCCGCACCGCTGCCGTCACCGGCTTCATTGCCGCCAGCCTCGATCTGCGGCCCCAGCGCCGCCACCTCGGTGCGGGACAGGCGGCGAATCTCGACCTGGGTCGCGCCGTGATCGACGAAGCTCAACCGCCTGGCTGCGGCATAGGACAAGTCGAGGATACGGTTGCCGTGATAGGGACCGCGGTCGTTAATGCGCACCACGGCCACCTTGTTATTGCGCAGGTTGCGCACCAGCACCCAGCTATCCAGCGGCAGCGATGGGTGGGCGGCCGTCATGGCGCGCATGTCGAAGCGCTCGCCGTTGGCGGTCTTGCGGCCGTGGAATGCCTTGCCGTACCACGACGCCATGCCACGCTGCTCGAAGGTGCCCAGGTCCGCCCTCAGGCCGTCGAGCGACGGCTGCGAAGCAGCGCCCTCGTCCTTGCCCCAGCTGAACAGGTCCCAGTTGCCACGGTCATCGGCCCGGGACTTGTCCGCCCTGGACTTCGCCGACTTCGTGGCGATGGCGCCGTTGGTATTGGATGCGTTCTGCGAATCGCTTTCCGGCGGCGTTGCGCACGCGGCCATCACCAGCGCCGATACGATGATCGCGCACTGACGAAGAAAACGATTGCCGGCGGGGAACACGGACGCGAACCCCGGACGGAGGATTGGCAGGCTAGGCATGGCCGCAGTCTAACACCGGCCTTTCGCTGCTATTACCTTGATTTTGTTACGAAATTTAATCAAACGGTGTCCAAGATGGTGCCTATTCCCCGGAATCCACCGCCAGACAAGGGATTGCGCCGATTGTTACCGGGCGTCAGTCACGTAATCGATACGCAACTTTCAGAGTTGTCTCATCCAGAAAGCGGGTGACGGAGCATCGATGAACGGACTCGCCGGAGGCTACAATGGCCCACCCGCCGGGCCTCAATCTGACCCGTGTTCGAACCCGGTTTTCAAGCCATTGTCAGCGCCCAATCGATCCCTTGCCTGGTCGGATAGCAGGTAGCCGGCCCCGCGCCGGTTGCCAATCCCGGCCGCCCAGACAGCACAAGCATTCAAGCATTCGCCCGATGAAAGTCCTCGTGATCCCCGTGACGCCCTTCCAGCAGAACTGTTCGCTGCTGATAGACGAAGCCACCAACCGCGCGGCGGTGTGCGACCCCGGCGGGGACCTCGACCGGATCCTGGCCGCGGTGAAAGAGCACGGCGTCACGCTGGAAAAGATCTTCCTCACGCACGGGCATGTCGATCACTGCGCGGGCGCGGCGGCACTCTCGCGCCAGCTTGGCATCCCCATCGAGGGCCCGCAGCAGGAGGAGCGCTTCTGGATCGACCAGCTCCCGGAGCAGACTCGCCGCTTCGGATTCGGGCAGGCAGAAGCCTTCGAACCCGATCGCTGGCTGGAAAACGGCGAGACGGTGACATTCGGCAACGAGACGCTGGAGGTCTACCAATGCCCCGGCCACACGCCCGGCCATGTGGTGTTTTTCTCGCGGGAGAACAAGCTCGCGATCGTTGGCGATGTGCTGTTTGCCGGCTCGATCGGCCGCACCGACTTCCCGCGCGGCAACCATGCGGACCTGATCCGGTCGATCCGGACGCGCCTGTGGCCGCTGGGGGAGGAAGTGACGTTCGTCCCCGGCCACGGCCCGGTTTCCACGTTCGGCGAGGAGCGCCGCAACAATCCCTTCGTAGCCGACCATCTGATCGAGGTGGCCTGACGCATGGCGAAGAAGCAGGCGCCGGATTCCCGCCCCGAGATCTACGTCAGCACCGACGTCGAGGCTGATGGCCCGATCCCGGGACCGCATTCGATGCTGTCGTTTGCCTCCGCGGCCATGCTCGCCGACAAGACCGTGGTCGGCACGTTCTCCGCAAACCTGGAAACGCTGCCCGGCGCCACCGGCCATCCGGTGCAAATGCAGTGGTGGAAGACCCAGCCCGACGCCTGGGCCGCCTGCCGGCGCGACCTGGAGCGCCCGGAGGACGTCATGCCGCGCTATGTGGAGTGGGTGGAACGCCTGCCTGGCAAGCCGGTGTTCGTCGCGTTCCCGGCGGGTTTCGATTTCACGTGGGTGTTCTGGTACATGATGCGCTTTGCCGGCCGCTCGCCTTTCGGATGGGCCGCGCTGGACATCAAGACCATGGGTTTCGCGCTCACCGGCCGACCGTATCGCAAGTCGGTCAAGGCGGCGTTCCCGGCACACTGGCACGACCCGTTGCCACATACTCACGTGGCACTCGACGACGCGATGGAGCAAGGGGCGCTGTTTTGCAACATGCTCGCAGAACTGCGTTCGCGAGAAACCGCGATGGCTGAGATCGAAGCCAAGGCTGCGGCCGACACCGAGGCAAGCAATCCCTCACTTTCTGCCGAGTCCTCTGCCGAAGCAGGGGCCAGGTCGACCTGACTTCCTCGGATTGCCTGCGGGTGGGGCAGCCCACACACGACGCGACAGCAAGGCCACATTTCGCGCCGGTTGCCTATAGTAGAAGGGTGCTCATGGCGACCCGGGGCCGACCGCTCCGGGGCTAGTGCGGCCACGCCATGTGACGGTCGAAAACGGAGTTGCCCGGCCGCCCGCGCCGTCCCAGAGGCAAGGAGGTGTGACCATGCGATTCCATCCCGAAATCCACGTCAAGGACCTGGCCGGCAGGTTGCATTGGCCACACCGGACGCACGAGCGCACCACCGTCATTTCCCGGTCGCATTCCGCCTCGGAAGACGCGGAAGTCGCCAAGGCCACGCTCTACGTGAGCACGGTAACCCTCGTCGTTCTGCTGGTCGTGCTGGCTGGCATTTCTTTCGGTCAGGAGGCCATGCACTGGCTGGGTGTTCAATAACGACGACTCGCCTGAAGCGATTCGCCTGTCTGACCGGCCGGCCTCCACCTTGGTGGAGGCCGGTTCAATTTGGGGCCCTCGAAACCACGGCTCCCCAAAACGGGGCTCTCCGCTTCCTCAGGCAAGCAGCGCCTGAACGTGCTCTGGTGGCCGGCCGATGGCGGCACGGCGATTGCGCACCACCACGGGACGCTGCAGCAGGATCGGGTTGTCGGCCACGGCGGCGAGCAATTCCGCATCGGTCAGGCCCGGGTCGGCCAGGTCCAGTTCCTTGTAGACGTCTTCGTTGTCCCGGATCATTTCGCGCACCGTCACGCCCAGCATCGTATGGAGCTGGCGCAGCGTGGCCAGTGACGGCGGATGCTTCAGGTATTCGACGATCTCCACCGGTTCGCCCAGACGCTGTGCCGCGGACTCGACCAGCGCGAGCGTTTCGCGAGACTTCGAGCAACGGGGGTTGTGGTAGATCGTGATCATGACGGCGTCCTCCAATTGAATATCCCGCACTATATACAAGCGCTGGCGGCGCTGGCACGGTAAGGTACCGGATGTGGCGGGCATGTATCGTGCTTGTCCGCTTTACCTCTGAACCGTGGCCACCGGCCATCGGCTGGTCCACCCTTCCCTGCCCGATTCATCGTGTCCGAATCTTCCGCGGTCCTGACCCGCAAATCCTTCCGGCTGCGTGACGCCACCCCAGCCGATGTGCCCGCGATCCACGCCATCTACTCCCACCACGTGCAGCACGGCCGCGCCTCGTTCGAGGAAGTCACGCCGACGCTGGACGATATGCACCTGCGCTTTGCCGAGGTCCGCAAGAAGGGCCTGCCGTATATCGTGGCAGAACGCGACGGTGAGATCCTGGGCTACGCCTATGCATCGGCCTACCGCGCGCGCAGCGCCTACCGGTTTGCGATCGAGGACTCCATCTACATTGACCACCGCCACACGGGCGAGGGCCTGGGCCGCGCGCTGCTGGCCGACTTGATCGCCCGCTGCGAGACCGGCCCGTGGCGCCAGATGGTGGCTGTGGTGGCCTTGACCTCCACCGGCGAAGGCGCCGGATCGGTGGCCGTGCACGAGCGGCTGGGCTTCCGGACCGTGGGCCGCCTGGAGTCCGTCGGATTCAAGCACGGCCAATGGATCGACACGCTGCTCATGCAACGCCCACTGGGTGCCGGCAACGAGACGATTCCCAGCTGAAGCACCAACGCAGGCGCCGACGCGATCCGAAACCCCTGCTTCGCCCTGGCCAGGACCGCGTCACGTCATGCTGAAGCGACCTATTGGTCGAGCACGACGTTGAACCGCAGCGCGGCCGCCAGCAGGCCGTTGCGATAGTAGAACCGGTGCCCCAGCACGTTGGTCAGCGGCGTATCCAGCACAAGCTTGTGGCAACTGAGCTCCCGCGCCTCCGCCTTGAGCCAGTCCATCAGCGCGTGGCCGTACCCACCGCTGCGCGCCTGGGCATCCGTCACGAGGTCATCGACGTAGAAATGCAGGCCGTGAACCAGGTTGTCCTGCAGCCGGTAGCCAGCCAGCGCCATCAGCCGGCCATCATCCCAGAGTCCAGCCAGCCGGTAGCCGACGTCCGCCTGCCGGCGCCAGCGCGCCACGAACTCGTCCGCGTCCGCCAGGTGGGGCCGCAGTTGTTGCATCAAAGGGAAGCATGCCGCGACCTCGGCGCCCGTGTCGATGCGACGAATCTGAACCTGCCCGACGTTCGCGCTCATGCCTGGTTTCTGGCACCGGCAGCCGGCGGCGGCGGGAAGTGGAGGCCAACGGCGATCCGGTTCCAGGCGTTGATCCCGGCAATCGTGGCGGCCAGGTGGACCAGCTCGCTTTGCTGGAAGGCTGCGCGGGCGGCAGCGAGCGCAGCATCGCGCGCGGCGGGATCGGCCAGGCAGGTCAGTGCTTCTGCCCAGCCGAGCGCCGCCTGTTCGCGCTCGCTGAAGATGCCGGCGTCGCGCCAGCCTGCCAGCAGGTCGAACTTGCGCGGATCGATGTCGAGATTGCGCGCGATGTTCAGGTGGAATTGCAGGCAGAACGCACAGCCGTTGATCTGCGAGACGCGGAGTTTCACCAGCTCCGTCAGCGCCTTGTCCAACCCGGAAGCGTCCACGGCCTTGCCGACGCCGCCCAGTGCCGCGTAGACATCGGGCGCGATATGCGTGAATTCCTGAAAGTCCATCATGAATGCTCCTTGCTCATGGTGGTTACGTGGCTCGACACGTTGAGTTAACATGTCAGAGCACGAATATTAATGTAAGAGCTCTGACAACATGTCGAAGACCCTGCCGTCCAAGGGGAAAAAGGCTGCCGCCGCCCACCCCGCCCCCGAAGCGCTATCCGGCGCCCCGCCCATCCCACGCCCCGGCGAAGGCAAGCGCGGTGAAGGCGGCTATCTGGCGTACCTGCTGAGGCAGGCCAGCGCCGCCAACCGGCTGCGCATGGAACGGCAACTGGCCGACCTCGGTGTCACATTGCCGCAGTTCTTCGTGCTGACGATGCTGGGCGCCTATCCGGGCATCTCGGGCGCCGACGTGGCGCGCCTGGCGCTGCTGACACCGCAGACGGTCAGCGTGATCATGAACAACCTGGAGAAGATGGGCGCGATCTCCCGGACGCCGCATCCGGTTCACGGCCGCATCCAGACCATCGCGCTGACTGACGCTGGACAAACCATGCTGGCAGCGTGCAAGGACCGGGCGAAGTCCGTCGATCAGCAGTTGCGCGCTGGCCTGTCGCCGGAAGAGGAAGGGATCATCCGCCGCTGGCTGGTCAGCCTGGCGGAGCCGCTCGAAGCCGGCACCCAATGAAAAAGGCCCGCGGACTGGCGTCTCGCGGGCCGGAATCACAACAAGGGAATCAGAACATCAGGCCATCAGGTCCGACAGGGCCAGCGCCACCACCTTGGTCGCGCGGTTCAGGTCGTTCAGGCGCAGGTTCTCGTCCGAGTTATGGCCGCGCGCTTCCATCAGCGTGCGCGGACCCGCGCCGTACAGCACCGTGGGAATACCGCGGCTGGTGTAGTGGCGCGCGTCCGTGTAGAGCGGCACGCCCTGCACCGGGATCTCCACGCCGAAGACGGCCTCCGCACGTTGCTTCAGCGCGCCGATCAGCTTTTCCACGCCCGGCAGTTCCGACAGCGGCTCGGCCAGGATGATGCGTTCCACCTTCACTTCGATACCCGGACGATCCTTGGCGGCGCGCTCCACCACGGCGCGGATTTCGCTTTCCGCGTCGAAGCCGATTTCCTCAGGAATCATGCGGCGGTCCACGCGGAACGTGACGAGGTCCGGCACCACATTGGTGTTGATGCCACCCTTGATCAGGCCGACGTTCAGCGTGGCGGTGTCGATGCCCGGCACCTTGGACTTGCGCGTGGCCAGTTCGGCGCGCAGGCCATAAATGGCCTGCAGGATGTGCGTGGCGGCTTCGATCGCATCCACGCCGGTGTGCGGCATGGCGGCGTGCCCCTGCTTGCCCTTGACCGTCACCTCCACGTGCAGGCAGCCGTTGTGCGCCGACGTGATGCCATACGAGAAGCCGGCCGAGATCGCGTAGTCAGGCTTGGTCAGGCCTTCGTCGAGCAGGAACTTCGGGCCGATGTCGCCGCCGGTTTCCTCGTCGTAGGTGAATTGCAGTTCCACCGTGCCATTCAGTTTGGCGCCCTGCTTCTCGGCATTCATCAGCGCCAGCACGGCGTAGGCATAGGTCGCGAAGTCCGACTTCGACACGGCCACGCCGCGGCCATACATGACCGGGCCGTGCTCGCTGTCGGCGATCTCGCCGCCGTACGGATCCTTGGTCCAGCCCAGGCCCGGCGGCACCACGTCGCCGTGGGCATTCATGGCGATGGTCGGGCCGCCGCTGCCGAACGTCTTGCGCACGAGCAGGTTCGTCGCGCTGATCATGCCCGCGGCCTTGACCATGTCTTCCGGCACCTTGTGGGCTTCGACGGTAAAGCCCAGGCCTTCCAGCAGCGCCTTGGCGCGCTTGCCGTGGGCTTCACAGTCGCCGGACGGGTTATCCGACGGCACCTTGACCAGCTCGGCCAGGAACGCTTCCTGCTGTGGGCGCTGTTGGTCGATGTACTGCGTGAGCGTGGTCTCGATGGGGTTCATGTTGTCTCGTGCGGTCATGTCTTTTCTCGGATATCGGGAATCTTTGATGGTCGTCGTCTTGACTTGGAGGTTGTTTCAAAATGAAGCGAAGCGGTCCTGGCTAGGCGCGCGGCCGCAGACAGTAGAAGTGGTACGGCCAGGCCGCGCAACGACGCCAGGATCTTTTTGAAACGACCTCTCAGTGGGGACGCTGGAAATGCTCGACAAAGTCCGCGAACACGCGCGCGGCCGTCTGGGCGTCTTCCGACGTCATGATTTCAGTGGGGTGATGGCTGATGCCGCCGTTACCGCAGCGAACGAACAGCATGGCCACATCGGCGATGGCGGAGATGGCCATGGCGTCATGGCCCGCGCCGGAAGGCAGGTGCCTCACCGGCACGCCCTGGCGGCCGACGGCCTCGGCCCATTGCGATTGCAGCCACGGTGCGCACGGCACGCTGTTGGCCTCGTGCGTCTTGCGGACCTGCACGCGAACATTGCGGCGCGCGCCGACGCGTTCGATTTCGGCCAGCACGTCGTTGACGGCGGCCTGGCGCTCGGCGTCTTCGCCGGCACGGATGTCGATCGAGAACACCGCGCGGCCCGGCACCACGTTGGTGGCGCCGTTGGGCACGTTGAACTGGCCGACCGTGCCGACCAGGCCCGGCTTGCCGCCACAGCGGCGCTCGATGTACAGGCCGATCTCGGCGCCGGCCATGGCGGCGTCGCGCCGCATGTCCATCGGCACCGTGCCGGCATGGCCGGCCAGCCCTTCCAGCTCGACGATATAGCGCGTGGCACCGGAGATGGCGGTCACGACGCCCACCGGCAAGCCTTCGTTCAGCAGCACCGGGCCCTGCTCGATATGGACTTCGACAAACGCCAGCACCTGCTTGCGGTCATGCGCGGCGGCAGGCAATTGCGCCGCGTCGAAACCGGCGGCACGCATCACGTCGCGCATGGTCTGGCCGGATTCGTCGACGTTGTCGAGCACGCTGGTGTCGAACGTGCCGGCGATGGCCCGGCTACCCAGCAGCGTGGCCTTGAAGCGCACGCCCTCTTCCTCGGCAAACCCGACGACCTCGATGGCAAACGGGAAGCGCTTGCCCTGGCGATTCCATTCCGCCACGCAGGCAATCGGCAAGATCACGCCGAGGTTGCCGTCATAGCGGCCGCCATCGCGCACGGTGTCGAAGTGGGAGCCGGTCAGCAGCGCGGGCGCGTCGGGCGACGTGCCTTCATAGCGGCCGATCACATTGCCGGCGGCGTCGCGGCGCACGGTCATGCCGGCCTCCTGCATCCACGCGGCCAGCTGTGCGGCGGCGCCGTGGTGCGCATCGGTCAGGTACGTGCGGGTGAGCATGCCGGGTTGCTCGGTGTGGACGGCCAGGGTATCGGCCCAGGTCATGATGCGCGTGCCGACTTCAGCGGCGAACGGCGTCGGGGATGCTGCCATTGCGTGTCTCCTGCTGGTGGTGCCTCGTTGGTGCCTTTGGTGTCTGGTCTGGCGATAGCCCGGCGCGGGGGTCCTGGCGGTGGCGCCAGTCCGGGCTGGCGCCCGGTGCCGTAGCTCTATTCTCTGCGATTCATGTTAGCACAGTGAATTCAAAAATTGCATACAAAAATGATATGCACTATATTGGCCTCCACGCACCGACAATCCGCTGCGGACAATCCAGTCCCGACAAGTGGATTGCGTGGATTCCGCCCCAACAGGGGGGCTTTCCGCGCGCGGCAAGGCTCCCGGGCCGATCGCTGCACGATGCGTCAGGCCAGCTCCACGTCCCAATGTGACGGCTGGCATTCCTGAATCAGATCAGGGCCTGCCATGCTCGACATGGACTGGCCCGGCACGGAGACAACGATGCAGCATGCAGTTCAACCGCAGCGCGCCGCCGGCGCACGCCTGCACACCCGCTTCACCCGTTCCCTGTTCGGCCAGGTGCTGATCGCCCTGGTGCTCGGCACGGTCGTTGGCCTGCTCTTCCCCGAATTCGCCACCAAGCTCAAGCCGCTGGGCGACGCCTTTATCAAGCTGATCAAGATGCTGATCGGCCCGATCGTGTTCTGCGTGGTGGTGGCCGGCATCTGCGGCGCCGGCGAACTCAAGAAGGTGGGCCGTGTAGGCATCAAGGCCGTGGTGTACTTCGAGATCGTCACGACGATCGCGCTGGCGCTGGGCATCATCCTGGCGTACGTCTTCCAGCCGGGCACGGGCATGAACGTGAACCCGCAGTCGCTCGACGCCTCGGCGATGGCCGCCTACGTGGAAAGCGCCGGCAAGGTGAAGAGCGCGGGCACGGTGGACTTCCTGCTCAAGCTGATTCCCAACACGGTGATGGGTGCCTTCGCCAGCGGCGACGTGCTGCAGGTGCTCCTGATTTCCGTGCTGTTTGGCTGCGCGCTGTCGCTGGTGGGTGAACCCGGCCGGCCCCTCGTGCGGCTGATCGACACGTTTTCCCACACGCTGTTCAAGATGATGGGCTTCATCATCAAACTGGCGCCGCTGGGCGTGCTGGGTGCCGTGGCATTCACGGTCGGCAAGTACGGCATCGGCTCGCTCAAGCAACTCGGCTTCCTGGTCATCCTGTTCTATGGCGCGGTGGTGATCTTCGTGCTGGGTGTGCTGGGCGGCATCATGCGGCTGTGCGGGTTCTCGGTGATCAAGCTGATTCGCTACCTCAAGGCCGAACTGCTGGTGGTGCTGGGCACGGCATCGTCGGACAGCGTGTTGCCGCAGGTGATGAAGAAGCTCGAGTTCATGGGCATCCGCAAATCCGTGGTGGGCCTGGTGATCCCGACCGGCTACTCGTTCAACCTCGACGCGTTCTCGATCTACCTGACGCTGGCGGCCGTGTTCATCGCGCAAGCCACCAATACGCCGCTTGCGCTGGGTGACTTGCTGGGCATCCTGGCCGTGGCGCTGGTAACCTCCAAGGGTGCGCACGGCATCCCGGGCTCGGCCATCGTGATCCTGGCGGCGACGCTGTCGGCGCACCCCGCCATCCCGGCCATCGGCCTGGTGCTGGTGCTGTCGGTGGACTGGTTCATCGGCATCGCCCGTGCGCTGGGCAACCTGATCGGCAACTGCGTGGCCACGGTGGTCGTGGCGGCCTGGGAGCGCGACATTGACCACGAGCGGGCCCACGGCGTGCTCAACGGCACCATCTCCGCCGGCGATCTGGACGAGGGCCTGGCGGCCATGACGGACGCCAGTGGGGAAGTCCCGGTAGCGGCTGCGCTGCCTGGCACCGTGGCGGGGCGCTAGAATCTCGTCATTCCCTTCACCGCGCAGGTCCGTCAGGCGACGCGCGACACCATGCCCGAGCACATCGATCCAGATATGACCGCCGAGGCGATTGCCGAAGACATCGTCGCGGCCATCGTCTCGCACCGGCTGCCACCCGGCACCAAGCTGCGCGAGGAGGCATTGGCGAGCGTCTACCGCGTCAGCCGCACCAAGGTGCGCGCGGCGCTGCTGATGCTTTCCAAGGACAAGGTCATCCAGATCGTGCCGGACAAGGGCGCATTCGTGGCCAAACCAAGCGCCGAAGAGGCGCGGGAAGTCTTCGCCGTACGGCGCATCCTGGAGGCGGCACTGGCGCGCGAGTTCGTGGCCAAGGCCACGGCGGCCGACTACAAGCGGATCGACAAACACCTGTCGGCGGAACGCAAGTCGCTTGCCGGCAACGATGCGCAGATTCGCACCCGGCTGCTCGGCGACTTCCACATCGTGCTGGCAGAAGTCGTCGGCAACCATGTGCTGACCGCGATCATGCGCGAGCTGTCGATGCGCAGTGCGGTGATCACGATGCTGTACCAGAGCCGTCGCGACGCCACGTGCTCATCCGACGAACACCGGGAGTTCATCGAGGCCGCGCGCGCCGGCGACGCCGATCGTGCTGTCGCGCTGATGGTGGAGCACCTGGCGCATGTCGAGAATGCGTTGCACTTTGAGGAAGTTCCGGCCGCGGCGCGCGGCAAGGATCTGGTGGCCGCGTTGCTGGCTTAGGCGATTGCTGCCAGCTTGATCGGCATCAAGGACGCGAGGTACGGGGTGGGCGCATCATTCCTCTCGCCATGAAGTTGCGGGGGCGCACTTCATGGGCTCTCCCCGTCCTTCGCAAGAAGGACTGCCCGCAGACCGCAATGGCTGCGGGCTTTTTCTTTTGTGCGATGCGCATCGCGCATCGTCTCGTACGACGCGGGTCGTGGCACACGCCGCGCACCCCTCCCTCGTGCATCTCCCGCGCATCTCCCACGTCTCCTGCGCATCTCCTACGCATCGCATCTTCCACGCATTGCGATGCGCTCGCGCAGCCTGCCGTCCCCTCGGCCCCGACTTCAACCGGCTTCACCCCCCCACCGATTCAACCTTCGCTGCGGCCCGTCCAGTAACCGGGCTTGGCGAACGCCGCTTTCAGATGCTCGATGAAGAAGCGGATCTTGGCCGGCACCGGCCGCTGCTGCGGGTACACCGCCAGGATGTCGTAGTCAGGCAGCGCATACTCATCCAGTACCGTAATCAGCTCCCCGCTTTCCAGCTGCGGCAGGATTTCCCACGTCGACCGCCATCCCAGTCCGAGGCTCTCGCCGGTCCACCGATGCAGCAGCTCGCCATCATTGCAATCCAGATTGCCGTTCACCCGCACCGTCACCGTCTTGCCGTTCTGCTGGAAGTACCACCCGCGCTGCTGGCCGCCCTGAAGGTTGAAGGCCAGGCAGTTGTGGCGCTCCAGGTCCTCGAGCGTATGGGGGACACCGTGCCTGGCGAAGTACGCCGGCGTGCCGCACACGACGCGCTTGTTGGTCGCCAGCTTGATGGCCACGAAATTGGGATCGATCGCGCCGCCAATGCGAATGCCGACGTCGTAACCCTCGCGCACCAGATCCACCACGCGATCGGTGAGGTTGAACGAGATCTGCACTTCCGGGTTGGCCTTGAGGAAGGCCGGCGCATGCGGCGCCACATGCTTGCGGCCGAACGCCGCCGGCGCCGACACGATCAGGTGGCCGGTGGCCTTGTGCTTGCCCTCGGCAATCAGCATCTCGGCGCGGTCCAGGTCGGACAGCGCCTTCTTGCATTGCTCCATGAACGCGGCGCCCTGCTCCGTCACCACGATTCGGCGCGTGGAGCGATGCAGCAGCTTCACGCCGATGCGCGCTTCCAGCGCATTGATGCGGCGACCGATCATGACCGGCGTGACGTTCTGCGTCAGCGCCGCCGCGGCCATGCTGCCGTGTTCCACCACGGCGATAAAGGCTTCGATTTGTTTGAGTTTGTCCATATGGGCCAGCTAAGCCATTTGTCTCCTGCTGGCACATTGTGAGGCATCCGCGACGCGATGGGCATCCCCGCGCTGCTATGCGGCCCATCCACTCATGCCGATGACGGTGACGGCTGGCGCCCTTTGAGCAGCGCCTCGTTGATCTCGGCGGCCTCCCCCAGCACGTGGGCAAGCCGCCGCAGCGGTCCGCAACATTGCAGCTGCGCGAACAGCGCGAACGCGGCGCCGATCACCAGCACGGCACCATAGATCGCCACCAGCGTGGGCGCGTTGCCGGGTGGCGTGACGGCGATGCCATCGGCCAGCACCAGCGCAGCCGGCCCGAGCGCGAGCACCAGCGCCACCGTCCGCGCGGCGCCTTCCCACAGGCGCGCCTGCAGGACGATGCGGCGTTGTCGCGCCCGCAGTTGCAGCGACGAAATTCGTCCGAGCCGTAGCAGCAGGGCGTTCTCGATCTCGCTTTCGGTATCGACACGCCGTGACAGCCAGCGCATCGGATGTTGCAGCGCATCACGCGCCGCCAGCATCCGGGCCAGCCACGCCGCCACGTAGAACACGCCGCTCATCGCCAGCAGCACGTGGAAGAGCTGCGGCAGCCAGACCGGCGGCGTCTGGACGAGGACCTGGTGCCACCACACCAATGCCCCGCCCCCGACCAGTGTCGGCGCCAGCGTGAGGACGAAACCCGCCCACAGCACAACGGCCAGCCGGCTTTCGGACGCTTTCGCGGGCGGCGCCGTCTGGAGCGCTTCGATCAATTCATAGGTGGGCGGCAGCCGGGTGTACATGGCAAGGCAGTGACAAAACACAACCCGTTATTTTGGCCCGACGGCGGCTGCGGCCGATAGGCCAAACCGTACGAAAACAGACCAATCCCCACGCCGTGGGGGACTCCATCACGCGTACCGATTTAGTCACATCAAATTGGCCGATGCTGCAATATTCCTAACTCCAGGTATCGAATCAACTGATCGCCCTTCTGTTTATCCACAGGCCGGTGCGGGCATAGCATCAACTCCAACACGAATCCCACCATTTCAATTGGAGACAGACATGCCGAAGATGAGAGCAATCGACGCAGCCATCGCCGTGCTGGAAAAGGAAGGCATCCATACCGTATTCGGGGTGCCCGGCGCAGCCATCAACCCGTTCTATTCCGCCATGCGCAAGACCGGGACCATCAAGCACCTGCTGGCCCGTCACGTCGAGGGCGCCTCGCACATGGCCGAGGGCTACACTCGCGCCGAGCCCGGCAACATCGGCGTCTGCGTCGGCACGTCGGGACCCGCCGGCACGGACATGATCACGGGCCTGTACTCCGCCTGGGCGGATTCGATCCCCATTCTCTGCATTACCGGCCAGGCCCCGCGCGCCCGGCTCTACAAGGAAGACTTCCAGGCTGTCGATATCGAATCGATCGCCAAGCCGGTGACCAAGTGGGCCGTGACCGTGCGCGAGCCGGCGCTGGTGCCGCAAGTGTTCCAGCAAGCGTTCCACCTGATGCGTTCCGGCCGTCCGGGCCCGGTGCTGATTGACCTGCCGTTCGACGTGCAGGTGGCCGAGATCGAATTCGATCCGGAAACGTATCAGCCGCTGCAACCGTACAAGCCGTCCGCCTCGCGCGCCCAGATCGAAAAGGCCATCAGCATGCTCAACGCGGCGGAGCGCCCGCTGATCGTGTGCGGCGGCGGCGTGATCAACGCCAATGCGTCCGAGTTGCTGGTCGAATTCGCCGAACTGGTCAACGTGCCCGTGGTGCCCACGCTGATGGGTTGGGGCGTGCTGGCCGATGACCACCCGCTGCAAGCCGGCATGGTCGGCCTGCAGACCTCGCACCGCTACGGCAACGCCACGCTGCTGGCCTCCGACTTCGTGATGGGCATCGGCAACCGCTGGGCCAACCGGCACACCGGCAGCATCGACGTCTATACGAAGGGTCGCAAATTCGTCCATGTGGACATCGAACCGACCCAGATCGGCCGCGTGTTCGGTCCGGACCTGGGCATCGTGTCCGACGCCGGCGCTGCGCTGGAGCTGTTCGTGGAAGTCGCCCGCGAAATGAAGATGGCCGGCCGCCTGCCGTGCCGCAAGGCCTGGGTGGCCGACGTCCAGAAGCGCCGCCGCACCATGAAGCGCAAGAGCGACTTCGACAACGTGCCGGTCAAGCCGCAGCGCGTGTATCGCGAGATGAACCAGTACTTCCCGCGCGACGTGCGCTACGTCTCGACGATCGGCCTGTCGCAGATCGCCGCCGCGCAGTTCCTCTCGGTGAACCAGCCGCGTCACTGGATCAATTGCGGCCAGGCCGGCCCGCTGGGCTGGACGATCCCGGCCGCCATCGGCGTGAAGACGGCGTCGCCGGAATCGGACGTCGTGGCCATCTCCGGTGACTACGACTTCCAGTTCATGATCGAGGAACTGGCCGTCGCCGCGCAGTTCAAGGTGCCGTACATCCACGTGGTGGTGAACAACTCGTACCTGGGCCTGATCCGCCAGGCACAGCGCAACTTCGAGATGGATTACTGCGTGCAGCTCGCGTTCGACAACATCAACGCGCCGGAACTCGAAGGCTATGGCGTGGACCACGTGAAGGTGGTGGAAGGCCTGGGCTGCAAGGCGATCCGCGTGTTCAAGCCGGAAGACATCGCACCGGCCTTTGCCGAGGCCCGCGACCTGATGGCCGAGTACTCGGTGCCGGTGGTCGTCGAGGTGATCCTGGAGCGCGTGACGAACATCGCCATGGGCACCGAGATCGACAACATCAACGAGTTCGAGCCCATCGAGGACCTGGATGACGCCGAGGAGGCGATCCTGGTCGAGGAAACCGTCAACGCCTGAAGGCTACCGCGCCGGCGGATCGCCATCCGCCCGGCCTGACGAGACCCGCCTTGCCTTTCACCCTTCCCGCGTGCGCGGGAGGGGTCAGCATTGCCGCCACACCATCACCGAGAGAGACCAACAATGCCAAAGCTCGCAGCCAACCTGACGATGCTGTTTAACGAAGTCGGCTTCCTGGACCGCTTCGAGGCCGCCGCCCGCGCGGGATTCCGCGGCGTGGAGTTCCTGTTCCCGTATGCGTTCCATGCGGACCAGATCGCCGACCGCCTGAGCCGCTTCCAGCTTGACCTGGTGCTGCACAACCTGCCCGCGGGCAAGTGGGAAGCCGGCGAGCGCGGCATCGCCTGCCATCCGGACCGCGTCGGCGAGTTCCAGGACGGCGTGGGCGAAGCCATCCAATACGCAAAGGTGCTGGGGGTGAGTCAATTGAACTGCCTCGCCGGCATCCTGCCGCAGAACGTGCGGCGCGAGCAGGCCAGCGAAACGCTCGTGGAGAACCTGCGCTTCGCCGCCAATGCGCTGGCGAAGGAGCAGATCGACCTGCTGATCGAACCGATCAACACGTTCGATATCCCCGGCTTCTTCCTCTCGCGCACACAGCAGGCGGTGGACCTGATTGGCCAGGTCAACGCGCCCAATCTCTACGTGCAGTACGACATCTATCACATGCAGCGCATGGAAGGCGAGATCGCCGCGACGATCCGCGCCAACCTGCCGAAGATCCGCCACGTGCAGCTGGCCGACAACCCGGGCCGCAACGAGCCCGGCACTGGCGAACTGAACTACCAATACCTGTTCAAGTTCCTCGACGAGATCGGCTACGCGGGCTGGATCGGCTGCGAGTACAAGCCGAAGACCACCACGGAAGCCGGCCTCGGCTGGCGCGCCGCGCACGGCGTGCGGTGAGCCCCGCATCCCCGCATCCCCGGAAAAACAGATTCATACCCTTCAAGGAGACATCACATGGCAAACCAACGTAACGTCGGCTTTATCGGTCTGGGCATCATGGGCGCGCCGATGGCAGGCCACCTGCGCAGCGCCGGGCACACGCTTTTCGTGCACGACGTCAACCCCGCGCCGCAGGCACTCGTCGATGCCGGCGTGACGGTCTGCACCAGCGCCGAGGAAGTAGCCAAGCGCGCCGACATCATCATCATCATGGTGCCGGACACCCCGCACGTCGAGGCCGTGCTGTTCGCCGACAAGGGTGTGGCCGCCGCGTTCAAGACCGCCGGCAAGGAAGCCAGCTACGGCAAGATCGTGGTGGACATGAGCTCGATCTCGCCGATCGCCACCAAGGACTTCGCCGCGCGCATCAACAAGCTGGGCGCGTCGTACCTGGATGCCCCGGTTTCCGGCGGCGAAGTGGGCGCCAAGGCTGCGTCGCTGACGATCATGGTGGGCGGCCCCTCCGAAGCGTTCGACCAGGTGAAGCCGCTGTTCGACCTGATGGGCAAGAACATCACGCTGGTCGGCGGCAACGGCGACGGCCAGACCACCAAGGTGGCCAACCAGATCATCGTGGCGCTGAATATCCAGGCCGTGTCGGAGGCGCTGCTGTTCGCCTCGAAGGCGGGCGCCGATCCTGCCAAGGTGCGCCAGGCCCTGATGGGCGGCTTCGCGGCATCGCGCATCCTGGAAGTGCACGGCGAACGCATGGTCAAGCGCACCTTCGATCCGGGCTTCCGCATCGAACTGCACCAGAAGGACCTGAACCTGGCGCTGCAGGGTGCGAAGGCACTCGGCGTGTCGTTGCCGAACACGTCCACCGCGCAGGAGCTGTTCAACGCGTGCGCGGCAAACGGCTTCGGCAAGCTCGACCACTCGGCGCTGTGCCGCGCGATCGAGATCATGTCGAACCACGAGATCGCCAAGGGCGCGAAGTAAGCATCGCACCCGCGTAGTCCCTGCAGTTCCCGTAGTCCCTGCCCTGCCCGCCGACGTGGCCGCGCGCGATGCGCGCCACGTCGGCGGATGCCGTTCTTCCCGCGTGTCACGCGCGGGATTTGCATCCCATCAGGACCCCACATGTTTGCCACCGATGCCAACGCCGCCTTGCTGTCGCCCGAGCGCCAGCCCGGCTTGCCCGACTATCGCGAACCCCGCCACGCCCGCGCGCTGCTGCGCGACCTGTTCGATACCGCCGTGGCCGCCGTGAGCGCGAGCCATTGCCTGCCGCCGCACCTGCCGCAGCCACCCAGGGGACGCACCATCGTCATCGGCGCTGGCAAGGCCGCCGCAGCGATGGCGCAGGCCGTGGAAGCGCACTGGCAAGGCGAGTTGTCCGGGCTGGTGGTCACGCGCTACGGCCATGGTGCCGATTGCCGGCGCATCGAAGTCGTCGAAGCGGCGCACCCGGTGCCGGACGCCGCGGGCCAGCGCGCCGCGCAGCGCATGGTGGAACTGGTGCAAGGCCTGACCGCGGACGACCTCGTGCTGTGCCTGATCTCCGGCGGCGGCTCCGCGCTGCTGGCGGCGCCCGCGCCGGGTCTCTCGCTGGCCGACAAGCAGGCCGTGAACAAGGCGCTGCTCAGGAGCGGCGCGAGCATCGGCGAAATGAACTGCGTACGCAAGCATCTCTCCGCGCTGAAGGGCGGCCGACTGGCGCTGGCGTGCGCGCCGGCTCGCGTGGAAACGCTGCTGATTTCCGATATTCCCGGCGACGACCCCACGCTCATCGCCAGCGGCCCGACGCTGCCGGACGCCACGACGTGCGCCGACGCGCTCGCGGTCATCGCCAAGTACGGCATCGACGTGCCCGCCAATGTGCGCCAGCACCTGGAGAGCGGGGCCGGAGAAACGGCGAAGCCCGGCGATGTCCGCTTTGCCGGCCATCGCAGCGTGACGCTGGCCAGCGCGCAGCAGTCGCTCGAAGCTGCCGCCACGCGCGCACGCGAACTGGGCCTGACCGCCCACATCCTGTCCGACAGCATCGAGGGCGAGGCGCGCGATGTGGCCGAAGTGCATGCCGCCATCGCGCGCCAGGTGGCCACGCATGGCCAGCCGTTCGCAAAGCCGTGCGTGATCCTGTCCGGCGGCGAAACCACCGTCACCGTGCGCGGCAATGGCCGCGGCGGCCGCAACGCCGAGTTCCTGCTGTCACTGGCCGTGGCGCTGGATGGCTTGCCCGGCGTGCATGCGATTGCCTGCGACACCGATGGCATCGACGGCTCCGAAGACAACGCCGGCGCGCTGGTGGGCCCCGACACGCTGACGCGCGCCACCGCACGCGGCCTGTCGGCCCGCGCGCATCTGGACAACAACGATGGCTACGGCTTCTTTGCGGGCGTGGACGACCTGATCGTCACCGGCCCGACGCGTACCAACGTGAACGATTTCCGCGCGATCCTGATCGTCTAATCCGGGTATCGCGCGTCCCCAGCAATATCGGCACGCGAGAGGCGTGCCGTCCGAGAATGGAAGAGGAGACAACATGAGACGCCAGCGCAAAGCCAAGATCGTTGCCACGCTCGGTCCCGCCAGCACGGACAGCGCGGTGATCCGCCAGTTGTTCGATGCCGGGGCCGATGTGTTCCGGCTGAACTTCAGCCACGGCACCCACGAGGATCATCGCGCGCGCTACGACGCCGTGCGCCGCGTGGAGGCGGAGACCGGCCGCCCCATCGCGATCCTGGCGGACCTGCAGGGCCCGAAGCTGCGCATCGGCACATTCGCGGCCGGCAAGGTCGCCGTGCGCACCGGCGATACGTTCGTGCTCGACAGCGATCCGACGCCCGGCGATGCGACGCGCGTCTACCTGCCGCATCCCGAGCTGTTCCGCGCGGCCAGCGCCGGTCAGTCGCTGCTGATCGACGACGGCAAGGTCCGCATGAACATCGAATCGGTGGCCAGCGGCAGCATCACCACGCGCGTGGCCAACAACGGCACGCTGTCCGACCGCAAGGGCGTGAATGTGCCCGATGCCGTGATTCCGATTCCCGCGCTGACGGAAAAGGACCGCAAGGATCTGGCGTTCGCGCTGGAGCTCGGTGCCGACTGGATTGCACTGTCGTTCGTGCAGCGTCCGTCGGACATCGTGGAAGCACGCGAGATCATCGGCACCCGTGCCGGCGTGCTGTCAAAGATCGAGAAGCCGGCCGCCCTGCAGCAGCTCGAAGAAATCGTGCGCGTCTCCGATGCGGTGATGGTCGCGCGTGGCGATCTTGGCGTGGAGCTGCCGCCCGAGCGCGTGCCTGGCGTGCAGAAGCGCATCCTGCGCATCTGCCGCCAGCTCGGCAAGCCGATCGTGATCGCCACGCAGATGCTGGAATCGATGATCGACTCGCCGGTGCCCACGCGTGCGGAAGCGTCGGACGTGGCCAGCGCCATCTACGACGGCGCCGATTCCGTCATGCTGTCGGCCGAATCCGCCAACGGCCGCCATCCGGTGCCGGCCGTCGCGATGATGGACCGCATCATCACCGAGGTGGAACGCGACCCGCTCTACCGCAACATGATCGACGCCCAGCACGAGGCGCCGCTCTCCACGAGGCAGGATGCGATTTGCGCGGCGCTGCGCGAAGTCACGCACATCATCGGCGCCCGGGCGACGGTGACCTACACGTCGTCCGGCGCCACCGCGCTGCGCGCCGCGCGCGAGCGGCCGTGCGCGCCGATCGTCAGCATCACGCCGAACCTCGACATCGCGCGCCGCCTGGCGATTGCGTGGGGCGTGCATTCGACGGTCAGCCCGGATGTGCAGAGCGTGGACGAGATGGTGGAGGCCGCTGCCCGCGCCGCGCTGGTGGAAGGCTACGCCGAGCCCGGCGACCAGATCACCATCGCGGCCGGCATGCCATTCGGCCAGGGCGGCACGACCAACCTGCTGCGAGTCGCCGAGGTCGGCACGGAAGTGGCCGGCGGCCTCGATGCGGAGCTCGGCATCGGCAACGCCGCGCGGGAGACCGCCACCGCCTGATGCGCGTGATGCGCCTGATGCGCGCCGCACCGCACGACAGGCTTTTGTTTTCCCTGAGTCGGGCAGGCTGACCCCCTGCTCACTGGCCGTCCGCGCTCTGGTTGTCGGGTGTCGCGGACGGCTCCTTTTTTCACGTAACGATTTGTGCACAGCATGTGGGCCGTCAGGTGCCGTTGCTATACTGCTCCGGCATCCGGCAGCCAATCGTGGCTGCCGTTTTACCCTGCATTGACGGAGCCCCCATGCGTCTCGATGACGAAGCCGAAAGCCAGAACGTAGAAGACCGCCGCGGTGACGGCGGTGGTGGCGGGTTCGGCGGATTCGGCATCGGCGGCAAGTCCATCGGCATCGGCACCGTCATCATTGCGCTGGCCGCGTCCTATTTCTTCGGCATCGATCCCTCGCTGATCTTCCAGGGTGCCTCGGTCATCCAGGGCCAGCCGCAACAGGCGCCGCAATCGCAGGCGCACCGGCCACCCGCCAACGACCAGCTGACCGTGTTCACGCGCAAGGTGCTCGGCAATACCGAGCGGACGTGGGAGCACATCTTCGAGACCGACCTTAATCGCCGCTACGCGCCGCCTACGCTGGTGCTGTTCTCGGGCGCTACGCCCACTGCGTGCGGAACCGGGCAATCGGCGATGGGGCCGTTCTATTGTCCCGGCGACCAGAAGGTCTACATCGACCTGGCGTTCTATGACGAGTTGCGCCAGCGCTTTGGTGCCGGTGGCGACTTTGCGCAGGCCTACGTGATCGCGCACGAGATTGGCCACCATGTGCAGAACCTGCTGGGTGTCTCCGGCAAGGTGGATGCCGCGCGTCGGCGTATGAACGAAGCGCAGGCGAACCAGCTTTCCGTGCGCATGGAGCTGCAGGCCGACTGCCTGGCCGGCGTCTGGGCCGCGACGGCGCAGCGCGCCAATGAGGCGCTGCTGGAGCCGGGTGACGTGGAAGAAGGCCTCAAGGCCGCGGCCGCCATCGGCGACGACCGGCTGCAACGGCAGGCGCAAGGCTATGTCGTGCCGGAAGCCTTCACGCACGGCACGAGCGAACAACGCGTGCGCTGGCTGCGTCAGGGCCTGACGACAGGCGACATCCGCAAGTGCGACACCTTCGCCGCGCGGCAACCGTAAGTCACACCACCGTCACGGCGAGCGGCGCCGGAGGCGCGAGCAGGTCCGGGCGAAGCACATACGAAACCATGCAAGTCGCTATAAGTCGCTGATAGTCGATACGAGTCGACATGGCGCGAGAGCGGTACGCCTGAGTTCAGTGCAGGCGGGGCGCTTTGGTTCGGCAACAAGCGTGCGGAAGGTCGAGTGGAGGTCGTGCTGGATCGTGCAGGCACGCCGGCATCGTTGCGGAGGGGAAAAACCTGAGGGGAAAAATCACCTGCGCGACGGAGAGAGAAGGAGGAGGAGGTCGGTCGCGCAGGTGGGAGAGAAAACTGAGCGGCCACCGAAGTGGCCGCTGATGTCCATCAGGACAGGCAATCAGACGCGATAGCCATAGAGATCGCCGTTGCGGGCATTGTCGAGTGCCGACGCGGAGATCTCGCCGCTAAACGTGCGCGAGCCTTCGCTGAAGGTATCGAACTTGCCTTGGCGCGAGCCCTCGCTGAAGGTATCGAACTTGCCTTGGCGAGCACCATCCGTATAGGTGTCGTACTTGCCAATCTTCGAGCCTTCCGAGAAGGTATCGAACTTGCCGGTACGCGACGCGTCGGCATACACATCGAACTTGCCGACCTTGCTGGTCGTGGCGGGCGCGGCAATGGCAACTGCCGAGGCGGCAAACGCGGCGAACACAAGGGCGCCGCCAAGGATACGTTTGGCGTTCATCTGGGACTCCTTCAACTGATCATTACTTTTTTATGGACGCAGCTGACTGCTGCCCGGATGCGCAATCTTTGTTGCCATGCGAGCACGGAGTGAAGGTTAGTGGGTCGGCTGGAAACGAGAAATACCGCTGCGACGAATGGTGCGTTGCACGCCGTGAAACGACGGGCTTGCGGACGAACGGCACGGTTTGGCGACCGGCCGGCAGGCTTGCCGGCACCGGTCAGGCGGAAGTGGCACCCCGCCGAAGCCAGTTCGCCCGGGGTTCAGGTAGCCAGTGCGGGGTGGGTACGCGGCTGCTTCAGAGCGTGAACTGGCCGCTGGCTTCGGGCTGGAAGGCAATTTCGATCACCGTCACGCTCTGCGCCCGGCCGTCCGGCAGGCGGTAATTCACCGTCTGCCCTGCCCGCGTACCCAGCAGCGCCTGCCCCACCGGCGACAGCACGGACAGCCGTCCGGCCGCCAGATCGGCGTCGTCCGGATATACCAGCGTCCAGTCACGTGGCGCGGCCTCCCCCTCAAGCGCACAGACGATCCGGGAATTCATCGTCACGACATCCTTGGGGATGGCGTCAGGCGGCACGATCGCCGCACGCGCCAGCAGCGCATCGAGCATTTCATCGAGTTCGGCGGTGCCCGCCCGGCTGGCAATGCCCTCCAGGCGGGTCACGTCGAGTTCGGTCAGGTACAGGGTGGAAGACGCGGCGTTGGAAACGTTGGCGGACTTGGCCATGGCAATGCCTCTCTCGCTGAATGGCGGCCGGGTGCGGAATCGAGACGCGTGGCGGCCGTCGTGGGCTGGGAAATCGATATCCGGCGCGGAAACTGGCGCGCCGGCTGGTGAAACTGCGGTGGCTCAGGCCCGGTTCGGCGCCGGGACCCGCTTAGTGGGGATCGGTCAGGCCGGGAACCGGGCGGGATCAAGCGGGGCGCTGATCCGGCGGTCGGTGACGATGGCGGCAAGCGCCACCGCCGCGCACGCGCGCGCCGGCCGCTGAGTGCGGACCAGGGCGAAGGCGGCGAACGGCTGAGCGCAAGACATCGTGAGAAAAGTCTGGGATATGGGAAAGACGTCGATGTGACGAGCGGTCATGCTAGCACAGGCCGTCGCGTCGGTCTGGCAGGGCAGCCGCCCTCGGCAGGAGCGGAGGTGGCTGATGGAAGACTCGGGTGCCCCGTCGATGCAATTCAGTGCCGGGGATGGCACTCGCAGGCGGCACCTTCGGCTGCTTGCTGCAGGTTCTGCAGGATGCCGCACTCGCTGGCGGGATGCGGATTCGGCTTCTCGCAGGTGTGGCGTAGCGCGCGCAGCTGGCCTTCGAGTGCCTCAAGCGCCATGCGCTGCGCGTGAATCTGGTCGATCTGGCGATCCAGCAGGGTGTTGATATCGTCGCAGGCCAGCGAGGGGTTACGCTGGAAGTCCCGCAGGCGCCGCACGTCGGACAAGCTCATGCCCAGCGACCGGCAATGCCGGACGAAGTTGAGCTGGACGAGATGGCCGTCGCCATAGCGGCGATAGCCGTTGTCCTCGCGCTGCGGCGCATCCAGCAGGCCCTCGCGCTCGTAGTAACGAATAGTCTCAACGTCACAGCCGCTGTGGCGGGACAGCTCGCCGATTCGCATGTTCATGTCCTCCGCGTCTCAAATCCCTGTAGTCATTACAGGGTTACGAACGGAGTGTAGACCATCCGAAAGCCCCTGGCGCAGCAGTGGGTACGCTGCGATGATCCCGGTCCTTCAGGCCAGCCCGGGCCCCCGGGCCTGGTCGCGCACGTTCGCGACGGTCGGTGACAGCGCCGCCAGGATGACTTCAATGCCCAGTTCCGGCTGCGCGGTGCCGCACATGAAAATGTCCACCGCCGCAAACCCATATTCGGGCCAGGTGTGGATGCTGATATGGGATTCCTTCAGCAGCAGCACGCCGGTCACACCGAGCCCCGGCCCGAAATGCTGGAAGCGGCCGTCCACCGGCGTGGCACCGGCCGCGCGCGCGGCGTCGTAGAGCACGCGCTCGATCAATGCGGCGTCGGTCAGCCGCGTCGCGGCCACGCCCTGCATGTCGAGCAGCAGGTGGCGGCCCAGGATCGGTGGGCAAGGAAGCACGGGGGCATTCATCGCGGCGCTTACTTGTGGCCGGCACCGGACGACCAGCCACCGCTGCCGCCGCTGAAGCCCGAACTGCCGGACCAGCCCCGGCCGCGCGCGCCCGACGCATCGCCCAGCGTATAGAAGGTGACCCCGAACAGCACGGCCACGCCATAGACAAGAAACAGGAATCGCACGCGCTCAGTCTCCTCCGCCACCGTCACCACCACTGTCACCATCGCCACCACCGCCACCATCGCGGCCGGATTTCCGCTCGCCGGTGTAGTGCTCGACAATCCAAACCGGCGCCCACAGCAGGAGCGTGCCGACGAACAGCCCGGCAAAGTTGCGCCCATTGAAAAACGCCAACGGCAGGTTCAGCACCCACATCACGACGGCCACGCCCCATGCCGTCTTGCGGCAATAGGCGAGATCGCCGGTCGGCGCCTCGGCGCGCCGGGCCTCCGGCAGTCTTGCAGCCTCCGCCAGCGCCTTGTTGCCCTTGAACCATTGCGCCACCTGCGACCGGCTCACGGTCGTGGACAGCGTCCAGACGATCTCGGTCTCGCTGGTTTCGCGCGTCAGCCGTCGCGCCGGCGCGCCGAACTCGGTCAGCCGCGTGGTATCGCCGGCCTGCACCCGCCAGTTGAACGTGCCGGCGGCATAGAGCACGCGGCTCTCGTAGTCGAAACCCTGCCGGAATTCCTTGCCCTCGAAGGCCGCCGTCTTCGCGGTCGACATGCGCGGCCATGTGTCCAGCACGCGCACGCGGTCCCAGCCGGCGTCTTGCTCCACCAGCCAGAGCAGTCCGGCTTCCTCGTTGAACAGCAGGTACTCGACCCACGTGGACGCCTCGTCCTCGTCGTCATCGATGCATTGCAGGAGACCCAGCACCGTGTACGGCTTGCCGTCGATGGTGCCCACCTCGCCCGGCGTCAGGCTGGTCTGCAGCGCCTCCACCTCGGCATGCTTTTCCAGCACGATGGCGGTGGATGTCGTGCAATCCACCTCGCTGTGGCAGCTCGGGCAGACGACAAAGCTGGCCATGCCCGCACGATAGGCGATCGGGCTGCCGCAGTTCGGGCAGCCGAGCGGCACGGCCTTGCCGCGATACTTGTCCGCGGTACGGCCGATCTCGTCCGCGCCCCGCAGCAACTGGCACTTGAGCCCGGCGAGCGTGACCAGCTCGCCCGTGTACACCGATGGCGGATACCCGTCGGCATAGTCCAGCGTCAGGAAGCGGCCCTCGTTGCGGAAGTCCGCCACCTGCGCACTCCAGCCCGCGCCAACCTGGAACGGCAGCTCGCCTTCGCCGCCGGTGCAGCGCGCCGTGCGCACGTCGCCGGCCTCATAGCGATACTTGTCGAAGAACAGCCCGTCGCCGGGCTTGAGCGCCTCGAACTTCGGCAGCGGATTGACCGAAGCGCTGGCAGCGGCCTCCGGCGGCATGCGCCGCGTGAGCATGTACTGGCCGGACGCATCGGCCAGCCAGCCATCGGTGCCGTCATCGAACAGCACGTACCACTCGTTCCACAGGCCCGCGTCATAGCGCAGCTGGATGCGGCCGACCAGCGCAAAGCCCTGCCCCTGCCATACGCCGCTGGCATGGAGCTGCAGCGGCGTGTAGTCCTCCAGCACCGACGACATCTTGCCGATGCTGCGGACGGCGTCCGCTTCCCGCAGCAGCGTGCTGTGGCAATACTCGCAGACCGCCATGACGGCGGCGGACGAACGAAAGCTGACCTCCGCGCCGCAGCCCGGACAGTTGACCGTTTGCATAAGGGAGGATTAGCCGACCAGCTTCCTGAGGATCTCCGCCTTGGCCGTGTCGAACTCCGCTTGCGAGATCAGGCTCTTGTCGAGCAACTCCTTGAGCTTCTGCAGGCGCGCGGCCGGATCATCGGTGGGTGCCGGGGTTGCCCCAGCCGTCCCCGCCGCGCCAGCAACGGCCGTCGGCACCGCAGGCGCGGGTACGCCCGGGGCACCGCTCGCGGCGCCGGCCACGCCTCCCGCCAGCCCGCCGGCCATCGCCTGACCCATCACCGCGCCGGCCGCCAGGCTCGCGCCCAGGCCGGCCACGCCGCCTTCGTTCTGCGCGGCGAGCGGGATCGAGCTGGCCACCTGGTACTGCGTGTACCGGGTCATATCACCCATCATCCCCATCGAGATGCGCGTGTCGATCGCCTTCTGCAGTTCCTCGGGCAGCGAGACGTTGGTGACCGCGAAGTTGTCCAGCACCACGCCGTAGCGCTCGAACTCGGGCGCCAGCTTCTCGCGGATGGTCTGCGACATCAGCGCCTGGTTGGCCGCCATGTCCAGGAACGGCACCGACGATGCGCCCAGCGTGCTGGTCATCGTGGCGATCAGCAGGTTGCGCAGCTGCTCTTCCACCTCGTCGCGCGTGTATTCGGCGCGGGTGCCGCTGATCTCGCTGTAGAACTTCGCCGCGTCGGCAATCTTGTACGAGTACAGGCCGAACGCGCGCAGCCGCACCATACCGAAGTCCGCATCGCGGACGGTGATGGCTTGCGGCGTGCCCCACTTGCGCCCGATCTGCAGCCGCGTGCTGAAGAAATAGACGTCCGACTTGAAGGGCGACTCGAACAGCTTGTCCCAGTTCTTCAGGTACGTCAGCACCGGCAGCGTCTGGGTGGTCAGCTTGTACATGCCGGGGGTGAAGACGTCGGCGATCTTGCCCTCGTTGACGAACACCGCCACCTGGGATTCCCGCACGGTCAGGCTGCCGCCGTACTGGATTTCCATGTCCTCCATCGGATGGCGCCATGCCAGTACGCCGTCCGTATCCTCCGTCCACTGGAGGATGTCGATGAACTGCTTCCTGATGAATGACCCGATGCTCATGTCAGCTCCTCTAAGGGGATATTCAGCAATGTTCAGGGTTGTGCCGGGATGTCCGGGGATGCCTGCCGGGCGCCCGTCCGGTCAGGACAGGCAGGCGGCATTGAGCACCCCCACGGTCACCGAAATGGTCCCCATCAGGCCGCCCATGGCGATGTTGTTGGATTCGATGGCGGCGTCCATGTCAGGCAGCGCGCGCGTCAGGGCCGCATAGACGGCGGCCTGCACGACCAGCGCGCCCAGCGACCACACCAGGAACATCAGGAAGGTGTCGTTATGCTGGATGCTGGAGGACAGCGTGAAGCAAAAACCCAGCGTGCTCCCGGCCAGCGAAAGCCCTGCGGCGACGTTGCCCTGGCGGATCAGCGTGAACTCGTGGAACGGCGTGATCCTGGTGTAGACTCCGACGAACACGACCAGCAGCACAAGGCTTGCCAGCAAGTGCTCGACGTAGGCATAGATTGGTTGCATGGTTCGGGTTGCCGTGCCGGCCCTTCGTAGTCGACGTGGTGGTGGTTGTATCCGGTCCTTCGCGATGCGGAACTGCGCGGCAGAGTATAGCCGCAGTCGCATTTTTTCCAATATCAGATTCTTGACATACCGGTCGCCTCACACGGCCGGGTGATCTCCTGTTGCGACCGCCGCCCCATGCGCGACCGTACCCTCGTTCTTTCGGTGTTGATCGTGGCCTCTTGCGGGCTGGGCTACGAACTGATCGCCGGCGCCTTGTCCAGCTACCTGCTGGGCGATTCCATCCTCCAGTTCTCCTCCATCATAGGCTGCTACCTGTTCGCCATGGGCGTGGGCTCCTGGCTCTCGCGCTATGTGAAGGACGAGGACGTACTGTCGCGTTTTATCGACATCGAGATCCTGGTCGGCCTGCTCGGCGGGATCTCCGCGGCGCTGCTGTTCGTCGTGTTCGCGTGGCTCTCCGCCCCGTTCCGGACCGCGCTGTATGCGCTGGTGTTCGTGATCGGGTTGCTGGTCGGCATGGAGATTCCGCTGGTGATGCGGGTTCTCAACGCCCGCAAGGCCCAGTTCAGCGACCTCGTCAGCCGCGTGCTGACGTTCGACTATCTCGGCGCGCTGGCGGTGTCGCTGGTGTTCCCGCTGGTCCTCGCCCCGCGCCTGGGGCTGTCGCGTACCGGCTTCCTGTTCGGCATGCTCAACGTGGCCGTGGCACTGTTCACGCTGCGCATCTTTCGCGACGAGGTGTCCCACATCGCCACGCGATCGCTGCGCGCCGGGATCGTGCTGGCGCTGCTGACGGCCGGCTTTGCCGGATCGAACCACCTGACACGCTGGGCGGAACGCGGGCTGTTCGGCGATGAAATCATCCACAGCGAGACCACGCCTTACCAGCGACTGGTCATCACGCGCTGGAAGGACGACCTGCGGCTTTACATCAACGGCAACCTGCAGTTTTCCTCGCGCGACGAGCATCGCTACCACGAGGCGCTGGTCCATCCGGTGATGCAGGCGCTGCCGTGGGCGCGCCGCGTGCTGGTGATCGGCGGCGGCGACGGGCTGGCGCTGCGCGAGATCCTCAAGTATGGCCACGTGGAGCATGCCACCCTGGTGGACCTGGACCCGGCGATGACCACGCTGTTTTCGCGCAGCGCTCCGCTGCGGGCGCTGAACCACGATTCCCTGACCGACCGTCGCGTCACCGTCGTCAACGCCGACGCCGCGCAATGGCTCGAGCAGAACCGCGAGAGCTTCGACGCGATCATCGTCGACCTGCCGGACCCGTCCAACTTCGGCCTCGGCAAGCTGTACTCGGTGCCGATGTACCGGCTGCTGGCGCGCCACCTGGCCGAGAAGGGCTACGCGGTGGTGCAGTCCACCTCGCCCTACTACGCACCGCGCTCCTTCTGGGACATCGACGCCACGCTGCGCGAGGCCGGCCTGCACACCTGGCCGTACCACACCTACGTGCCGTCGTTCGGCGAATGGGGCTTCATCCTGGCCGGCAAGCGCGCCGACTACACTCCGCCCGCGCGCTACGACGTGCCGATGAAATTCCTCGACGCCGACACCACGGCGCTGATGTTCCGTTTTCCGGCCGACATGGCGCCGCGCGCCGGCGCGGCCAATCGCCTCAACGAACAATCCCTCGTGCATGACTTCGAGGAAGACTGGCGCAATGTCATTCGCTAAGTTCTCGCCAGGCACGTCGCGGCCCGCCCGACTGCGTTCCGTCGTGCCCCTGCCTGTTGAATCGTTGTCGACCCGATCCGTGCCGGGATGGACCGCCGCCGCTTCCTGATCGCCGCTGCCGGCACGGCCCTGGCCGGATGCGACCGCCTTGGCGGCGAGGCCGGCCGCTTCCTCGCCGGGCTGGGGCTGCGCGAGCCGGCGCCCGTGGTGCTGCGCCCGGGCATGGCGGAAGGCCACGCGCTGCGCGATATGCGCCAGTGGCCCGAGCCGGACGGCGAGATCCGCTGCGAAGTGGCGATCCTCGGCAGCGGCGTGGCCGGGCTGTCCGCCGCATGGCAGCTATCGCGCGCTGGATTGCGTGATGTCGTCATGGTCGATGGCCCCGAGTTCGGCGGCAACGCGGCGGGCGGCCAGTTCGGCGACATCGCCTATCCGCGCGGCGCGCACTACCTGCCGCTGCCGTCGGCCGAATCGACACACGTGCGCGAGATGCTGGCCGATATCGGCGTCATCGAGCGCGATCCGTTCGATGCCCGCCCGCGCTTTGACGAACGCGTGGTCGTGCATGCTCCGGAGGAACGGCTGTTCTTCGACGGCAGATGGCAGGACGGGCTGCTTCCCGACAGCGACGCCTTTCGCGACCAGCACCAGCGCTTTCTTGCCCGCATGGACGCCTTGCGTCACGCCACGGGAAGTGATGGCCGCAAGGTGTTTGCGATTCCCCTCGCGCTGGCGTCGCGAGATCCGGCATGGACGGCACTCGACCGTCAGACCTTCCGCCAGTGGCTGGTCGCCGAAGGCTTCACCGCGCCGACACTGCACTGGTACGCCGACTATTGCTGCCGCGACGACTATGGCGCTGGGGCGGACGCGGTGTCGGCCTGGGCCGGACTGCACTACTTCGCCAGCCGTGGCGGCCATGCACGCAACGCGGCGGACGGCGCTGTGCTGACGTGGCCGGACGGCCTGCATGGCATCGTCACGCGGCTGTCGGCGCGCATCGACGCGCTTCGGGGCGCTGGGCGCGGCGCCGATGGTGGCCCGGGGAGCGGCACGGACGGCGACGCACCCGACGGCACCGCACGCGGCTGGCGACGGCCGGGTCTGGCTGTACGCGTTGACGAGGCGGGCGACGGCGTCAGCGTGCGCTGCGTGTACTGGCCCGACGGCGTCGGCCGGCCACCGAAGTCCTATCGCCTGCGTGCCCGCCGCGTGATCTGTGCGATGCCGCTACACGTGGCCGCGCGCGTGGCGCCGCTGGCGGCGTTCGGCTTCGACCCGGCCACGCACCTGCGCCCGCACGCACCCTGGCTGGTGTCCTCCTTTCATCTACGCGGGTTTCCCGCCGAGGCGGCCGGCGTGCCGCTGGCCTGGGACAACGTCGTGCACGGATCGCGCGGGCTTGGCTACGTCGTGGCGACGCACCAGTGGATCCGGCAGGCGCGGCCGGCGGAAACCGTCTTCACCGCCTATTGCCCGCTGGACGCCGCGTCAGGCGTGCCGGCCACCTCATCGTTCACCCCACCGTCCACCTCGCCGGGCAGCTTGCCGGCTTCGCCTGACGCCGTCCGCCGCTGGCTGGCCGATGCCGCGCCGGCCGCGTTGCTGGACCTCGCCGTCTCGGACCTCCGCGAGGTCTATGGGCGCGACTTCTGGCGCCATGCCGATGCTGTGGAGATCACCGCACGCGGCCATGCCATGGCGACACCGGTGCCGGGATTCCTGACCAATCCCGGCGCCGCCGCGCTGCGGCAGGCGGACGGCCGCATCCAGTTTGCCCATGCCGACCTGTCCGGTCTGTCCGTGTTCGAGGAGGCTGCGTGGTGGGGCACGCGGGCGGCGTTGAGAATCATCGGATAGCGCACTTTTCCGGCCGATGGCTGGCGGCGCCATCCTGTAGAATCGACGCCATCGATGTCGTCCCCATGTGACACGCCCCCGTGCAATCGCTCCGCTTCCTGCTGATGATCGTGCTGCTTGCCTTCCTGCCGCTGCAGACCTGGGCAGACACGGCCATGCATGCTGGCGCGCCTGCGGCCAGGATGGCGAGCGCGCAGGCCGAGGCATCGCCGGCCACGCAGGCCAATGCCAACACGGCGGTGATCGAACTCGCCGTACAAGCCGTGCAGGCCGACCAGGCTGACTTCGTCACGCCGGCCGAATCGGGCGAATCCCCCTATCCCGCCGACAACGCGGAGCCGTCGCCCCCGGGTGCGGACTTTGCCGAGCAACTGCTGCCCGCGCCGCTGCCGCGCGTGGCCACGCCCAACGGCCGGAGCGCCTTGCCGCACTACGCCGGCACAGCCCTGCCAGACCCCGACCTTCCCCGCCTGCCGCGCCCGCCGCGCGGCTGATCCTCTTTCGCGCGGCCTTCGGTCCGCGCATTTGTGTGTCGTGTGGCGCGTCGCAACGTGCCGCGCGCTCTTGCGGCCTGTCCGCGTCCTTTCGAGTCTTGCCCCACCACTATGAAACGCGTTCTCCTTTTCCTGGCGACCAACATCGCCGTCATGCTTGTTCTCAGCTTCACGGCCAGCCTGCTGGGCGTGAACCGATTCCTGACCGCCAACGGCCTCAACCTCGGCATGCTGCTGGTCTTCGCCGCGCTGATGGGTTTCGGCGGATCGTTCATCTCGCTGTTCATGTCGAAGACCATCGCCAAATGGTCGACGGGTGCACAGGTCATCACGCACCCGAGCACCAGCACGGAACTCTGGCTCGTCCAGACCGTGGAAAAGCTGGCGACCCGGGCCGGCCTGCCGATGCCGGAAGTCGCCATCTACGAGGGCGAGCCGAACGCCTTTGCCACGGGCGCATCGAAAAAAAGCTCGCTGGTGGCGGTATCCACCGGCTTGCTGCAGTCGATGTCCCACGACGAGGTGGAAGCCGTGCTGGCGCACGAAGTCGCGCACATCGCCAATGGCGACATGGTCACGCTGACGCTGATCCAGGGCGTGGTGAACACGTTCGTCATTTTCATGGCGCGCGTGGTCGGCTACTTCGTGGATTCGTGGCTGCGCCGCAATGACGAGGAGTCGAGCGGCCCCGGCATCGGCTACATGGTGACCGTGGTGATCTGCGAGATCGTGTTCGGCATCCTGGCCAGCATCATCGTCGCGGCGTTCTCGCGTCATCGCGAATACCGCGCCGATTCCGGCGCCGCCGGGCTGATGGGTACGCCCACGCCGATGGTCGCCGCCTTGCGCCGCCTGGGTGGCCTGGATGCCGACGGCCTGCCGCAGAACATGCAGGCCATGGGCATCTCGGGCGGCAAGTCGTGGCTGGCGCTGTTCTCCAGCCACCCGCCGATCGAGTCGCGGATCGCGGCGCTGCAGGGCGCCCGCTAAGTGCGGACAGGGTTGCCGGCGGCGCTGCCTGCCGGCGACTTCGGCGGCGTTCGGAAAAGACTGCCAGCTAGGCCGCCAGGTCGCCGCCCTGCCCGGCCTTGAATGCCGCCCGATAGCGCTCGGGCGTGGTCTGCACATGCCGCAGGAATGCCTGCCGCATGATGTCCGCGTTGCCGAATCCGGTGGCGCGGGCGATCCCTTCCAGCCTGCGGTCGCTGCCTTCCAGCAGCCGCCGCACCGCCTCCACCCGCAGCCGCTCGACGTAGCGCGCCGGGGTCTCGCCCACCTGCTTCGCAAACACGCGCGCGAAGTTGCGCGGGCTCATCGCCACGCGCTCGGCCAGCACGCCCACCGACAAGTCACCGCCGAGGTTATCGGCCATCCATCCTTGCAGCGCGCGCAGCTCCGGACTTTCCGCGGCCTGGGCGCGCAGCGACGTGGAGAACTGCGCCTGGTTGCCGGGCCGCCGCAGGAACAGAACCAGTTCTCGCGCGACCTCCAGCGACACGGCGTACCCCAGGTCTTCCTCAACCAGCGCCAGCGAGAGATCCATCCCCGCCGTGACACCCGCCGACGTGTAGAAGCGCCCGGCGCGAATCCAGATCGGGTCCGCATCGACGGTCAGCCTCGGATTGCAATCCGCCAGCCGGCCGGCGTGGCGCCAGTGCGTGGTGACGCGCTGCGCGTCAAGCAGCCCGGTGCGCGCCAGCACGAACGCGCCCGTGCACACGGCCCCCAGCCGCCGCACACGCGGGGCCTGCGCGCGGATCCAGTCGATCAGTCGCGCGTCGTCGGCCGCCCGGGCGTGACCGGAGCCCCCCGAGATCAGCAGCGTATCGATCGGCCGCCCGATCTTGTCGAGGATCTGGTGATAGGGCGCGTCCGCCAGCATCCGCAAGCCGCTTTCCGTGCGCACGATGGCATCGTCGCTGACGCTGACCACGTGCACCTCGTAAGGAGGCTGCGGTCGGCCGGAGAGCTTGTTGGCGGCGCCGAATACCGCCGTGGGCCCGGTCACGTCCAGTTCCTGCGCGGGATCGGGCGCGACGATCACCACGACGCGCGGCAATTCGGAGACGAGGTGCAGGTCGGATGGCATGGCGGTTCGGCGAAAGTGAGTGGCCCCGGGCTGGCCCCAGGCTGACCTCGGGCGACTTGGGGACATCGGGGCGGTCGGAATGGCGATCGCCGGGTGTGTCGGGGCGTCCCCGTCAGCCGGCGCGCGTCGTGAAGATCATACCTCCCGCTTCAGGCCGCCACGGCCATTGCTTGTTGGCGCCGTACGTGGCGTTGCCAGCCTGCTGTCATGACCAGCGCCAGCAGCAGCGCCGGCAGTACGGCCAGGTTCACGGCGCTCCAGCCCCAGTGATGGAGCACCTGCCCCGCCGCCAGTGTGGCGAGCGCGGTCAGCACGGCTGTGGAAAACTCGCTCGTGGCCTGCGTGCGGGCGCGCTCGGCGGTGCGATAGCTGCCGGCCAGCAACGTCGTGCCTCCCACGAACATGAAGTTCCAGCCCACACCAAGACACAGCAGCGCCACATAGAACGCCGGCAGCGAGGTCGAGCACAGCGCCACCACGGACGCCAGCGCGGACAGCGCAATGCCGCTCATCAGCATCACCGGGTTGCCAAAGCGCTGCAGCAACCAGCCGGAAAAGAACGATGGCGCGTACATGCCGACCAGATGCCATTCGATGATCTGCGCGCCCTGCGTGATCGTGTGGTTACACGCCACGGCGGCAATCGGCGTGGCCGTCATCATGAACATCATCACGGCATTGCCGATGCCGTTGTTGGCAAATGCGGCTACGAACACCGGCTGGCGCACGATCTCGCCCAGCGGTCGCGCAGGCAAGCCGTCCCCGGCCGTCGTGGCCGCCAGCGATGTGGGGTCCCGATAGGCGATGGCCAGCAGCAGCACGGTCAGTGCGCCGAAGACCGCCACCACCAGATAGGCGCCGGCAAACGGCAGCGGCTGCATCATGTCCGCGCTCCACGCGGCGATGGCGGGGCCGCACACCGCAGCCACCACGCCACCGGTCAGCACCACCGAAATGGCGCGTGGCTTGTCCGGTGCCGGGGCGGCATCGGCAGCGGCCAGCCGGTAGAACCGCGCGAACGCCTGAAACACGCCAACTAGCGCCGTGCCGACGCAAAACAGGATGAAGTGATGGCGATAGATCGCCCAGACCGAGACCAGCCCGCCGATCGTGCACGCCAGCCCGCCAAGGCAGAACGCGAAGCGCCGGCCGAGCCGCTCGATAAGAAAGGCCGCCGCGATGGCAGTCAGCGCCGACGCGACGGTGATCAGCGCGAACGGCAGCGTGGCGAGCGCCTTGTCAGGCGCCAGGGTGTAGCCGACCAGCCCGGTCAGGGTCAGGTCGACGGATAGTGCTGCGGTATAGAGCGCCTGACAGAGCGCCAGCACGCGCGCTTGCCGCATCGCGGGGATAGCCATCGGAGGTCTCCCGAGGAGAGGGGGATGGTTCCCAGCGTAAGGCGCGGGCCGGGTGGCCGGCTGACAATGATCCGTGGATTTCTGCCAACCCGGCTGCCAGCCGCGCTGCCGCCCCGCTACCGACCGCCAGCCAGGCCGCATCCGATAGCCCGAGTCCGTGGAAGCCCGCCGGCAGGGCCGACGGCAATGAGTGAGTAAGTGAGCGGGTCAGTTAAACACGTCCTGCCGATACCGCCCCTGCGCGACCAGCGTCGCAAACCAGTCGGAGGCGGCGTCCGCCGTCATCCCGCCCTGCTCCGCGCCGATGTCGATCAGCGTCTGGCGAACCGCAGGCGCCATGCGGCGCCCGTCGCCGCAGACATAGACCGTCGCACCGGCCTGCAGCCGTGCCCAGACATCCTGCCGCCGCTGCCAGAGCAGATCCTGCACGTAGCGCGGTGCACCCTCCACAACCGAGTACGCCGCGTGGACCTCGGCCACGCCGGCGCTGGCCCATCCGGCAATCTCGTCGCGATACAGCCAGTCATGCTGCGGGTGCCGACAGCCAAAGTACAACTGCACGGGCGCCACCGGCTGCCCGGCCGCATGCTGGGCGGCGCGCTCTTCCAGGAATCCGCGGAACGGTGCGATACCCGTGCCCGGACCTATCAGCAGCATCGGCACCTCCGGGTCGGCCTCCGGCGCGAACGGCGGATTCGGCGTGCGGACGGATGCCGCCACGCGCGCCCCGGGCGCCAGGCCCTGCAGCCACGTCGACGCAACCCCCCGGAACTGCCCGCGCCCGGACAGCGCCGGCGCCCAGACCGTGCCAACTAGCAGCGTCGCGACGTCCGGCGACACCCGCGGTGATGACGCGATCGAATAGAACCGTGGCCGCATGGGCACCGCGCAGGCCAGCAGGCCCTGCAGCGTCAGCGTGATGGCGGGATACGCCGTCAGTACGTCCAGCACGCCCAATCGCCGCGCCGCCACTTGCACTGCGTAGCCCCGTTCCGGATCGTCGGACGCCAATTGTTCCAGCGCCTGCCGCGTGAACGGGCAGCGCGTCGCCTGCAGCAATCCGCGCAAGGTCTGGCGCGACACCACATCCTGTAGCTCGATGAAATGCGTCAGCAACTGGCCGACTGGCAGCGCCTCACCGATGGGCAACCCGCGGCCGGCGCCGGGCGGCGCGGACAGCGTGACCATGGCGCCCGGATCGAGGTCGAGCCGTTCGCACAACGCCTCCACCAGCCGTGCCTCGTTCTGCGGCCAGATTGCGAGGTGATCGCCGGCCTGATAGGTCACGCCCGGCGGCAGTTGCAGCCGGATGTCGCGCGTGGAGGTGCGCGGCGCCTCGATCGAGAAATCCCACAGGCCACTTGGGTCGTTCACAAGCTCGGTGTTCGAGAGCACCGCGCACGCCTGCGTGCCAGCCGGCAGGGTGTCGGCACGAATCGCGGCCATGCTGCGCAGCCGGACCTGGAGGCCCGTTCCGCCCACACTCGCACCATCGCTCGCGCCTTCGGCCTGCAGTGCCTGCCAGAGCTGCGCGAGCCAGCGCTCAGCCGCCTGGTCGAAGTCGCCATTGCCGTCGGCCTCGCCGCGCGGCAACAGCGGCACCGCGCCGGCGGCCGTAAAAAAATCGAACACCCGGCGCGGGAATGCCTGATATGTCGCCCATTGCGAGTTGCCGCAGCCGAGCAGCGCCAGCCGCAAGCCTGCCGCGCGATAGCCCTGCGCCGCCTCGGCATCGAGCATCGCCTCGAACTTGCGGCCGGAGTCCGGCGCGCGGCCGTTGTAGGTGGCGGCGACGATCACGACAAGGCCCGACACTGGCAACGCGCCGACGGTCTCGTCCAGATCCTGCAGCCTAGCGTCGAATCCTGCGCCCACGGCGCCCGCGTGAATCTGCTCGGCCAGCTCACGCGCGGTGCCCAGCGATGAGGCGCACAGCACCGTCAGCGCCTGGCCTTGACCGCGTACCTCCGCCTGCGCCGCGCCGGTCGCTTCCGGGGCCGCCACACTCGTCACGATGCGCTCGTGCGCCCGCCGCCGCCGTGCGCGCAGCACGAAGTTGTCGGGCTTGATCGTCAGGGTTTCCTTGAGCCGGAACTGGTAGTCATGCGGATCGTGAAAGGCGAAGTGGCGCAGCATCAGCGCGAGCGCCAGCTTGGCTTCGGTCAGCGCGAACTGGCGGCCGATGCAGGCGCGATCGCCCTGCCCGAACGGCATGTAGGCGTGCGCGGGCAGCCTCGCCTCGTTCTCCGGCAGGAAGCGGTCGATATCGAAGCGTTCGGGATTCGCCCACACCTTCGGGTCCCGATGTAGCGCAGTCAGCACCACGGAGACACGGCGGTCCTTGCGCAGGTGATAGCGCCCACCGATCACCACGTCCTCGAACGGCGCCACCGCGAATGCCGGGGCGGTGGGCCACAGGCGCAGCGTCTCCTTGAGGATGCGGTCGAGCACCGGCATGCGCGCCAGGTCGGCGTAGACCGGCGGCGCGTCGCCCGGCAGCACGGCATCCACCTCCGCATAGGCCTGCGCCAGCACGCCCGGGTTGCGCAGCAACTCGTACAGCGCAAAGGTCAGCAGGCCGCTGGTGGTCTCGTGGCCGGCGATCAGGAAGGTGATGACCTGGTTGCGGATATTCGCGTCATCGAGCCGCTGGTCGGTCTCCGGATCGCGCGCTTCCAGCATCAGGTTGAGCAGATCCATGCCGGGCATGGGTGCCGCGCGCCGCTTGCGGATCACGTCGTCGACCAGGTCGCGCATGTAGGCGATGTCTTCGGCGCACTTGCGATGGGCGCGGCCCATGAAGCGATCCTGGATCGGCAGCCGCGTGAGCTTGTCCATCGCCTCTTCCAGCGCGCCGACCATCGCCACGATGAACGGGTCCAGCCGATCGCTGGCGAACGACGCGAAGTCGTAGCCGAAGCCGGACAGCGCAATGGTGTCCAGGGTCAGCCGCGTCATGTCGTCCGCCACGGCGATGTCGGCGTCCGGGCCCTGCCGGTCCCACTTGTCCACCAGCCGGTTGGCCACGCGCAGCATGACGTCGAAATAGCCCTTCATCGCCCGCTGGCTGAACGCTGGCATCAGGATGCGGTGTGCGCAGCCCCAGTTGGGTTCGTCGCTGTGCGCGGTGAACAGGCCATCGCCGGCCATGTCGCGCAGGTAGGACAACGGCGGCCCGATGATCTTGCGAAATCGCGTTGCATCGCACAACTCGCTGGCCAGCGCCACCGACGAGACAAACGGCACGCGCCGTCCGGCGAAGTCCAGTTCGAAGATCCCGTCATGGTGGCGGCTGCGCGCCAGCAGGTGCTGGCCAACCTCGCCGGGCGTGATCTGGAACAGGTTGCCGACGATCGGCCAGCCTGGATCGCGGGGAATGGGCTGGAGCACGGCGGCGAGCGTTTCGGAGGACATGTGGGGGCGGCAGGATGGTCATTGAAGGCTGCCGTAGACAATCGCCAGTTTCGGGAGCGAAGTCAACGCGCGCGCACCGAGCAGGTCCTCCAATCTGCGCGAAGTGCCGCCCGTTTGAAGTGATCGTTCGAATACAACGCCCACGCCGAAGCGCTGCCTAGTCGGCCGGAGCGCTGCCTAGTCGAATACCCGGCCTCGTAGCGCCTTGACCTGTCCGCGCTGGGTCTTGGCGTCCAGCCGGCGTGTGCGCGATGCCCGCGTCGGCCGGGTCGCGCGGCGCATGCGTGGGGGCTCGGCCACGCTCTGCACCAGTTCGTGCAGGCGCCGGATCGCTTCCTCGCGATTCATCTCCAGGCTGCGATGCTGCTGCGCCTTGATGACCACCACGCCATCGCGCGTGATGCGATGGTCGTGCAGCGCCAGCAACCGCTCCTTGTGGTCGGCCGCCAGCGACGACGTACGCACGTCATAGCGCAGGTGCACCGCGTTGGACACCTTGTTGATGTTCTGCCCGCCCGCGCCTTGCGCGCGAATCGCGGTGATTTCGTATTCGTGATGAGGGATAACAGTGTCGCCGGCCATGCGCGCCATCATAGCAACGCATCGACCGGCGGCGCCAGAACGGCCGCGTGGGCAGGTTCAGGGTGCGGGCGCGATGTTCTGGTTCGTGCGGAACAGGTTGTGCGGATCGTAGGTGCGCTTGATGCGCGCCAGCCGGTCATAGTTGGGACCGTAGGCCGCGCCCACGCGTGCGACTTCATCATCGGTCAGGAAATTCACATAGACACTGCCGGTGGCGTAGGGCTCCGTGGCGCGGAAGAAATCACGCGCCCAGGCGATGCAGGCGGCGTCCTCGTCGGCACGCTCCCAGCGGGCGTGCACGTTGAGCACGTAGCGCGCGTCCCGATTCGCGTAGGCGGTGACGTCCGGGGCCACGCGATTGGCCACGCCGCCGACCTGGCCAACGAAGATGTCCGCCAGCGGCGACGGCAAGCGCAGCGCGTAGTCGGTCATCGCATCGATGGCCGCATCGTCCAGCCGGGCGAAGTTATGGGATTTCCAGTAATTGCGCGCCCCCGGGCCGAGCAACGGGTCGAACGCCTGCTGCCACGCGGTGTACGGCACCGGCCCGACGTGCTCGCCGATAGTCTGGCCGAATGCGCGCAGCGGATCGATGGCCTTGTCCGCCTTGGCGGGATCGCCGTCGTAGAACACCGCCAGCACCACCACATCGGTGCCGTGAGCCGACGACGGCAGGAACGGCAGCGGCGGCGCCTTGCGCAGCACCACCCAGACATTGAGGTCTTCGGACATGGCCGAATCGACAAACGTGCGGTACTGCTTCAGCACGGACTTGCCCTCCACCGCCGGAAACACCAGCAGCCCGGCCGTGACGAGCGGCCCCACCGGATGCAGCCGGAATTCGAACAGCGTGACGACGCCGAAATTGCCACCGCCACCACGCAGCGCCCAGAACAGGTCGGGCTCCTCGCGCTCGCTGGCCCAGAGGCGCCGGCCGTCGGCCGTGACCACCTCGCAGCCCAAGAGGTTATCCACCGTCATGCCGTACCTGCGCGTGAGCCAGCCGAAGCCACCGCCGAGCGTGAGCCCGGCCACGCCCGTGGTGGAGTTGATGCCCAGCGGCGTGGCCAGCCCGCAGGCCTGGGCCTCATGGTCGAAGTCGGCCAGCGTGGCACCGGGGCTGACCCATGCCACGCGATCCCGGGGATCGATATGAACGCCGCGCAGGTTGGACAGGTCGATGACCAGCCCGTCGTTGCAGATGGCGCTGCCGGCGATGTTATGGCCGCCCCCGCGCACGGCCAGCACGAGCCCGCGATCGCGCGCGAAGTTGACGGCCTGCATGACATCGGCCGTCCCCGTGCACTGCACGATGACCGCGGGCCGGCGGTCCACGGTGGCGTTCCACACGGTACGCGCGGTGTCATAGCCCGGGTCGGCGGGAAGGATGACCTTGCCGCGCACGGACTGGCGCAGCATGTCGATGTGTTCAGCAGATAGAGTGGGCATGGCGGGATCTCCACGGGTGCAGGTACGCGGGTCGGAAGGAGATCTCATGCAAACGGCGCGCCAAGTGGCGCCCACGCTGGCGTGGCGGCTCCGGCGACCCGCGCGCGTCGCGCGGAATTGGCCGATGTGTTGCAGCGATGAGGCGGCGCCAACGTGACTTGATCCCTTGCGGGTGACCTCGCGGGCGCCTAGGCTCATTCTCATGAACCTGCCACTGAGAGATCGCGTCGCGCTGGTTGCCGGTGCCACCCGGGGCGCCGGCCGCGGCATTGCCGTGCAACTGGGGACGGCGGGGGCGACCGTGTATGTGACCGGCCGCTCAACGCGTGCCGCGCGCTCCGAGATGGACCGGCCGGAGACCATCGAGGAAACGGCCGAGCTGGTGACGGCCGCCGGCGGACGCGGAATCGCCATCCGCGTGGACCATACGATACCGGCGCAGGTCGGCGCGCTGATCGACCGCATCCGGATGGATCACGGTGCGCTGCACATCCTCGTCAACGATATCTGGGGCGCCACGGTCATGGAATGGAACAAGACCGTGTGGGAGTCGTCTCTCGACGTTGGCCTGCGCAATCTGCAGCTTGGCGTCGGCACGCATGCCATCACGAGTCACTTTGCCTTGCCGCTGCTGATCGAATCACCGGGCGGGCTGGTGGTCGAGGTGACCGACGGCACGGCCGACTACAACGCCAAAAATTACCGCGTGTCGTTCTTCTACGACCTGGCCAAGGCCAGCGTGCTGCGCATGGCCTTTGCGCTGGGGCATGAACTGGCGCCCTACGGCGCCACGGCGGTGGCGTTGACACCGGGCTGGCTACGCTCGGAGGCCATGCTCGATGCCTATCGCGTCACCGAGGCCAACTGGCGCGATGCCACCCACATCCAGCCTCACTTCGCGATCTCGGAGAGCCCCGCCTATATCGGCCGTGCCGTGGCGGCGCTGGCGACGGACCCGGAGGTCTCGCGCTGGAATGGCCAGGCGTTATCCAGCGGCCAACTGGCGCGGGTCTATGGGTTCACCGATCTCGACGGCAGCCAGCCGGACGCCTGGCGCTATGTGCCCGAGGTGCAGGACGCCGGCAAACCGGCGGACACGACTGGCTATCGATAGTTGCGTCTGGGGTTCGGTGCGCACGCCAATCCGGATTGCGGAGTCGCCGCTGGTGGTGGAGATCCCTCGTGGACAAGACGGGCTACGCTGCCTTCGGAGACAAGACGCCGAGGGACGCCACAAGGGCCAGGATCAGGATCGCCAGTGTGGTTTCGATCATCAGACTCGTGCGGAACGCGCTGACGGCCTGCGCGTAATCGCCCGTCAGCACGGCACGCGCCAGCCGGGGACTCAGCCGATAGCGGTTGGCTGCGGCAAGCCCGAGCATGGCGCCGAACAGCGCCAGCTTGGCAAGCAGTTGCCCACCGTAAGAACTCCATGAGACAGCCGGTAACTCCGGTCCGACGATCAGCCAGTAGTTGAGCGTGCCGGTGAGCATCAGCGTGACCACGACCACCGTCCCGGCCTTCGCGAATCCATCGGCCGCGCGACTCAGCAGCGCCACCCCGCCGCGGCTGGCCGACGGCTTCGTCCATGCCAGCAGGACGAAGGCCACCAATGCGCCGACCCAGACGCCCGCCGCCAGCAGATGCCCGATGTCGGCGGCAAGGTGGAGATAGCGCCTGAGCCCGTCATCGTCCATCGCGCCGTGTCCTGACCACGCGAGCGTGGCGAGTGCCACGGCGGCGGTCGTCGTCTGCCATATCGACCGGAGCCGGGAATGCGTCCTGCCGGACAAGCCTGCCATCAGGCAGAGTGCCAGCGCGACCATGCGCACGGCCCAGGACATGCCTGCGTCGGTGCCGGTCACGATCATGGTGAAGACGTCGCGCCGCAGTGCCGAGTATTCGGCCACGCCGGTCATCGACCGGGCCATCACCACGATGCCGGCCAACGACAGAACGATGCCGATGGCCGCCGCTGCCGCGGTGACGGCGGCGTAGTGGGACAGAACCCGTGATGCCGCCCGGGAAACGTGCGCGGACGACGGCTCGTCGCGGCGGAATGCATGGAGGCTGAACAGGGGCAGCCCGAACAGCAGGGTCAGGTCGAGGTATAGCCCGAAACGTACCGAGATTCCGGCCCAGTCCATGCGCGATCCCTACCTGACGGTGAAGGAGACATTGCCCGTGATCGGGTGGGTATCGGATGAGACGGCACGCCAATCCACGCGATAGCTTCCCGGCGCCAGCGGGCGAGCGGGCGTGACGACCATCGTCTTCGGATCGTCGCTACCCGCGACCGTCGCCGCGATCTTCATCGGCGCATGGCCATCCATGCCGGGCATGGCGGTCATGACGAGGTTCGCGCCCGAGAACTGCGTCACGAGGCGCTCGGAGAAGTGCAGCTCGATCTTCGAGGGTGCGGCGATTTCCGCCTTGTCAGCGGGCATCGATGAAACCAGTGCCGGGTGCGCGACGGCTGCGGCGCTGACAAGTGCGGTTGACGCCAGCATCATGTGGACGGTGGAACGAAGGATAGGCAAGGAAGACTCCCGGGGGCGAGTGGAGATGAGGTGGAGATGAAGTAGATGGGACTCAGAACCAGAGGCGAACACCGGCGACAAAGCGCGTCTCGCCGCTGCGGCCGCCCGATGTCCGGACGAGGTCCGCTGTGTTGCCGAAGGTCTGATATCGCTCGACGCCGATATAGGGCGAGAACTGGCGGCTGAATTCGTAGCGCAGTCGCAGGCCCGCCATGCCGCTGGACAGGCCGCTGCCAACGCCGGCCTCCGGATCGCTCTTGCCGTACAGATTGGCCTCGATGCGGGGCTGTAGTATCAGTCGCTGGGTCAGGAGCAGTTCGTACTCGGCAGACAGGCGCAAGGCAGTGCGGCCGCTCGTGCCGACATAGGCGGTGGCGTCGACCTCGAACCAGTAAGGCGCCAGGCCTTGCACGCCGAAGGCGAGCCAGTTTCTGGGCTCGCGGCCGCTTCCGGCATCGTTGCGAAGCCCGAGCTGGGTATCCCAGTAGGTGGCGATGGCATGCCCCCAAAGGAGTTCGGTGCGTGCGTCATGTACCTTGCCCCTCGCGGCTTCGCCTTCGGCCTTGATCACCAGCTTGTCGTAGGCATTGCCGAACCACGCCTGCGCCTCGTAGGCGGCGGCGTTGCCGTCGCCGGCGTGCGTCCATTCGAGCCGGTCCACCAGCACGGAGGCGAAAAGGTGCTCGTCCGCCATCACGAGCTGACGCTTGTCGCTGAGCGCGTATTTACCTGCGCCGAGCTGATAGCCGCCTGAGTAGGCGTCAGGGTCGCGCGCATCAGCCGGCGGCGATCCGCCCTGCATGCGCATCGATCCGTGATCCATCGTCGGCGCGGGGGCTGAATCGGCGGCCTGCATGGACATGACTTCCATGTCCTCCACATCCGGTTTCATCGCGCCGCTGTCGGCTGGGGTCGCCTCGGCCGCTGGCGCGGGATGAACGTGCCCGGCGTGCGAATCCTGTGCGGAGGTGACGCCGGTTGCCGCGATGGCGAGCAAGGCGACGATTATTGTTGCGATGGGCTTTGACATGGGAAATGCGTGTTTGCAATAGGACATCAGGCCACCAACACTTCGCGGAACATTCCCGCATCCATATGGAGCATCAGGTGGCAGTGCCAGGCCCAGCGGCCGGGTGCGTCGGCGGTGACCAGGAAGCTGATGCGCTGCGCCGGCTGCACGGGAATCGTGTGACGGCGTGCCTGGAAGCTGCCGTCCGGCGCTTCCAGCTCGCTCCACATGCCGTGCATATGCATCGGATGGGTCATCATCGTGTCGTTGTGCAGGATGACCCGCAGCCGCTCACCGTGCCTGAAGTGGACCGGCGTGGATTTTCCGAACTCGACGCCATCGAACGACCACGTGTATCGCTCCATGTTGCCGGTGAGATGCAGTTCGACCTCGCGCGCCGGACCGCGCGGGTCCATCGCGCCGCCGATGGTGTGCTGATCGGCCAGGGTGAGCACGCGCCTGCCGTTGTTGCGCAGGCCGATGCCGGGATCGTCGAGGTTGGTGCGGGCCACGTCCACACGCATGTCGGTGCCGGGGCCGTACTCGGTTCTGGCGTGCCTCGCCTTCGTGCTGGGGACCTTGAGCGGATTCGGCGCGTCCATGCCGGTCATGGCGTGCTGGCTGTGATCCATCGCCATGCCACCCATGCCGTGCTGGCTGTGGTCCATCGTCATGGCGCCGTGATCCATGCCCTGCATGGTCATCGCGCCGTGGTTCATCCCACGCATGCCGGCGTGGTCCATGCCGTGCATCGCCATGCCACCATGATTCATGCCGCCCATCATGTCGGACATGGCGAGCCACTCGATCTTGTCCAGTGCAGGCACCGGTGCCGTCAGGCCTTCGCGCATTGCCAGCGTGCCGCGCGCGTAGCCGGACCGGTCCATGGCTTGCGAGAAAATCGTGTACGCCTCGTCCTGCGGTTCCACCAGCACATCACACGTTTCACCGGGGCCGAACCGGAATTCGTCGACGGTGACCGGATCGACGTTCTGGCCATCCACTTGCACGACCTTGAGTTTCAACCCGGGAATGCGGACGTCGTAGAACGTGCTTCCCGCGCCGTTGATAAAGCGCAGGCGCACGCGCTCCCCGCGCTGGAACAAGCCGGTCCAGTTGCCGGCGGGCGTGACGCCATTGGTGAGGTAGGTAAGCGTCGCGCCGGACAAATCCGCGAGGTCTGTCGGATTCATCCGCATCTCGTTCCACATCTTGCGTTTGTCGAGCGCGTGCTTCAGGCCGTCGTTCGAGACATCGCGGAAGAAATTGACGACGGTCGGCTGGTTGTAGTTGTAGTAGTCGCTCTGCACTTTCAGCTTGGCGAGCACGCGCATCGGATCCTCGTCGGTCCAGTCCGACAGCAGCACCGTGTAGTCGCGATCCGCCTGGATGGCATCCTTGCCGGCGGCGGGGTCGATGATGATGCCGCCGTACACGCCGGTGAGCTCCTGGAATCCGGAGTGAGAGTGATACCAATAGCTGCCGCTTTGCGCGACCTTGAATCGGTAGGTAAAGGTGGTGCCGGGCGCGATGCCGGCAAAGCTGATCCCGGGTACGCCGTCCATCTGATACGGCAGGATGATGCCGTGCCAGTGGAGGGAGGTGGGCTCGGGTAGGCGGTTGGTCACGCGAATCGTGACGGTGTCGCCTTCGCGCCAGCGCAAGGTGGGCCCGGGAATCATGCCGTTGATCGTGGTGGCGATGCCGGGCTTGCCGGTGAAATTGACCGACGCCTCGTCGATCACGAGGTCGAACTCGGTGCCGCGCAGCACGGGCGCCGTACCCAAGTCAGCGCTTCCACGGCTTTCGGAGGACCCGGCGGGGTGGGCATGGGCCCAAGCGCCGCCCGGTAGTCCGGTCAGCCCCGCCATGACACCGCCCGCCGCCAGCCCCTGGACAAAGCGGCGGCGAGGAAGGTTGGGCAGCACAATGCCGGCCGGTCGGTCGCGTCGCATGAAATCAATCCTTTTTTCGTAATGACCGCACAGGAAGGCGGCGCGCACAGCGTAGCGAGATCGAGCCTACGCACATCTGACCGGAAAATTACGATCCGGTAATGTTCCCGTCATGTCAGCGGCTTTCTGGCTAGACTAGACTCGCCTGCCTCTGGCGCAGGCCGGGTGCGACTCATGAATGGAAGGTGGCTGATGAAACTGCTAGTGGTAGAGGACGAGTCCAAGACCGGCGAATACGTACGCCAGGGTCTGACGGAAGCGGGCTTCGTGGTCGATCTGGTGACAAACGGGCTCGATGGCCGGCACCTGGCGATGAACGAGTCCTACGACCTGGTCATCCTCGACGTGATGCTGCCGGACGTCGACGGCTGGCGCATTCTGCAAGCACTGCGCGCCGCCGAGATCGCGGTTCCCGTGTTGTTCCTGACCGCCCGCGACAGCGTGGCGGACCGGGTCAAGGGGTTGGAACTGGGTGCGGACGACTATCTGGTCAAGCCGTTCGCGTTTTCGGAGCTGCTCGCGCGCGTGCGCACGCTGCTGCGGCGTGGCACCGGGCAAATTGCCTTGGATCGCATCCAGGTGGCCGATCTGGTACTGGACCTCAGCCGCCGCAGGGCAACGCGCGCCGGCCGCCGGATTGTGCTGACCAGCAAGGAATTTGCCTTGCTCGAACTTCTGGCGCGGCGCCGGGGCGAAGTTCTGCCGCGTTCCCTGATCGCCTCCCAGGTGTGGGACATGAATTTTGACAGCGACAGCAATGTGATCGACGTGGCCATTCGTCGCTTGCGGGCCAAGATCGATGACGACTTCGAGCCCAAGCTGATCCAGACCGTCCGGGGCATGGGCTACGTGCTGGAGGAACCGGAGGCGCTGGAATGAGGGTTCGCCCGTCGCTGACGACGCGACTCACCATCCTGTTCTCGTTGTCGTCGGCCGGGGTGCTGCTGGGCCTGGGCGTTCTGATCTGGCTGGCCATGGACCGGCACTTTGCCGATGAAGACTATGCCGTGCTTCAAGACAATATCCGACTGATCCAGAAGATCGCCGCCGAGGGGCCGCCAACCTCCGTCCCGACGCGATTGGCGGAAACACTGGAACACCATGCCGGCTTCGTGGCGGAGGTGCGTACCGCCGATGGCGCCCGCCTCTATGCCAGCGAGGGATTCGATTTCGGTTCCGTCTCCGATGTCGTTGCGAAGCTGCCGCCGGATCGGAATACCTTCGTGTGGGAGCACGGCGGCGAGGAGTATCGGGGCATGCGCGCGTCCGTGGAAATGCCACCAACACCGGGCGCGCCACCCGGCATCCTGCGTGTCGTGGTCGGCATGGATACGCAAATCCATGCGCACTTCATGCACGCATTCCGGCAGTCACTGGCTTTCTATATCGCGCTGGGCGCGTTGGCGAGCGGCCTGTTGGGGTGGAGAGCCGCGCGGCGCGGGCTGGCACCGCTGCGAACCATGGCGTCACGCGCCCGGGCCGTCACGGCGCACAAGCTTGACGAGCGCATGCCGGTGGATGCGGTGCCTGTGGAGATGGCGGATCTGGCGGCGACGCTGAATGCCATGCTGGAGCGGCTGCAACGCGACTTTCGCCGCTTGTCCGAGTTCTCGTCGGATCTGGCGCACGAATTGCGCACCCCGCTCACCAACCTGATGACCCAGACCCACGTGGTGCTGTCCCAGCCGCGCGAGGCCGGAAAGTATCGGGATGTATTGATATCCAATGCGGAAGAACTGCAACGCCTGTCTCGCATGGTGTCCGACATGCTCTACCTTGCGAAGATGGAGCACGGCATTACGCTGCCAAACGCGGAGCCAATCACGGTGAAGGACGAGGTGCTCGCGCTGTTCGATTTCTATGACGCGCTGGCCGAAGACAAAGGCGTGCACCTGCGCATGCGGGGCGACGGGAACATCGTCGGCGATCGCCTGATGCTGCGTCGAGCACTCAGCAATCTACTGTCTAACGCGCTGCGCTACACACCGGCGCGCGGAAGTATCGACGTGGAGATCGCCAGCCAGCCGGACACGGTCACGATCGCCGTGGAAAACGAAGGAAAGGAGATCAGCCCGGAGCTGCTGCCGTCGATCTTTGATCGCTTCTTCCGCGCCGACAGATCGCGTGCCCGTGCGGATTCGGATAGCGTGGGGCTGGGCCTGTCGATCACGCAAGCCATCATGGCGGCGCATGAAGGCAGCATTGCGGCGGTGTCCTCGGACGGCAAGACGTGTTTCACGCTGACCTTTCCCCGACTGGTCAAATAAGGCGGGTTGCAGGGGTTCTGCGGGTCGTCGCCCGGTGCCAGTGGGAGTCTCGCCCGAGGGAACGCTGGCTCGGCACCCAACCGAGCGGCATGCGTTTTCCCTTGACATCGATTGGCTCGTGTACGAAGATCATTTACATCGCATGCGATTGAATCGTGTGCGCACATTAAGTCCGTCGCGCGCGTCAAGGAGGTCCCCATGTTCTTCCTTGCCTACGTATGCGGCGCAGTGATCAAGGAACAACTTCCATCCCCAGGCTGGCGGAGAGCAAATGACATCCACTGACAAGGCGGCCCCGGCGAACCCGATGCTCTCCGACTTCCTGTGCTTTGCGGTCTATTCCGCAAACCTGGCTTTCGGCAAGGCATACAAGCCAATTCTCGAGCGACTCGGCCTGACCTATCCGCAGTACATCACCATCGTTGCGCTATGGGAGGAAGACAATGTGACCGTTGGCAGGCTGGGGGAAAAGCTGTTTCTGGAATCGAACACGCTCACGCCGATCCTGAAGAAACTCGAGGCGATGTCGTTTCTTGAGAGGCACCGCGATACCGTGGACGAGCGCCTGGTGCGGATCAAGCTGACCAGGAGTGGTCGAAGCCTGCGCGAAAAGCAGCTGGAAATGTGCCTTTCCGACGCGACCGGCCTGACTCCGGACGGCTTCGCGCAATTGCAGAAGGCGATCCCGACGCTACGCGACAACCTCATCCAGTCGACCAGGGCCGGAGAATGAGCGCTTGCCCGGCTGCCTCTGATGCATTTTGCAGTTCGCGCCAGAGCTATCCACTTGACCCCTCGCGACACGTTGATGGCGCGTTGCGGGACATCCAATCCAAGTCGCAAAGCGCGGCACACACCATCACTAACATGAGCACCGACCCTTCCCAGTACAGCCCGATCAGCTGCGAATTCCACGATCGACTCGAGGATCTCGCGACCGTACGCAAACCGACACGCATCCGCTATCAAGACAGCGATGCCGCAGCACAGGAACGTGACGCAACGATTACGGATGTGTTCAGCCGGGGTGGCGCCGAGTATCTCTCGCTCAGCTCAGGCGAGACCTTGCGCCTCGATCAGCTCGTCGAAGTCGACGGCAACAAGTTGGCCGACTACTGAACAGCAGGCGACGCCAGCGCTGATGGAAACGTGCAGCGAGCGGCAGATGTGCTGACGAGAGGAGGCGGGGAAATACGGGAATCCGTTGTCAGGATTGGCGCGCCCGGCTGGGATCGAACCAGCAACCCCTGCCTTCGGAGGGCAGTACTCTATCCATTGAGCTACGGGCGCGACGTATGCAGTTTTGACAGCGGGCGAGTGCCGCCGTCGGAAAGTCGCATAGGATACCTCGTTTGGCCCGGCCCGTCCATGCGGGTTGCGCCGGGAGTCGCCACGGCAGGTTTCGGAGCCGCCGCTTTTAGCCCCCGCCGACATGTCTTGGGTCTATAATCGCCAGCTATTTGCGTCGAAACGAGACGTACTCGGGACCTGAGACAGTCCCGGACGCAAATGCGACAGATTCATCCCCGACAAAGGGCCAACAAAGCAAGCCGCCCCCACCGCGCTGCATAAGGTTTCCTGCAAAATCGAGAGTTCTGTATGAGTGACGTCCACCAAGAAAACGACCACCACGAGTCTCCTATCAAGACCCCGAAGCAACTGATCGCCGTCGTGATCGCCGCCTTCCTGGTTCCAATCATCGTCATCATCCTGCTGGTCAACTTCGTCGGACACGGCACCCGTGAGGGCGCCGGCTCAACCCAGACGGCGGAGGCAGTGAACAACCGCATCGCCCCGGTTGCCTCGCTGGAAATCAAGGATCCCAACGCACCGCGCGTCTTCAAGGCCGGCGAGCAGGTCTACAAGGAAGTCTGCGCGGCCTGCCACGCCACGGGTGCGGCTGGCGCGCCGAAATATGGCAACGCCGGCGACTGGACCGCCCGCATCGGCCAGGGTCTTGATGGCCTGATGAAGTCGGTGCTGCACGGCAAGGGCGCGATGCCCGCGCGTGCTGGCACCACGCCGGACGACTTCACCGACTACGAACTGACCCGCGCCGTGGTCTACATGGCCGACGCCGGCGGTGCCAAGTTCCCCGAACCTGCCGCACCCGCACCGGCTCAGGCCGCCGCACCGGCACCGGAAGCGCCAGCCGCGGCACCCGCTGCTGCCCCCGTAGCCGCTGCCGTAGCTGCCCCCGCCGCCGCGCCTGCTGCTGCGGCCGCTCCGGCAGCCGCCTCCGCCGACACTGGCAAGAAAGTCTACGAGCAGGTTTGCGCCGCATGCCACGCAGCCGGCGTCGCCGGTGCGCCGAAGTTCGGCGACAAGGCAGCCTGGGCGCCCCGCCTGAAGGAAGGCATGGACGCGGTGCATGGCTTTGCGCTCAAGGGCAAGGGCGTGATGCCGCCGAAGGGTGGCTACGCTGGCCCCGACGCCGATGTGATCGCCGCCGCCGACTACATGGCCAACGCCGCCAAGTAAGCCGTCCGGATCCGGAAAGGCCCGGAGCTGACGAGGCACCAAGCCCACCGGCTCCGGACCAAACAAAAAACCCGCGAATGTCCTCGCGGGTTTTTTGTTTGGTGCAACCGGCTTTTGCGGTGGCTAAGTCGACTGAGTCGACAGCCCGACCATCTTCCTAAACAACACGCGCCTCAAACGACACGCGAATAGCGCACAAGTGGTATCACCTTGCCATTCCGGGCAACCGGGGCAGCAGGTGCGGGCCGCGTGGCATCCTCGCGCAGGTAGCGATCGAACACCATCGCCACGCGCCGAACCAGCAACCGGCCCAGCGGCGTGATGTCGATGCGGTCCGGCTGGCGGCGCAACAGCCCCTCGGCGGCCAATGCGTCGAGGTCGGCCAGCTCGGCCGCAAACTTGCCCGCGAAGTCGATGCGATGCGTCGATTCCAGTGCCCCGATATCGAGCGTGCCGTTGCACATCAGGGCGCCGATGATCGCCTTGCGCAGGTGATCGTCTTCGGACATCTCGAAGCCCCGCACAACCGGCAGCCTGCCCGCGTCCAGCCCGGCGTAGTAGTCGTCGGTCGTCCGCGCGTTCTGCACGTAGTGACCCGCCACCGCACCAATCGCCGACACGCCGAAGCCCAGCTGGTCGTAGCCCGCATGGGTGGCGTAGCCCTGGAAGTTGCGCTGCAATCGTCCCTCGCGCTGGGCGATGGCCAAGTCGTCGTCCGGCAGCGCAAAGTGGTCCATGCCGATATAGACATAACCGGCGGCGGTCAGACGCTCGATCGTGGAGACCAGGATGTCGAGCTTCTCGCCCGCCGGCGGCAGCGCCGTCTCGTCGATGCGACGCTGTGGCTTGAAGACATGCGGCAGGTGCGCGTAGCTATAGACGGAAAGCCGATCCGGCCGCAGCGTCAGCACGCGATCGATCGTGGCGGCAAAGCGCGTCGTGGTCTGGTGCGGCAGCCCGTAGATCAGGTCCACGCTGACCGAGCGGAAACCCAGCCGGCGCGCCGCCTGCACCACACCGCGCGTTTCCTCGTAGGACTGCACACGGTGGATTGCCTGTTGCACCTCGGGGTCGAAGTCCTGCACGCCCAGGCTGATGCGGTTGAAGCCCAGTTCGCCAAGCAGCGCCATGCGATCGTCGCCGACGCGCCGCGGGTCGATCTCGATCGCGTGTTCGCCCTCCGGCAGCAAGTCGAAGTGGCGATGCAGCGCGCGCATCACGCGGCGCATCTCGTCCGGGTCGAGGAAGGTCGGCGTACCGCCCCCCCAGTGCGATTGCATCACGCCTCGACGCGCGCCAAGCCGTTCCGCCGCCATCGCCATTTCGCGGGCCAGGTAGTCCACATAGCGCGCGCTGCGCGTGTGGTCCTTCGTGATGATCTTGTTGCAGCCGCAGTAGTAGCAGATGTTCTCGCAGAACGGGATATGGATATAGAGCGAGAGCGGAGCGGGCGCACTAGCGCTGCAGGCATCGAGCGCGGCCAGGTAGCCGGCGTCGCCGAGTTCACCGTGGAAGCGGTCGGCGGTAGGATAGGACGTGTAACGCGGCCCGTTGCCGTCGATGCGGCCCGCCAGGCTCCGGAAGTCCGCGAGCGCACGGCGATCGAAAGCCGTTGAGGCGGTTGAGGCGGTTGAGCTGGTGGACGCGGCGATGGAATCGGCGAGGCCGCCGGCGTCAATGGAATTGGCTTGAGATTGAGCAGGAGTGGCTGGGCTGGCGTGGGCGGGGGCTGACATGGCGAGTGCTCTTTTGTGGGGCGGAGATTTGATCGATGCTATGCGTCGGCCCTTCCCCACATCTTGACGTCCATCAAAGTCCGCCACGGAACATCGCCTCACCTGCACGCCGCCGCAGACCACGACAGCCCTGCGCCCGCCAGCCCCGCGCCAGTGGGGATCAAACGTCACGGAAACGTCACCATCGATCGATAGTCTCGGGGCCGGCTTTCGCAGTCCCCGCCTTGCCTCCTTCCACGCACGAACTTTCAGATCCGCTGCCATGCGCCCAGCCTTGCCGCAGTCGACCCCGCCTTTTGCGCCCGCCTCCACCGGGCGCCGGCGCGCCCTCGCCACCATGGCCGCCTTCGCCGGAGCGCTGGCCGGCCCTGCCGCCTGGGCGCAGTCCATGCCGTCCGGCCAGCGCCGCCAGTTGGTGGTCGGCCATCTGGTCGACCGTACCGGCCCGCAAGCCGATCTCGCGCGCGACTACCTGGCCGGCGCCAAGGTGCTCTTCGATGCCCTCAACGCATCGGTCAGCGGCTTGCACGTCGTCCACGTTGTACGGGATGCCGACGCCAATCCGCGCACGGCCATCGGCCAGGCCATCGCGCTGGTCGACAACGAGCACGCCGATGTGCTGTTCGGCCCGGGCGACAACCTGCTGCCGGCGCTGGCGTCGTCCTCGGAACTGGGCCGCCGCGGCGTGCAAATCGTGGCGCCTCTTTCCGGCCTCTCGCTCAACGCGGAGAACGTCTGGTTCACGCGGGCCGACTATCAGTCAGAACTCGATGCCGCCGTGCGCCAGTTGCGCAGCTATGGGCTGACGAGCGTCGCGCTGGCGGTGTCCCCCGACTTTGCCGCGGGCACGCTCGGCACGGGTACGCCGTGGCTCGGCCGGATGGAAAAGGAGATGAACACGCGCGCCGTGCCCCTGACCGGCAGCTTCGACGAATGCGCGCAGCGCATCGCCGCGGCAAGGCCCGGCGCGGTGGTGGTGGCCGGCGACACGCTCGCCTATGGCAGCCTGGGTCGCGCGCTGGCGGCGCAGAACTGGTACGGCTTCCTGGTGGGGCTATCGGCCGTCAGTCCGGCCTCCGCGCGCGAGATTCTCGGCACGCGCTATGTGGGCGGTGTAGTGGTGACGCAGGTGGCACCCGGTCCGCAGGAATCCACGCTGCGCGTGGTGAAGGAACATGTGGCCCGCATGAAGCAGTACCTCGACGAACCGCCCTCGCCCGCCACGCTGGCCGGCTATATCGGCGCGGCATGGCTGGTGCGCGCGGCAGGTGCCGCCAAGGCCCCCGGCACGATGGAGTTGCGCCGTGCGCTGCAGGCTCGCGTGGATGTGGGGGATTTCACGCTCGACTTCACACGCGGGCTGCGAGGATCGCAGTATGTGCAGCTGGCGGCCATCGGCAAGACCGGCCTGCCGCAACGAGCCTGAAATCCGGGCTGAATTCGGGCTGAATTCGGGCCTGAATTCAGTGCTGATGAGCCTGAACATTGGCGCGGGCCCATCGCGTCCCGGGTCACCGCGCCAGGCGGTGTTATCAAGATGAAGCGATAGTGGTTCTGCGTGCCGCTAGCTGCGCGGCAGCGTGATGCTGACACGCAGCCCGCCCTCGGGACGATTGGCCAGCGTCAGTTCGCCACCATGACGCGCGACGATGTCCGAGGCGATCGACAGCCCCATGCCCACGCCACCGGTCGCACGGCTGCGCGACGACTCCACACGGTAGAACGGCTCGAGCACGCGCTGCAACTCGGCGGGCGGAATGCCGGGGCCGTTGTCGCAGACGTCGATCCCGACGCGCTCGGGGCTGTCGGTCAGCAGGATCTGCGCCGCGCCGCCATAGCGGTGGGCGTTCTCCACCAGATTCACCACGGCGCGACGCAACTCCGCCGGATACGCCAGCAGGGGCGCCGCGGTGCCGGAAAGGCGCACGTCCTGCCCCAGCTCCTCTGCGTCGTCGACAATGGCCTGAAGCAGTGCCTGCACATCCACGCGCTGGCGCGGCCCGGTGGCATCGTCACGGTCGCGCAGGTAATAGAGGGTCGCGTCGATCAGCCCGTTCATCTCCGCCAGGTCCTGGCGCAGCCGGTAGCGCACATCGTTGTCTTCGATCCGCTCGATCCGCAGGCTCATCCGCGTGAGCGGCGTGCGCAGGTCATGCGATACCGCCGCCAGGAAGCGGGACTGTTGCGCGAGCTGCGTGCGGATGCGCTGCTGCATCAGGTTCAGCGCATGCGTGGCCGCGCGCGCCTCGGCAGGTCCGGTGTCTTCGTCCAGCGGCGGTGCGTGAACGTCTTGCGCCAGCCGTCCGGCCCCACTGGCCAGATGCTGCACCGGTCGCGCCAGCAAGCGTGCGCCGACCCACGAAGCGGTCAGGATCGCCAGCAGCTGAAGCAACATGCCCGGGTGCGGCGGCCAGATGCCGCGCAGGTGTGGCGGTGGCCCGCGCCGCTCGCCGTCGGGGCGGCGCATGCCCGGACCGCCATCAGGACCGCGACCTGGGCGCCCTTCCATGCCCGGCCCGGGCGGCGGACCGAACGGCCGCTCGCCGGGTGGCGGCGGCATGAATCTGTCCATGGGACGCGGAGGCGGGACAGTCGGCACCGGCTTGCCGGCGGCCTCGGCCTCCGACGCCGCACGGCGCAAGCGCTCCATGTACCGTTCGGAACCGGGACGCGGGAACAACCCTTCGATCACGGTCACGCCAAGCACGTGCACGGCCAGCATGATCGCGGCCATCACCAAAAACAGCCGGACGAACATCGAATCGAACCGGCGGGCGCGGGGGCGATTCCAGGCCTGCGCCTCGGGTCGGCCGCCGTCGGCCGACGGCGGTGTCGAAGCGGCCATGCGGTCAGTGCTCCACGTTGCCGGTGAAGACGTAGCCCTCGCCGCGCACGGTACGAATCAACGCGGAGTCACGCGGATCGTCACGCAGTTTCTGGCGCAGGCGCGACACCAGCAGGTCGATGCTGCGGTCGAACACATCGAGATCGCGGCCGCGCGCCTGGTTGATCAGCATCTCGCGGTCCAGCACGCGATTGGGATGTTCGATGAAGGTCAACAGCAACCGGAATTCGGCGTTGGACAGCGGCACGACCGTGTCTTCGGCATCCACCAGCTGGCGCAAGGTCGTATTCAGGCGCCATGCGCCAAATCGCAGCTCGTGGCCCGCCGAAGTGGGCGCGGGACGATGCACGTCCGCACGGCTGCGGCGCAGCACCGTATGGATACGCGCCACCAGCTCGCGCATCTCGAAGGGCTTGGTCACGTAGTCGTCCGCCCCGACCTCCAGACCCACCACGCGGTCGGCCAGCTCGGCGCGGGCGGTCAGCATGATGACGGGCAGGTTGCCCTGGTCGCGGATCTCGCGGCACAGCGTCAGGCCGTTTTCGCCGGGCAGCGACAGGTCCAGGATCACCAGGTCATAGTCGTTCCGCGTCAGCGCCGCACGCATCGCTGCCCCGCCCTCCGCGCCATCGGCTTCCATGCCGAAGGTTGCAAGATATTCAGCCAGCATGGCACGGATCTGGGGATCGTCATCGACGATCAGCAGGCGGATAGGCAGGGAAGATGAACGGTCCATGGGCAGATACGGGAGGGGCATGCGGCGGCAATCGTCCAACGGGAGGCGTCTGAAAACGCCGGGGCGATCGGCCGTCCACTGTACCAAATGGATCCATCCCGGCTATCGCCGTTTTGTATCAATTTCGATACGTGCAGACTGCGCCACATGCATGCGAAGACGGGCCGCATCTCGTCACGACACAGCGAAAAAAACGCCCCCGGCACTGCCGCGCCAGGAGCGTTCAACAGGGAAGAAGCCAGGCTCGCATGGGCCCGGCCGCACCGCAGCCGAAGGGCAGGCCACGGCACGACGCAAGACATCGAGATGTCATCGCCGAAGCGATGTCACCGCAACGTTTCGCGCCCGCTCATCCTAGGAGGGCGTGTCGCGCCAGTCTTGTCCAGCTTGTACCGGCATCAAGCGCTGCCGGCGTCCGCCTCAACCCGGCGCGGTCTTGCCAGCGGTGCCGAGCAGCGCCTTGAGTCCGGCCAGCCGGTCCTTCGGGCTCATGGCGGGGGTCTCGTCCTTCGGGGCGGGCGCTTCCTCCAGCTTCATCTCGCCAATGAAACGCGACGGCTCGCACGAATACGTTTCCCGCGCGCGCTTGCGCTTCCTGCACCAGCTGATCTGCAGGCTGCGCTGGGCGCGCGTGATGCCCACGTACATCAGCCGGCGCTCTTCCTCGATCTTCTCGTCGCTCATGTCCTCGTCTTCGCGAGCGTGGGGCAGGATGCCCTCCTCCACGCCCACCAGGAACACGTGCGGATACTCCAGGCCCTTGGAGGCATGCAGCGTGGACAAGCGCACCGCGTCCGGATCTTCCTCGCGGCCTTCCAGCATGCTCATCAGCGCCACCGTTTGCGTCAGCTCCAGCAGGTTCTTGCCTTCGTCGCCAAAGCCGTCGGCGTTGTCGAACCCCGTGGCTTCGCCCTCGCCCTCCGGCTCCGGCCGGGTGCCCTTGCGCTTGAGCCAGTCCAGGAACTCCAGCGCGTTGGTCCAGCGCGACTGCGCCTGGCGTTCGTCGAAGGTGTCGTAGAGGTAGGCCTCGTAGTGGATACCCGCCATCAGGTCGTCCAGGACCACGGTCGCCGGGTCCTTGGCCGCGCGGTCGGCCAGCCGCACCATCGACTCGCAGAACACGCGCAGCGGTTCCAGCTGGCGCGGCTGCAGCTTGCCTTCGATGCCGCCCATCATCGCGGCCTCGAACAGCGACACCTTGGCCTGGCCGGCAAACGTGCCGAGCGCCTCCAGCGTGGTATTGCCCACGCCGCGCCGCGGCGTGGTGATGGCGCGGATAAAGGCGGGATCGTCGTCCGGATTGGCGATCAGCCGCAGGTAGGCGCAGATGTCCTTGATCTCGGCCTTGTCGAAGAAGCTCTGGCCGCCCGACAGCACATACGGAATGCGCTCGCGCCGCAGGATCTGCTCGAACAGCCGCGCCTGATGGTTGCCGCGATACAGGATCGCGTAATCGCGAAACTGCGCGCGCCGCTCGAACTTGTGCGCGGACAGGCGGAACACGACGGACTCGGCCTCGTGTTCCTCGTCGTTCATGGGGTGAATCGCAATCGGATCGCCCATGCCGTGCTCCGACCAGAGTTTCTTGTCGAACAGCTTGGGATTGTTGGCGATGACCGCGTTGGCGGCTTCCAGGATGCGCACCGTGGAGCGATAGTTCTGCTCCAGCTTGACCACCTTGAGGTCGGGAAAGTCAGTCTGCAGCAGGCGCAGGTTATCCAACGTGGCGCCGCGCCAGCCGTAGATCGCCTGGTCGTCGTCTCCCACGGCCGTGAACGCCGGCGCACGCAGGTGCGACCCGCCGGCCAGCTGCTTGAGCAACTGGTACTGGCAGGCATTGGTGTCCTGGTATTCGTCGACGAGGAAGTAGCGCAGCCGGTTCTGCCACTTCAGCCGCACGGTTTCATCGCGCGCGAAGAGTTCGGCAGGCAGGCGGATCAGGTCGTCGAAGTCCACGGCCTGGTAGGCATGCAGCGTGGCCACGTAGTTGCGATACACCATCGCGGCCTGGTGCTCGTCGGCATTGGCGGCCTGCGCCAGCGCGGTCTCGGGATCGATCATGCCGTTTTTCCACAGCGAAATCGTGCTCTGCACGCTGCGGATCAGCTTCTTGTCGGTCGTGCCGAGTTGTTCCTGCACCAGCCCGAAGCAGTCGTCGGAATCCATGATCGAGAACTGCGGCTTCAGGCCCACATGCTCGGCTTCCATGCGCAGGATCTGCACGCCGAGCGAGTGGAACGTGCAGACGGTCAACTGCTTGAGTGGAATGCGCTTGCCCTCGCGCGTGGTCTTGCCCTCCATCAGCTTGGCAATCCGCTCCTGCATTTCCTTGGCCGCCTTGTTGGTGAAGGTGACGGCGGCAATGTGGCGCGGCTCGAAGCCCTTGTCCTCGATGAGGTGCGCGATCTTCTGCGTGATCACCCGCGTCTTGCCCGAGCCCGCGCCGGCCAGCACCAGGCAGGGTCCGTCCAGATAGCGGACGGCTTCGGATTGGGCGGCGTTGAGTCCGTGGGTCATGGGGCGGGAAGGAGCAAGGGCGAGGTGCCGGATGGCGCACGCAGCAGGTGGTACGCGAAAGCCGACGATGTTAACACGCGGTGCCCGGCCCGCCGGTGACCGATAGCGGACACGCAACGGGCTCTTTCGGCGGACGGACCCACCGAGGTAACACTTCGTAAGTCGCGGCCGCCGGGGCATGGAGTTTGCCTCTCTGAGTCATGGCCGCGCGGGCCCATGGTCGGCGCGGATGGCAAGTTCAACACATTGGAGGCCATCATGAGCACGCTGCGAACCTTGTCGAAAGTCACCCTGATCGGCGTCACGCTGGTTGCCTTTGGCGGCTGCGCGGACATGACGCCCAAGCAACGCAACACCGCGATCGGCGCGGGCGTGGGCGCCCTGGGCGGCGCGGCGCTGACCAACGGTAGCGCACTGGGCACCGTCGGCGGCGCGGCGGTGGGTGGCGTGGTGGGTAACGTCGTCACCAAGGACCGCTGATTCCGGCAAGCGTGAAGTTGCCGGACGTAGCGGTTACTCGCGGCCGGCAGGAATTACAGAGGGGCGGGTGACTGAGGGAAGACTGCGCGGCGAGGCCGGACCGGCGGGGTGAGCCTGGCGCACATCCCGCCACTCCGCCGCCTCTTCGCCTTGTAGCCCCTGTGGCGGATGCCGCATACGAAGGACATGGCGCCGCGAAACCTGGCCGCGCGTTTCGCCGTTTGACAAAGGCAAACCGGTCCCGTACATTCTCGCGCATCCGACCGGGAGAGCGCGCAGCGACTGCGCCGCCGAAGGGGTATCACCCGAAAACTCTCAGGCACCATGGACTGGTCGGATCGGCATGCAACATGCACACAATGCATGCCGCACTCTGGAGAGCGACATCCGCCATTGCCCAAGCGCATGGTGAGCATGTCCACCGAAGGGGCGCACGAGGCGCGAGCCTTGTAATCTCTCAGGTATCGAGGACAGAGGGGTCATCCGCCGCAGCGGCTAGGTTGCACATTGTTGTGACCGAGCGATGCGGCGGACGACCCTTTTTTCGTTTTCGAACCACGGTTTCTGAACCGCGAGAGCCCCCGAAGGAATTCCATGACGCTMCAGGCCACGCCCCTCAATGCCATCCACCGCGCCCTTGGCGCCCGCATGGTCGATTTTGGCGGCTGGGACATGCCGGTCAACTACGGCTCCCAGATTGAAGAGCACAACGCCGTGCGCAGTGACGCTGGCATGTTCGACGTCTCCCACATGTGCGTGGTCGACCTGGCCGGCCCCAACACGCGCACCTTCCTCCGTGGCCTGCTGGCCAACAACGTCGACAAGCTGCAAACACCCGGCAAGGCACTGTACTCGTGCATGCTGGACGAGAAAGGCGGCGTCATCGATGACCTGATCGTCTACTTCTTTGCCGAGGACCGCTTCCGCCTGGTGGTCAACGCCAGCACCGCGGTGGGCGACATCGAGTGGATCCGCGCCCGCAATGCCGCCACCGGCAGCGGCGTCACCATCACCCCTCGACGCGGCGACGTGGCCCCGGCCGACGTCAGCAAGCTGGCGATCATCGCCGTGCAAGGTCCCAACGCCCGCCAGAAGGTCTATCAGGCCTTTCCGTCCACCCAGCCCGCCGACGCGCTCAAGCCGTTCAACGCGCTGGTCGTGCAGGACCCGGCCGTCGGCGAGCTGATGGTCGCCCGCACCGGCTACACCGGCGAAGACGGCTTTGAACTTGTGGTGCCGGCCGAGAACGTCGCAGGCATCTGGGAAAAGCTGGAAGCCGCCGGCGTGCGCCCGGCCGGCCTGGGAGCGCGCGATACGCTGCGCCTGGAAGCCGGCATGAACCTTTACGGCCAGGACATGGACATCCACACCTCCCCGCTGGATGCCGGCCTGGCCTGGACCGTCGACCTGCAGAGCGAGCGCGACTTCGTCGGCAAGCCTGCGCTGACCGCCAGCGGACAACACAAGACATTTGCCGGCCTGATCCTGCGCGACAAGGGCGGCGTGCTGCGCGCGCACCAGCGCGTCATCACGCCGGCCGGCGAAGGCGAGATCACCAGCGGCACCTTCAGCCCCTCGCTTTCCCAGTCGATCGCCTTTGCCCGCCTGCCCGCCGATGTTGCCCCCGGCACCGAGGTACAGGTCGAGATTCGTGACCGCAAACTGACCGCGACTGTGGTTAAACTGCCGTTTGTGCGCAATGGCAAGGCACTCGTGAGCTGAGGCATCCGCCTGGCATCACCCAACGGTCGCCATCTCGCCTGCCCGGCTGGCCAGCCGGCAGGCGTCCGAAACAAGAAACACACTGCATCCCGGAGAACCCTCATGAATTTCCCCGCTGACCTGAAGTACACCGAGTCGCACGAATGGGTGCGCGTCGAATCCGACGGCACGCTGACGATCGGCATCACCGACCACGCGCAAGACGCGCTGGGCGACATCGTCTTCCTGGAACTGCCGGAAGTCGGCAAGTCGGTCGGCGCCGGCGACGCGCTGGCGGTGGTGGAGTCCGTGAAGGCGGCCTCCGACATCTACGCCCCGGTGGCCGGCGAAGTCATCGCCGTGAACGAAGCCGCCACGGCATCGCCGGAATCGGTGAACGCCAACGCCTTCGACGCCTGGCTGTTCAAGCTGAAGCCGGCCAACGCCGACGACGTGAACGGCCTGATGAACGTCGACGCCTACAAGGCCAGCGTCGGCGCCTGAGCCCGGACGCACCCACGCCGGCTCCCGAGCCAGGAGACGGCGCCTGAAGATGCCCGCGCGGCGGCACGGCTGACCACCTGCCGCCGCGCACCCACGAGACCCTTGCCATGAACGCCCCGCTCCCCATGAACGCTGCCGCCCAAGGTACACGGCCCACGCTGGCCGAACTGGAGGCGCGCGACGCCTTCGCCGCCCGCCACATCGGCCCGGACGGCCCCGAACAGCAACACATGCTGAAGGTGCTCGGCTATGACAGCCGCGCCGCGCTGATCGATGCCGTGGTGCCCGCCGCCATCCGCCGCCGCGACGGCATGCCGCTGGGCGAATTCACCGAACCGCTGACCGAGGAAGCCGCGCTGGCCAAGCTGCGCGGCCTAGCGAGCAAGAACCGGGTTCTCAAGAGCTTTATCGGCCAGGGCTACTACAACACGCTCACCCCGGGCGTCATCCTGCGCAATATCTTCGAGAACCCCGCCTGGTACACGGCCTACACGCCGTACCAGCCCGAAATCTCGCAAGGCCGCCTGGAAGCGATGCTGAACTTCCAGCAGATGGTCACCGACCTGACTGGCCTCGACATCGCCAACGCATCGATGCTCGACGAAGGCACCGCTGCCGCCGAGGCGATGACGCTGCTGCAACGCGTGAACAAACACGCCTCGAACACGTTCTACGTGGCCGACGACGTCCTGCCGCAAACGCTGGAAGTGGTCCGCACGCGCGCGCTGCCGCTGGGCATCGAGGTGAAGGTCGGCCCCGCCCCCGATGCCGCGCAGGCCCACGCGTTCGGGGTGCTGCTGCAATACCCGGGCGTGAACGGTGACGTGGCCGACTACCGCGCGATTGCCGACGCGGTGCACGCGGCCGGTGGCCTGGTGGTCGCCGCCGCCGACCTGCTGGCACTGACCCTGATCGCCGCACCGGGCGAATGGGGCGCCGACGTGGCCGTGGGCAACTCGCAGCGCTTTGGCGTGCCGCTGGGCTTTGGCGGCCCGCACGCCGGGTACATGGCGGTGAAGGACGACTTCAAGCGGTCGATGCCGGGCCGGCTGGTCGGCGTGACCATCGACGCGCAGGGCAACAAGGCCTACCGCCTGGCCCTGCAGACGCGCGAGCAGCACATTCGCCGCGAGAAGGCCACCTCGAACATCTGTACCGCCCAGGTACTGCTGGGCGTGATGGCGTCGATGTACGCGGTCTACCACGGCCCGCAAGGCCTCAAGCGCATCGCGCAGCGCGTGCATCGCCTGACCGCCACGCTGGCCGCCGGCCTGAAGGCGCTGGGCCACACGCCGCTGAATGCGACGTTCTTCGACACGCTGACGCTGGAGACGGGCTTCAACACCGACGCGTTCCACGCCACGGCCACGCAGCGTGGCATCAACCTGCGTCATGCAGGCGCCACGCGCGTGGGGATCTCGCTCGACGAGACCGCCTCGCGCGAGGACGTCGTCACGCTGTGGGAAATCTTCGCCCACGGCAAGCCGGTGCCCGACTTCGACAAGACCGAGGCCTCGGTGCAGGACGGCTTCCCGGCCGCACTGGCCCGCCAGAGCGCCTACCTCACGCACCCGGTGTTCAACACGCACCACGCCGAGCACGAGATGCTGCGCTACCTGCGCTCGCTGGCCGACAAGGACCTGGCGCTGGACCGCACCATGATCCCGCTGGGCTCCTGCACGATGAAGCTCAACGCCACGAGCGAGATGATCCCCGTGACGTGGCCCGAATTCAGCAAGATCCACCCGTTCGCGCCGCTGGACCAGACCGTGGGTTACCGCGAGATGATCGACCAGCTCGAGGCCATGCTGTGTGCCGCCACGGGCTACGCCGCCGTGAGCCTGCAGCCCAACGCGGGATCGCAGGGTGAATACGCCGGCCTGCTGATCATCCACGCCTACCATGCCAGCCGTGGCGAGTCCCATCGCGACATCTGCCTGATCCCGTCGTCGGCACACGGCACCAACCCGGCTTCGGCGCAGATGGCCGGCATGAAGGTGGTGGTGGTGGCGTGCGACGCCAACGGCAACGTCGACCTGGACGATCTGGCGAAGAAGGCCGAGCAGCACAGCAAGAACCTGGCCGCGATCATGATCACGTACCCGTCCACGCACGGCGTGTTCGAGGCGGGCGTGCAGCAGATCTGCGACATCGTGCATCAGCACGGTGGCCAGGTGTACGTGGACGGCGCCAACATGAACGCCATGGTCGGCACCGCCGCGCCGGGCCAGTTCGGCGGCGACGTGTCCCACCTGAACCTGCACAAGACCTTCTGCATCCCGCACGGCGGTGGCGGCCCGGGCGTGGGTCCGGTGGCCGTGGGTGCCCATCTGGCCGATTTCCTGCCGAACCAGGACAGCGTGGGCTATCGCCGCGACGACAACGGCATCGGTGGCGTGTCCGCCGCGCCGTTCGGCTCGGCCAGCATCCTGCCGATCTCCTGGATGTACATCGCGATGATGGGATCGGCCGGCCTGACCGCCGCCACCGAGAACGCGATCCTCGCCGCCAACTACGTGGCCCGGCGCCTGTCGCCGTACTACCCGGTGCTGTATGCGGGTCAGCATGGCCTGGTGGCGCACGAGTGCATCCTGGACCTGCGGCCGCTGCAGAAGAACACGGGCATCTCCAACGAGGACGTGGCCAAGCGCCTGATGGACTACGGCTTCCACGCGCCGACGATGAGCTTCCCGGTGCCGGGCACCCTGATGATCGAGCCGACCGAGAGCGAGGCGCTGCACGAGCTGGACCGCTTCATCGATGCGATGATCGCCATCCGTGCCGAGATCGCGCGCGTGGAGGACGGCAGCTTCGACCGCGAGGACAACCCGCTCCGGAACGCGCCGCACACGGCCGCCGTCATCACCGCGAACGAGTGGACGCGGGCGTACACGCGCGAGGAAGCGGCCTATCCGGTTGCCTCGCTGCGCACGCAGAAGTACTGGCCGCCGGTTGGCCGTGCCGACAACGTGTATGGCGACCGCAACCTGTTCTGCGCCTGCGTGCCGATGAGCGAGTACGCTCAGGACTGACGCGCCCGGTCGGGCGGTGTCCGGTTCACGCGGATGCCGCCCACGCGCTATGCTCAGAAGGCCAGCGCCGGCGTCCGGCGCGCTCCTGAGCGGAGGTCTCATACATGTGGAGTCTCAGCGCCCCCTGGTGGGAATTCGTCCTGCGCGGGCTGATCGTGTACGGCGCGATACTGGCGCTGCTGCGCCTCTCGGGCAAGCGCCAGATCGGCCAGCTCACGCCGTTCGACCTGGTGCTGCTGCTGGTGATTTCGAACGCCGTGCAGAACGCCATGAACGCCGGGGACAACTCGGTCAGCGCGGGCCTGATCCTCGCCACGACGCTGGTCGCCGCGAATGCGGCGCTGGCCTACCTGACCTGGCGCAGCCGGCGGCTGGAAGTGCTGGTCGAAGGACGCCCCCGGGTGCTGATCCACAACGGCAAGATATTCCGCGACGTGATGCGGCATGAACGCATCTCGAGCGACGACCTGAACAAGATCCTGCGCCACGCTGGCTGCGACGGCACGCAGGACGTGCATTTCGCCATTCTGGAAACAGATGGCACGGTGTCGGTGAAGGTCCGTGCGAAACCGGCCGAACCCGTATCGCCGCCGCCCCGGGCCGTATCGATCTGGGGCGACCCCGGCTCCGACGATTCCGTCTGAGGCGCGCCATCCAGATCCCCGATCCACACCGCAATCCCAGGAGTTCACCGTGGCTGTCAGCGTCTTCGATCTGTTCAAGGTGGGTATCGGCCCCTCGAGCTCCCATACCGTGGGGCCGATGCGCGCCGCCCTGATGTTTGCCCACGGGCTGGAGCGCGATGGCCTGCTGCCGCAAGTGGCCAGCGTGCGCGCGGAACTGTATGGGTCGCTTGGGGCGACCGGCAAGGGCCACGGGACCGACAAGGGCGTGATTCTGGGCCTGATGGGCGAGACACCCGACACCGTCGACCCGGACGCGATTGACGGCAAGCTAGCCGCCCTGCGCGCCAGCCGGACGCTCTCGCTGCTGGGCAAGCATGCCGTGCCATTTGTCGAGCGCGATCACATTGCGTTCTATCGTCGCGAAGCCTTGGCCGAGCACCCCAACGGGATGAAGTTCCACGCGTACGACGCCAGCGGCACGTCGTTGCGCGAGGCACGCTATCTCTCCGTCGGCGGTGGTTTCGTCGTCACGGCCGGGGCCCCCAATACGCACGTGCTGGCCGCCGAGCAGCAACTACCCCACCCGTTCCGCAGCGGACGGGCGATGCTGGAAATGGCGCATGCCAGCGGCAAGTCCATCGCCCGCCTGATGATGGAAAACGAGCTCGCGTGGCGACCCGAGAACGAAGTCACCGACGGCCTGCTGCACATCTGGGATGTGATGCAGCGCTGCGTGGTGCGCGGTTGCCGTACCGATGGCGTGCTGCCGGGGCCGTTCAAGGTACGCCGCCGCGCTCCGGAGCTCTACCGCAGCCTGACCGAGCGCGCCGAGCGCACGCTGTCCGATCCGCTGTCCGTGATGGACTGGGTCAATCTCTATGCGATTGCGGTCAACGAGGAAAACGCCGCCGGTGGCCGCGTGGTCACCGCGCCGACCAACGGCGCCGCGGGCATTATTCCGGCGGTGCTGCACTACTACGACCGCTTCGTGCCCGGCGCCAGCCGCGAGGGCGTCGTCGATTTCCTGCTGACGGCGGGCGCAATCGGCCTGCTGTACAAGCTCAACGCGTCGATTTCGGGCGCCGAGGTCGGCTGCCAGGGAGAAGTGGGTGTGGCCTGCTCGATGGCGGCGGGCGCGCTGACGGCGGTGCTAGGCGGCACGCCGGAGCAGGTCGAGAACGCCGCCGAGATCGGTATGGAGCACAACCTCGGATTGACCTGCGACCCGGTGGGCGGCCTGGTCCAGATTCCGTGCATCGAACGCAATGCGATGGCGTCAGTGAAGGCGGTCAACGCGTCGCGCATGGCGTTGCGCGGCGACGGCACACACTATGTGTCGCTCGACTCCGTCATCAAGACGATGCGGGAAACGGGCGCGGACATGAAGACCAAGTACAAGGAGACGGCGCGGGGCGGGCTGGCCGTGAATATCGTGGAGTGCTGACGCACTCGATTGTGCCTACGGGCCGGCGTATCATTGGCGACACCCCCGGTTTGCCAAAAAGAAAACGGCCATGCAGACCTTCCATCAGCTGTTCGACGAGACGTCGTCCACCTTCACCTACCTGCTGGTCGATGCCGATACGCGCGAAGGCTTGCTGATCGACCCCGTCGACCGGCAATACGAGCGCGACCTGGCCGTGCTGGCGGACGCCGGCGTCCGGCTGAAATGGGTGATCGAAACTCACGCGCACGCGGACCACATCACCTCGGCCGGCCGCCTTGCCGTGCAGACCGGCGCCCACACCGCGGCGCCATCGGGCTGCGACATCAAGCCCGCGCAGAAACAACTGATCGACGGCGACACCGTCACATTCGGCAATCAGGTCCTGCGCGCGATCCACACGCCGGGCCACACGGCCGGCAGCATGAGCTATCTCTGGGAGGAGCCAACGCCAGACGGCATGGTTCGGCGCATCTTTACCGGTGACGCCTTGCTGATCGACGGTTGCGGCCGCACCGATTTCCAGTCCGGCGACGCTGGCACGCTGTTCGACAGCCTGACGCAGAAGCTTTTCCGGTTGCCCGACGATACGCGCGTCTACCCGGCGCACGACTACAAGGGCCGCACCGAATCCACCATCGGCCATGAGCGCGCGCACAACAGCCGCGTGGCCGGCCGCACACGCGACGAATTCATCACGATGATGCGCGGGCTGAACCTGCCGCGCCCGAAGATGATCGACGTGGCCGTGCCGGCCAACCAGCGCCTCGGGCTCGTCACCGGCCGGGATGGCGAAAGCGTGCCGCACGGCGCGTGACCGCGCAACGTCCTTTCCTGCCAAAACGGAGTCACACGCATGTCCGAGTACACCGCCGAAGTCCTGTGGCAACGCAACGAAGAGGACTTCCTCGGCAACCGCTACAGCCGCAGGCATCTGCTGCGCTTCGACGGCGGCATCGAGGTGCCCGGGTCGTCATCGCCCCACGTGGTGCCGCTGCCGATGTCCGACGCGAACGCGGTGGATCCCGAGGAGGCGTTTATCGCCTCGCTGTCGGCGTGCCACATGCTGTGGTTTCTGTCGCTGGCGGCAAAACAGCGCTTCTGCGTCGATCGCTACGAGGACAAGGCGATCGGCCGGATGGAAAAGAACGCCGAAGGCCGCATGGCCATGACCGTGGTCACGCTGCGGCCGGACGTCGTGTTCTCCGGCGCGCATCGGCCGACGCGCGAGGACATCGACCACCTGCACCACGCAGCCCACGACGCCTGCTTCATCGCGAACTCGGTCAAGACCGATGTCCGCTGCGAGCCCGTCTATCCGGCGTAGCACCACGGGCGCTGTCTGCCGTCAGGACTCCCAGCTTTCGCACGTCCGCCGCACGGTCTCGCGCAGGCTGTGCGCATCGGCGTCCACCGTGCGAACCCAATGCGCATCGTTGTCACGGCTGGCCGCCAGCGCCCGGATGTTGGCCAGCGCCGGCAGCGACCCCAAGGCTTCCGCATGCGGCACCAGCGCATCGCAGATTGACAGGATGTGATCGGCAATCGGCATGCGCGTGAGTTCGTTCGGATGCACGTACTCGCCCTCCAGCCCGAAGCGGCACGCCTGGAAGCGGTTGAACGTGTAGACGAGGTAGTCGTCCTCCTGCGGCATGAAGGGACGCGACAGCAACAGATAGCGCGCCAGCGCCTGGATATAGGCGGCGATATCGCACGCGCGCTGCACCGTGAGCGGCGTGTCCATCACGCGCACCTCGATCGTGCCGAACTCCGGTTTGGGACGGATATCCCAGTAGAAGTCCTTCATGCTCTCGATCACGCCCGTGTTGCGCATCTTGTTGAAGTACGCCGTGAAGGCGTCCCACGTCAGCACGTGCGGCGCGCGGCCGCTCATCGGGAAGGCCGCCACCGAATTCAGGCGCGCCGACGCAAAGCCGGTATCCACGCCCTGCACATAGGGTGACGACGCCGCCAGCGCAATGAAATGCGGCACGTAGCGGCCGATGGCATGCAACAGGAACAGCGACTCGTCCGCGCTGGGGCAGCCGATGTGCACGTGCTGGCCGAACACCGTGAACTGCTTGGCGAGGTAGCCGTAGAGTTCGGAGATGTACTGGTAGCGCGGCGAGTCGGAAATCGTGCGATCCGACCATTGCTGGAACGGGTGCGTGCCGCCGCCGCAAATACCAAGATTCAGGGACCGCGACGCATTGACCATCAGGTCGCGCATGACGGTCAGCTCTTCCAGCGCCTGCGCATAGTCGTGGCAGATGCCGGTGCTGATCTCGATCATTGACGGGCTGATCTCGGGCTTGATGTCGCCGGCATGCTGCGCCCCCTTGAGCGCCCGCAGCAGGTCCGGGGCAAACGGCGCGAGGTCATAGTCGTGCCGGTTGACGAGCTGTAGTTCCAGCTCGACGCCGAAGGTCAGCGCCTCCGAGTGCTTGAACGGTTCGAGCGACATCAGCGCCCTCCTCCATTTTCGCGCGCCTCGCCTGCGTAGCGCAGCGCCCAGGCCGCGATGATCGGGCCCAGCAGTTGTTCGATGGCCAGCGCGCACAGGATGATCGACGTCAGCGGCGCGCCCGTGCCCGGATACAGCCGCGCCACATCGCTCATGAGCAGGTAGGCCAGGCCGGACATCGGCGCCAGCGCCAGGCCCAGCGCCATGCACTGGCGCAGGCTCAGGCCTGAAAACGAGCCGAGCGACACCACACCCACCAGCTTGGCCACATGACGCAGCACCACCAGCGCGACGGCCAGTGAGCCGCCGATCACCCAGTCGCGCGCGGTCAGCGGCAGGCCCAGCGACACCACCATCACAATGATCAGCAAGCTGCCCGCGCTGCCGAAGTGCGTGGGCCATACGTGCGGCTGACGGTCCTGATGCTTGAAGACCACGCCCGCCAGCATCAGCGTCAGCGGCATGGACAATTTTAGGACGCGGGTCAGCGCCAGCGTGAACAGGACGAGCCCCACCAGCACCAGGAAACTGTAGTGATCGTCGGCGGACATGCGCGCATAGAGCGCATGTCCCAGCTTGCCGACCACCCATGCCAGCAGGCACGAACCCACCAGCAGGTACAACGGATGCAGCAATGCGGCGCCCAGGTTGCCATACTCCGAGTGCAGCCAGCCGGTGGCCACCTGCACGATCGCCGCCGCGTAGATGCTGTTCAGCGCCGACATCGCCATCAGGCGCTCGGTGACCTGGCCTTCGGCGCGCAGCTCGTTCTTGAGCTGCAGCACGATCGTCGGCGAGGTGCTGACCGCGATCCCGCCCGCGAGGATCGCCACGCCGGGCGACGCCCCGAGCCATTGCAGTACCGTGGACACGAGGCCCCACGTCAGCAGGCTCTCGGCCGCGCTCGTAAACAATAGCCAGCGGTTGGCGCGCAGCCAGGACAGCGACAGGCGGTGCCCGAGTTCGAACAACGCCAGCGCCAGCGCCATGTCGATCAGGATGCGCGTCTGCGCAATCATGTTCTCGTCGACGATGCTGCGGCCGAGCATGCCGGCGAACAGTCCAATGACGGCGTAGCCGACGATGCGCGGGCAGCCCAGCCAGCGGCGGCAGACCTCTCCGGCCAGGCCCGCGCCCACCAGCGCGAGACCCACCCAGAACAGGCCGCCCGGCGCCAGCGGCAAGGAGGGAAATAGTTGGCTCAATCCATTCATGGCCGACATGGTAACGGAAGCACTTGCATTTCCGTGTCGGGGTTTGTCCGACACTGCTCGCAATGTGCCGGCAACATTCGTCAAATCAAAAGAAAAAACGCCATCTCCATGGATGGCGTTTTTGTAGGACTTTCAAAATTCAGAATCGGGTCGGGCCCTGCCGCCCCGCCCGGGTCACCATGCGCGCTATACGCCCCACAGCTTCCATTTCGGACGCGTCGCCTTCAGGCCGGCCTCGACCTTGGCATAGAGTCCCCGCGTGCGACCGGTCTCGGCACCTTGCGTGCGGGCGCGCTCGAACCACGTCAGGGCAGTCTCGCGCTGCCCCATTCCGAGTGCCGCCTGCACCGCATTGAGATACGTCTCGGCGTCCCAGTCATCCCGCGCGGCCAGGGCCATCTGGAAATCGGTCAGGGCCTCGGGGAAGCGCTCCGCGGCGACGTAGAGCTTCGCCCGCTGCACGCGCGGCGGCGCCTGGTCGGCGGGGTCACCTTCCGTCAGGGACACGGCCTGCTCGAACAGCGGCAGCGCGCGTTCGGTGTCGCCGAGGTCACGCCAGATCTGGCCAAAGCGGTTGAACAGCCACGCGTCCTCCACCAGCAAGGCGCGGCGCTGCAGCGTTTCCAGCTCCGCCGTCGCGTCGGTCTTGTCGTGTTCGTCCATCGTCGCCATGCCGGACTGCAACAGCGCCGCGTAGTGCGCACGCGCATGGGCCATCGCGTGGGCGGCTTCACTGCGCGCCTCGACCGGCAGCGCATCCAGCCGCGCGTCCATATGCGTGAGCGCGGCGCTGGCGGATTCGGTCGGCTCCCGCCCGCCGATGGCACCCCATGCCGCCACCAGACGGCTGAACGCCCAGGTCACGTCCGCCGGGTTGCGCTCCACCGGGTAGCGGTTCAGCACCTGGCCGGCGAGATCCACCACCTGCTGGGGCTGGCCCGCTGACGCGTAGGCATCGAGCAGGTCGATCCAGTGGTCGATGAAATCGCTGGCCACCATGCCCTGCCGATGCAGTGCGATCTTTTCGTCGAGATGCGTGGCGTCCGCCGGCATCGTGCGCGCCAGCAGGCGGCACAGCATCGAATAGAGGTGCGGATCGGCATTGCCGCCATGCCCGTCCGCATCCCCCTCGCCCGTGGCGAAGTACGCCTCGAAGCGCTCCAGGCCCTTGCGGCAGGCCAACTCCATCACCGGCTTGAGCGTGGCCTCGGATTGCGGCACCTCGTCGATGAATGCGCCGAGCGCGGTGGCCGCGTGGAAGTACGCCGCACCGTCATCGGCGTCGGCGGTCATGGCAAAGCTGCTCCACGCCGGCGGCGGCACGGGTGTGCCGGGTGCGGTGGACGCGTTGGCCTGGTGGCGCCAGGTCAGTTCGCGTACCTGTGCCTGCGGGTCCGGGCGCTGGCGAAGATAGGTGGCGAGGTCATCGAGCGCTCCGACGCGATCACTGCCCAGCCGCAGGGGCGCGCGCAGCCGGCGCGCTTCGGGATGGTCGGCTTGCTCGGCCAGCACACGCTCGGCCTGCGCGGCCGCCAGCGCATCGCCGGCTTCGGGGGTGAGGTCGAGCAATTCCGGGGAATCCAGCGCAATCCGCCCGAGGCAAATGCGCAGCAGCGGCTCGCCGAGCTGGCCGGCGTCGTCGGCGCGCACGACATAGTCCTGCACGAGTGGCAGGATGTCCGAGGCCCCGAGGTCTGGCGCGCGATACAGCAGGTCGTGCCAGTAGCGGCCGGCCAGCGGGAAATCGTTGAGACGGAAGGCAACAAAGCCGGCGTAGAAGTGCGCGGCCCATTCCCCGGAAGCCAGTCCGTTGCGCCGCGAAGCCTCATGCAGCCATGGCAGAGCCTCGGAATCCCGGCCCGCGCGCATCAGTAGCGTGCCGTGGAGGTGCGCCAGCGCGCCGCGCGACGCCCAGCGGTGGACCGGCTCCAGCGGCAGGGACGGGAGCTTGGCCATCGCCTCGTCGAGCGTGGCCAGCGCGGCCGGCGTATCCCCCCGATCGGCGTGCAATTGCGCGCGCAGCGCGGCATAGTCCACGACTTCGGGGTGGGCCTCCCAGAGCTGGTCGGCAATCCGCAGCGCCTCGTCATAGCGCTCCGCGTTGGCTAGCGCGATCGCGTGCTCGTAACGGACTTCCTGCACGGACGGCTCCTTCTGGAAATATGCAAAGGCGGGATTATGCGCCATCGCCGCGTCGCACCATGGAGAAAACAGGGGGAAAAACCGGTGTGATTCCGGTTGCGGAGCGCGACGTCGGCTGCTCCACGGCGTGTGTGGCGGCCGCGCCCATAAAAAACGCCACCCCGCGAGGTGGCGTCAGTTCTGCAACCGCGCCGGCCGGAGGAAAGCCAGTCGGCGGGCCTGATGTCGGCCGGCTTACTTGCCGCCGACGGTTTCCAACACGGTCCACTTGCCGTCCACGACCTTGTAGACGGTGATGCCGCCGTCCTTCAGGTCGCCGCGGGCGTCATAGGCCAGCGTCTTGGTCGTCACGCCCTGCATGCTGGTTGCGGCCAGCACCGGGAGGTAACGCGCCGGGTCGGCCGAACCGGCCTTGATCATGGCGGTCATCATGGCGGTGGCGCCGTCATAGGCGTACGGCGAGTAGGTCTGCACCTTGCTGCCGAAGCGCTTCTCGTACTTCTTCTCGTACGCCGCGCCACCCGGCATCTGGTCCAGCGGCAGGCCGGCCAGCGACACCACGGTGCCGTCGGCAGCGTTGCCGGCCAGCTTCAGGAAGTTGTCGGTCTTGGACATTTCGCCCGACACCAGCGGGGACTTCAGGCCCAGTTCCTTGACCTGCTTGGCCATCGGGGCCGACTGCGTCTCGGCGCCGCCGTAGAAGATCACGTCCGGGTTGCTGCGCTTGATGTTGGTCAGCACGGCCTTGAAGTCCACCGCCTTGTCGTTGGTGAACTCGCGGCGCACGATCTTGCCGCCGGCGGCCTTGGCGGCCTTCTCGAACTCGTCGGCCAGGCCCTGGCCGTAGGCGGTGCGGTCATCGACGATGGCGATGTTCTTGGCACCCAGCTTCTTCACCACGAAGGCGCCGATCACCGAACCCTGCTGGGTGTCGGAGGTCATCATGCGGAACGTGGTCTTGAAGCCTTGCTTGGTGTACTCGGGCGCGGTCGCCATGGCGATCTGCGGAATGCCGGCGCGGTTATAGACCATCGACGCCGGGATGCTGGTGCCCGAGTTGAAGTGACCGAGCATGCCCTGGATGCCGGAATCCACCAGCTTCTGGGCCACCACGGAACCGGTCTTCGGATCGGCCTGGTCGTCTTCGGAGACCAGCACGAACTTGACATCCTTGCCGCCGATCTTCGGCTTGGTGGCGTTCATGTCCTCGATGGCGAGGACAACGCCGTTCTGCATGTCCTTGCCGTACTGGGCCTGGCCGCCGGTCATCGGGGCGGCAAAGCCCAGCTTGATTTCCTGTGCCTGCGCGAATGCGGCCGAGGCGGTGGTCAGGCCGGCGAAGGCCATGGCAACGGTCATGGCCGTCTTTTGGAATGTCGAGCTCATCAGTTCTCCTTGGGTCCCATAGGGTGCCATATGGTGCCGGTGTCGGCATTTTTGCGGGTCGGCGTTGGCAGCACCGCTCCGTTCCTGGGTTGCGCGACGGGGTCAGGATCGCCGGCCCCCGCCACGCACTTCGATGACACGTCAGCCGGGGTGGACTCAGCCGATCGTCATCAGACTTGCATTGCCGCCCGCCGCCGCCGTATTGACGGACAGCGAACGCTCGATCAACAAACGCTCCAGCGCGACATTCGGTTCACCGTGGGCAAGCCCCTGCACGCCGACAATCGGACCGGGCCGCGTCGCCACCTGTTCGCAGACGGTACGAAGCTGGTCGGAATCGCCGTGATGCAGCACCGCGTCGATGCCGGTGTCCGCGGCCATCCAGTCGGTGACCAGGCGGACGCGCGATTGTACTGCCTGGGGCAGCCGCGCCAACAGGCTCTTTGCCAGTGTGGTGTCCGGCCACAACGCCTCCGCGCCCACGGCCAATACCGCGGCCAGTTGCACGGCCAGGTCGGCTTCCTGCTGAGCCAGGCACAGCACGCGCTCGCGCGGCAGCAGGGAATAGGTGTTGCGCTCGCCGGTCGGGCCGGGCAGCGTCACGGACAGGCCGGACGGGCTGGCGGCGGCAAAGCGGTCACAGGCGGCGGCCAGCTCCGGGCTGTTGCCCTGGGCCCAGGTCTTGAGGGCCGCCAGTTCCGGCGAGAGCGGGGCTTGCGGCGCGGGCGCCGTGCCCCCGGCGACATCCGCCGCGCGCACCACCCGCACCACGGCGTCCTGCGGGCAGACCGACAGCAGGCGGTGCAGGTACAGCGGGCCGCCCGCCTTGGGGCCGGTGCCGGACAGGCCTTCGCCGCCGAACGGCTGCACGCCCACCACGGCGCCGACGATATTCCGGTTCACGTACAGGTTGCCCACGTGGGCGCGGTTGACGATACGGGCGATGGTTTCATCGATCCGCGTATGGATGCCCAGCGTCAGGCCGTAGCCGGTGCCGTTGATCTGGCCGATCATCGTGTCGAGGGCTGCGCGCGGGTATCGCACCACGTGCAGCACCGGCCCGAAGACCTCGCGCTGCAGTTCCTCGAGGCTGTCCAGTTCGATGAGCGTCGGCGGCACGAAAGTGCCATGACGGCAGGCGGCCGATTGCGCGGCGCCGGCATCGGCCTGGTGAACACAACGGCCCTTGGCGCGCATCGCCTCGATATGGCGGACGATGTTGCCGCGCGCTTCTTCGTCGATCACCGGACCCACGTCGGTCGACAGGCGATCCGGATTGGCCAGCGTCAGTTCGCCCATCGCCCCCTTGAGCATTTCCAGGATGCGGTCCGCCACGTCTTCCTGCAGACACAGCACGCGCAGCGCGGAGCAGCGCTGACCGGCGGAATCGAACGCCGACGAGACGACGTCGCCCACGACCTGTTCGGCGAGCGCCGACGAATCCACGATCATGGCGTTCTGGCCGCCGGTCTCGGCGATCAGCGGGATCGGCCGGCCCGCGGCGTCCAGCCGGCCGGCCACGTTGCGTTGCAACAGCCGCGCGACTTCGGTGGAGCCCGTGAACATCACGCCCTTGACGCGTGCATCGCCCACCAGCATCGCGCCGACGGTTTCGCCACGGCCCGGCAGCAGTTGCACGGCACCGGCCGGCACGCCGGCTTCGCGCAGCAGGCGCACGGCCTGCGCGGCGATCAGCGGGGTCTGTTCGGCCGGCTTGGCCAGCACCGGATTACCGGCAGCCAGCGCGGCGGCCACCTGGCCGGTGAAGATCGCCAGCGGGAAGTTCCACGGGCTGATGCAGACCACCGGGCCCAGCGGGCGATGCGTGTCGTTCGAGAAGGTCTCGCGCACCTGCACAGCGTAGTAGCGCAGGAAGTCCACGGCCTCGCGGACTTCGGCGATGGCGTTGGAGAACGTCTTGCCGGCCTCGCGCATGATCGTGCCCATCAGGGACTGCATCTGCGCTTCCATCAGGTCGGCGGCGCGCTCCAGCGCGGCGGCGCGGACCTCGGGCGGCGTGGCCTGCCAGATCGGCGCCACGTTGACGGCGGCGGCCAGCGCGGCCTCGATCTCGGCGGGCGTGGCTTCGCTGACCTGGCCCACCACGTCGCGGTGATCGGCCGGGTTCAGTACTGGTGCGAACGTGGCGTCGGCGCGTGGCACCTCGGCGCCCAGCAGCGGCTCGGCGCGCACGGTGTCGCTGGTGCCGGCCAGCAAGGCCGACGAGAGCGACGCCAGGCGATGCTCGTTCGAAAGATCGATACCGGCCGAATTGGCGCGCGACTTGCCGTACAGCCCGCGCGGTTGCGCAATGCGGGGGTGGGGCTGGCCGAGCACGCCTTCGTCGCGATGCATCGCCTCCACCACGGCAACCGGGTCGGCCACGAGTTCGTCGAGCGAGATCGTGTCGTCGGCAATGCGGTTCACGAACGACGTGTTGGCGCCGTTTTCCAGCAGACGGCGCACCAGGTACGCCAGCAGCGTCTCGTGTGTACCCACGGGTGCGTAGATGCGGCACGGGCGGTTGAACTTGCCGTCCGCCACGGGGCCGACGACCTGGTCATACAGCGGCTCGCCCATGCCGTGCAGGCACTGAAACTCGTACTGGCCGGGATAGTAGCTGTGGCCCGCAATCTGGTAGATGGCCGACAGCGTGTGCGCGTTGTGCGTGGCGAACTGTGGATAAATCGCGTCCGGCACGGACAGCAGCTTGCGCGCGCAGGCCAGGTACGACACATCCGTATAGACCTTGCGCGTGTAGACCGGGTAGCCCTCCAGCCCATCCACCTGGGCGCGCTTGATTTCGCTATCCCAGTAGGCGCCCTTGACCAGGCGGATCATCAGGCGATGGCGGCTGCGGCGGGCCAGGTCGATCAGGTAGTCGATCACGAACGGGCAACGCTTCTGGTAGCCCTGCACCACGAAGCCGATGCCGTTCCAGCCGGCCAGCTCGGGCTCGAAGCACAGGCGCTCCAGCAGGTCCAGCGAGATTTCCAGGCGGTCGGCTTCCTCGGCATCGATATTGATGCCGATGTCGTACTGGCGGGCCAGCAGCGTCAGGGACTTCAGGCGGGCGTAGAGCTCGGTGACCACGCGTTCATGTTGCGCGCGGCTGTAGCGCGGATGCAGCGCCGACAGCTTGATCGAGATGCCCGGGCCTTCGTAGATGCCACGGCCGCGCGAGGCCTGGCCGATCGCGTGGATGGCCTGCTCGTACGATGCCAGGTAGCGCCGGGCATCGGCTTCGGTCATCGCGGCCTCGCCCAGCATGTCGTAGGAATAGCGGAAGCCTTCGGCTTCGTACTTGCGCGCGTTGGCGAGCGCCTCGGAAATCGTTTCGCCGGTCACGAACTGTTCGCCCATCAGGCGCATCGCCATGTCCACGCCCTTGCGGATCAGCGGCTCGCCGCCCTTGCCGATGATGCGGGTCAGCGCCTTCGACAGGCCGGCTTCCGTATGCGTGGCCACCAGCTTGCCGGTCAGCAGCAGGCCCCAGGTGGCGGCATTGACGAACAGCGACGGGCTCTGGCCCAGGTGCGACTGCCAGTTGGCGCCGCTGATCTTGTCGCGGATCAGCGCATCGCGCGTGGCCTTGTCGGGGATACGCAGCAGCGCCTCGGCCAGGCACATCAGCGCCACGCCTTCCTGCGACGACAGCGAGAATTCCTGGATCAGGCCCTGCACCAGTCCTTCGCGACCAGTACCTACCTTCTGTTCACGCAGGCGCTGGGCCAGCGTCTTCGCCATCTTGATGGCGGCCTCCCCCTGGATCTGGGGTAGCCGGGCCTGCTCGAGCAACACCGGCACACACTCGTTTTCCGGGCGACGGTAGGCCGAGGTGATCGCCGCGCGCAACACGGACTGTGGCTGGATGCTCTGCGCGAATTCGAGGAAAGGCTGCGGCGCGGCATCGCCCTGCGTCATCTCGGCGGCATCGGCGGCGTCGGTCTCCGACGTGGCGCCCGGACCCGCTTCGTGCGGCAGGTGGCCGCGCTCGACTTGCTCCAGGTACGTGAAGATCGCCTGCTTGATAAGCCAGTGCGGCGTGCGGTCGATGGATTGGGCGACGCGCTTGAGGCGGTCGCGCGACGCGTCGTCGAGCTTGACGCCGAGGGTAGTGGTGGCCATGCGAGCAATTCTCCGTAAGGCGGGAAAGGCAGCGGGTTCTACCGGCACGCAACGGGCGCGCAGGGTCCCGCAGCTTCCGGGGCTGGCACGATCTTACTCTCGGCAAATCCATGGGTGCAACCTAGTGCAACCCCTTAGCACGGCGATGGTGCAACGGTTGCACGCACGCCACATTCCACGCATCCGTCAAATCCGCAGCGGATCGATTTCGAGTTGCCAGCGCACACCCTTGACCCGTGCGGCAACCTGATCGAATGTTTGCACCCACTCGCTAACGAAACGTTGCAGTACGGGACGCGAACCCGCCTCCACCAGCATTTGGGCGCGCTCCTTGTTGAATATCCGCACCATCGACATCGGCACGGGATCGTGCAGTTGCACCTCCGGCGCCATCGCGCACGAATCGGCCTGTTCGCGTGCAGCCAGCAGGAACGCCAGCGCACGTTCCAGTTGCCCGTGCTCGGCGGTGACCAGCACCTGGTACGCGAACGGGGGCAACCCGGCCTGGCGCCGCTCGCGCAACTGGCTGGCGGCGAATCCATCATAGTCATGCCGGGCAAGGGCCTGCAATGCGGGGGCGTCCGGATAGCGGGTCTGGATCAGCACTTCGCCGGCCAGCCCCGCCCTGCCCGCCCGGCCGGAAACCTGCATCAGCGATGCGAAGAGATGCTCGGCCGCGCGGAAGTCGTGACTGAACATCGCCGCGTCGGGATGGACGATGCCAACCAGCGTCACACGCTGGAAGTCGTGGCCCTTGGCGACCATCTGGGTGCCGACGAGGATATCGACTTCCCCCGCGTGGACATCGTCGAACATGGCCTGGGCGCTACCCTTGCGACGGGTCGAATCGGCGTCGATCCGGGCGATGCGGGCCTGTGGAAAACGCGCAGCCAGTGCTTCTTCGATGCGCTGCGTGCCACGCCCGAGTGGCGCAATATCGACATTGCCGCAATCCGGGCAGTGATGCGGCACCGGGGATTCCAGGCCGCAATGGTGGCAACGCAGCCGGCGCTCGGGCCGGTGCAGCACCAGGTACGCGGAGCAGCGCGGACATCCTGACAGCCAGCCGCAACTGTCGCAGGCGATGACGGGCGCATAGCCGCGACGGTTCAGGAACAGCAGGCTTTGCTGCCCGCGATCCAGCCGCTGCTGGATCGCATCGATCAGGGGTACCGACAGGCCTTCGTAGAGTGGCCGCTGGCGCTGACGCTCGTGGTTCAGGTCGACAAGCCTCACCACCGGCAGCGCGGCATCCGCCTGTGCGCGCTCGCGCAGCACGAGTTTGCGGTATGCCCCCTGCTCCGCGCGGAACCAGGTTTCCATCGACGGCGTCGCCGAACCCAGCACGATCGGAATCTTCAACTGGTTCGCACGCCACACAGCGAGATCGCGCGCGGAATAGCGCAAGCCCTCCTGCTGCTTATATGACGTGTCGTGCTCTTCATCGACGACAATCAGGCTGAGCTGTGGCATCGAGGCCATCACGGCCATCCGTGTGCCCAGCACGATGCGAGCCTCGCCGCGATGTGCGGCCAGCCATTGCAGGCTGCGCTCCTGGTCCGCCAGTCCGCTGTGCAGCACGGCCAGCGGCCACTGGGGGAAGCGCGCGGCGATGCGCGCCTGCAGTTGCGGCGTGAGGTTGATTTCAGGCACCAGCATCAGAACCTGCGCGGCGGGGTCGGCAGCCAGGATGCCGGCCATCGCATGCAGATAGACCTCGGTCTTGCCACTGCCGGTCACACCATGCAGCAGGAACGCCGCGAATCCGTCCGCCGCATCGATGGCAGCCACGGCCTGGCGTTGCTCGTCATGGAGCGGCGGCGCCACGGACGGCGCCTGATCCGGCACGATTTCCAGGAGCGGCCGGGCGACGTTGCCGGATTCCACCCAACCGGACTCCGCCCATTCGCCCAGCCTCGCCGGCGCAGCGGTGCATAGTTCGCGCGCATCGGCCAAGTCGATCCAGCTGTCCGTTGCCGCCAGCGCCTGCGCCAGTGCGTGGACGGTGCGGGCCCGCGCTGGCACGGCGGCCAGGAGCGCCTCGGCCTGCCCCGGGCGTACCCGGTACTGCGTGGTCTGCGCGCGCTGGCCGAGGCGATCCCACGTGTCGGATTCGCGCAGCGACGGCGGAAGCGACGGCAGGATCACCTCGCCAAGACGTCGGTGGTAGTAGCGCGCCGCGAATCGGGCCAGCGCGATCCATTCCGCACTCACCGGCGTCAGCCAGTCGAGCCTGCCGGCCAGCGGGCGGAGGCGGTCGATGGGCACATCGGAGGATGTGCCCAGTTCAATCACAACCCCGACCAGATGACGGCGGCCGAACGGCACGACGACCAGCTGGCCTGGCGTGACGGGTTCGTCGGCGAGGTAATCGAAACAGTCGTCGGCCGGGGTATCCAACGCGACCCGTGCGACGGTGAACGATTGCTCAGGCGGCGCCGCGGAGGTTGTTGTCTGTAACGTATCCGCCACAGCCGCGGGCTGTCCGGTGGTCATCGGCAGCCCCCTGAGTGGTGCACTGCAGTTGCGCATTCGTTGTGCATGCGGCGGCGGGTCGACTTGGCGCGGTGGCTCTGTGTGCGGCGCAACATCAACTTAAAGTAAAACTTCAAATGTGACCCTAAGTCGATGATCCATGAATGGTTTTCCACGTCCGTCGCCATGCCTGTGGATAACTTTGTTGAAAAGTCGCGCCAACTTCCCGCCAAGGCGCGCAGATCAAGGGTTTTATCGCGCTCGCAACGTCCGTTGCAGAAGATTCAAAGTCTTATGAATCAATGACTTGCAAACACCCCCCAACTGAGTTAAGGGGTTACCCGCTCGTGCACTGCCGCAAACCTATCGGTGTGCATAAGTCAAGCCTTGACAGCAAGCGCCTGGCACCTTTTTGGCGAAAAAACGCAAAATAGTTTACTTGACAGGGATCCCGGCGCGCCTCCTGCGGCACAGGCGCGTACAGCCAACTGGATCGCTGCGGCGCGGGGAAAATTGGCGCTCCAGGCAGCCACTGACGTCAGGCGGCCCGAAGCTTGCGGCTATAGCCGTGAACCTCGTCCACCAGGACCGCGACGCTCTCCGGAGGCGTGAACTGTGAAATACCGTGGCCAAGGTTGAAAATGTGCCCATCGCTGCCCCCACCGGCCGCGTAACTGTCCAGTACGCCACGTACTTGCGCCCGGATGGCGGCCTCGGGCGCAAACAGCACTGTTGGGTCGATGTTGCCTTGCAGCGCGACGCGGCCACCGGTCCGCTGGCGGGCCTGCGTCAGATTCACGGTCCAGTCCAGGCCGATTGCATCCGGTCCGGTTTCTGCGATTTGTTCCAGCCAGATCCCGCCGCCCTTGGTAAAGACGATGACGGGGATGTGCTGGCCGTCGTGCTCGCGCTTCAGGCCGGCGAGCACGCGGCGCATGTAGTCCAGCGAGAACGTCTGGTACATCCCGTCGGCCAGCGCGCCACCCCAGGTGTCGAAAATCATGACGGCCTGAGCACCGGCATCGATCTGGGCATTCAGGTACGCGGATACCGCCTGCGCGTTGATGTCCAGGATGCGGTGCATCAGGTCCGGCCGGCCGTACATCATCGCCTTGACCGTGCGGAAGTCGTCCGAGCCGCCGCCTTCCACCATGTAGCAGGCCAACGTCCACGGGCTGCCGGAGAAGCCGATCAGCGGCACTCGCTGGCGGCCGTCTTGCACAAGTGCGCGGCGGATCTCCGCGACGGCGTCGAATACATACTGGAGCTCACCCATGTCGGGCACGGCCAGCTTCGCCACGTCGGCTTCCGTGCGCAGCGGGTGCGCAAAGCGCGGACCTTCGCCCTGCGCGAACGACAGGCCGAGGCCCATGGCGTCCGGCACGGTGAGAATGTCCGAGAACAGGATCGCGGCGTCCAGCGGGTAACGGTCCAGCGGTTGCAGCGTCACTTCGGTCGCATAGGCCGGGTTCTTGGCCAGCCCCAGGAAACTGCCGGCCCGGGCGCGCGTGGCGTTGTACTCAGGCAGGTAGCGACCTGCCTGGCGCATCAGCCAGAGCGGTGTGTACTCGGTCGGTTGCCGGCGCAACGCGCGCAGGAATGTGTCGTTCTGCAATGCGGTCATGGTCATCCTCGTAAGACCGCCATTCTAAGGGATGCCCGCCGGCTCACGGGGCGCTGCGGACCGATGTCGATGATATGAGTCAGTGCCGCGTTACACGTCGTCGAAAATGCTGACGAACGCATCCGCGGCGCGCCGCATCCACTCGCGCGCACGCGGTGCGTCCGGCTGGAGACGGGCAAAGCCGTGCGTCATGCCACTGGCCTCGATCGTGATGACCGGCGCGTCATGGCGCACCAGGAAATCGGCGTAGGCCAGGCCGTCGTCGCGCAGCACGTCGTTTGCCGCCACCAGCACGACACTGGCCGGCGGCAACTGGGTCGGCACGTCGGCCATCAGGTGGATCCGCGCGTCGGTCTGGTCCGCACCACGTGCCAATTCATCGGCGCCGATGAATTGGGTCCAGAACCACGCCATTTCATCACGTGTCAGGCCGGGGCCATCGGCAAAGGCGCGGTAGCTTTCGGTGGTCAGCACAGGTGCCGTCACCGGATAAATCAGCAACTGGGCGTTGACGACCGGCGTGTCGGACTTCGCGTTGACGTCTCGCGCAGCGATGGCGGCAAGATGGCCACCAGCGCTGTCGCCGGCCACGGCCAGGAATCCGGGTGCGACGCCGAGTTGCCCGCGCGCGTCGGCCAACCAGCGCACTGCGGCAATGGCGTCGTTGCAGGGGGTTGGGAATGCGAACTCGGGCGCCAGGCGATAGTCGACACTGGCCACCACGCAGCCGGTATCGGCAGCGAGCAATGCTGCGACCGTGTGGTGAGTCTGCGGAGAGCCCACGACCCAACCACCACCGTGGAAATAGACGATCAGGCGGGGGCTGTCCACGCCGGCCGGCCGAAACAGGCGGACCGGCAGCTTGCCGTCTGGTACAGGAATCGCGAGATTCTCGACGACCATGCCCTCGGGATTCGGAAGGACAGATTGCGCGGCCAGTTCTTCGAATCTCTCACGGCGCGCGGGGGCATCAATGGGCACGGGCAGGCCGGCAAACTGGTCGGCCATGCGGCGATAGTAGGCAAGAATCTGGGGATCGATGGCCATGGTACGTCGGCGGAAAGTGCGGGAACCGCGCAAGTGTATACGGGGCCGATGTCCCGTACCTACATCAGCGCTCAGGTCGGCAGGTAGGTGGAAAGCGATCCATCCAGCGCACCAACCGTTTCTAAACGTAACGATGAATGCGTTACCGAACACAAAATCGGAAATCGGAATTTCTTTATCCCCAAAAGGTGGGGAATGCGTATTTTGGTATCGGGAAAAACGTAATGCATTCAGTACGCTAGCCGTGTATTGTCTTAACAATTACGCGCTCAGAGACGGCTACGTGGAGTGGCGAAGAAGATGCGAGAAGCAAACAAAAGTGGTTAAAACGCCGTATTTTTGCTTGCAGTCCTTTCAACTTCTTGCAAAACGATACATTTTGTTACTGCCATCCCAGGAAGTTTCCCCCACAATGCATTGACACACCAGCCACTGGGGTGTGACGCCCCTACCTGTAAATCATTGATAAATAAGGCGGGGCGGAAGAAGAAAGCCCTAGGCAGTACCCGATTTTCCGGACCAGCAGATTTGTAGATCCGCTGATCCGGAGCACAGGAAGACCGACGGCGCGAGGCTTGAGATTCCCTTTGGGAACCCTGACCTGGATGCGGAGAAATGACTCCGATGCGCTTGTAGTGGAATCCTGGACCGAACCCGTTCCTTCGAATTGACCCCTCGAAGGGATTTTCCCGTCCGCGCGGAGCCTCCCCGGCCCGCGCGCTTTTTTTTGTGGTCCAGGCAGGAAAATATAGCGTCCACCTGACAAAAAAGGCAGCCATCCGGCTGCCTTTTTCTATGTCGCGCCCAAAAAACAACAGGCGCGCCAGTACTACCAGGTGCTTACTTCTTACGACGCAGACGGGCGATTGCTGCCAGTTGCGCTGCGGCCACCGCCAGCTCGCTCTGGGCGCGAGCCAGGTCCAAGTCGCTGCTCTGGTTCTGCATCAGTTCCTCGGCCCTGCGCTTGGCTTCCTGCGCCTTGGCCTCGTCCAGGTCGTTACCGCGGATGGCGGTATCGGCCAGCACGGTGATGTGCTTGGGCTGGACTTCGAGAATACCGCCGGCAACGAACACAAACTCTTCGCTGCCATCTTCCTTCTCGATGCGCACCGCACCCGGCTGGATACGGGTGATCAGCGGCGTGTGGCCCGGCAGGATACCCAGTTCACCCGTCTCGCCCGGCAGCGCAACGAACTTCGCCTGACCGGAGAAGATCGACGCTTCCGCGCTGACGACGTCTACAAGAATGGTTGCCATGTGAAATCCTTTGTCCAATCGCTCTACCCTGGGCGGTGAGGCACGCGGTGTGCCCCACCGCCGTCACCGCCCAGGGGCGGCAACGACAGGCAAGGCTTACTGGAGCTTCTTGGCCTTCTCGAAGGCTTCGTCGATCGAGCCGACCATGTAGAACGCCTGCTCGGGCAGGTGATCGCATTCGCCATCCACCAGCATCTTGAAACCACGGATGGTTTCCTTCAGCGGCACGTACTTGCCCGGCGAACCCGTGAACACTTCGGCCACGTGGAACGGCTGGGACAGGAAACGCTGGATCTTACGAGCGCGGTTCACTGCCAGCTTGTCTTCCGGCGACAGTTCGTCCATGCCCAGAATCGCGATGATGTCGCGCAGTTCCTTGTAGCGCTGCAGGGTCTGCTGAACGGCTCGCGCAACGTTGTAGTGCTCCTGGCCAACGACATGCGGGTCCATCTGACGCGAGGTCGAATCGAGCGGATCCACGGCGGGGTAGATACCGAGAGCGGCGATGTCACGCGACAGCACCAGGGTCGAGTCCAAGTGCAGGAAGGTGGTAGCCGGCGACGGGTCGGTCAAGTCATCCGCAGGAACGTACACGGCCTGGATCGAGGTGATCGAGCCAGTCTTGGTCGAGGTGATGCGCTCCTGCAGCTTGCCCATTTCTTCAGCCAGCGTCGGCTGGTAGCCCACGGCGGAAGGCATACGGCCCAGCAGTGCCGACACTTCGGTACCAGCCAGCGTGTAGCGGTAGATGTTGTCGACGAAGAACAGGATGTCGCGGCCCTCGTCGCGGAACTTCTCGGCCATGGTCAGGCCGGAAAGTGCCACGCGCAGACGGTTGCCCGGCGGCTCGTTCATCTGGCCGAACACCATGGCCACCTTGTCGAGCACGTTGGAGTCCTTCATTTCGTGGTAGAAGTCGTTCCCTTCACGGGTACGCTCGCCCACGCCGGCGAACACCGACAAACCGCTGTGCTGCTTGGCGATGTTGTTGATGAGCTCCATCATGTTCACGGTCTTGCCGACGCCGGCRCCRCCGAACAGRCCCACYTTGCCGCCCTTGGCGAACGGGCAAATCAGGTCGATCACCTTGATGCCGGTTTCCAGCAGGTCGGTGGAAGGCGACAGTTCGTCGAACTTCGGTGCCGCCTGGTGAATCGCGCGCCTCTCGTCCGAAGCGATCGGACCGGCTTCGTCGATGGGGCGGCCCAGCACGTCCATAATGCGGCCCAGCGTGCCTTGACCCACCGGCACCGAGATCGGCGCGCCGGTGCTCTTCACCGCCATGCCGCGGCGCAGGCCGTCCGACGAACCGAGGGCAATGGTACGCACCACGCCGTCGCCCAGCTGTTGTTGCACTTCGAAAGTCAGGCCCTTCTCGGCGAACGAAGCGGTGTTGCTGTCTTCCAGCACGAGCGCCTCGTACACCTTCGGCATTGCGTCGCGGGGGAACTCGATGTCCACCACGGCGCCAATACACTGCACAATATTTCCGATACTCATTTCGTATCTCCGATAGCTTGAATTCTTGACGCCTTAGACCGCAGCCGCACCGCTGACGATTTCCGACAGTTCCTTGGTAATCGCGGCCTGACGGGTCTTGTTGTAGACCAGTTGCAGTTCGCCGATCACGTTCTTGGCGTTGTCAGACGCAGCCTTCATGGCCACCATGCGCGCCGATTGCTCGGACGCCATGTTCTCGGCCACGGCCTGGTACACCAGTGCCTCGACGTAGCGGACCAACAACTCTTCCACTACAGTCTGGGCGTCCGGCTCGTAGATGTAGTCCCACGAGTAGGCGCGCTTTTCATCTTCGGTCTGGGCCAGCTTGTCGGCGGCGAGCGGCAGCAGTTGCTCAACCATCGGTTCCTGCTTCATCGTATTGATGAACTTGGTGTACGCCACGTACACCGCGTCGACCTCACCATTGGTGAATGCGTCGAGCTGGACCTTGATCGCACCGATCAACTTTTCCAGATGCGGGGTGTCACCGAGCTGCACCACATGCGAAACCACCTTGGCGCCGATGCGGCCGAGGAACTGCATGCCCTTGGTGCCGATGGCGGTCGCCTGCACATCCACACCGCGGCCCTGCAGGGTCTTCAGTTCGCCGGTCACTGCGCGCAACACGTTCGTGTTCAGACCGCCGCACAGCCCCTTGTCGGTCGTGACCACGATCATGCCAACACGCTTGACTTCGCGCTCCTGCATGAACGGGTGCTTGAACTCAGGGTTGGCCGAAGCCAAATGCGCTGCGATATTCCGCACTTTCTCGGCGTAGGGACGGGAATTGCGCATCCGCTCCTGCGCCTTGCGCATCTTGGACGCGGCGACCATCTCCATCGCCTTGGTGATCTTGCGCGTGTTTTGCACGCTCTTGATCTTGGTTCGGATCTCTTTCGTTCCGGCCATATCTTCCTCTCCGTCCGAACCGCACCGCGCGCTGTCATCCAGCGCACGGGCGGTGTCGTGGAATCACGCGGTTAGAACGCGGCGGACTTCTTGAAATCCTCGACAGCGGCACGCAGGGCGCCCTCATCTTCCTTCGAGAGCTGCTTGGTCTCTTCGATGCGGTTGACGAGATCGGCGTACTTGGTCTTCAGATGGTCGTGCAGGCCCTTCTCGAACGGCAGAATGTCCTTCACTTCCACGTTGTCGAGGAAGCCGTTGTTGGCTGCGAACAGCGACGCGGCCAGCTGCCATACTTGCTGCGGCTGGTATTGCGCCTGCTTGAGCAGTTCAGTCACGCGGCGGCCGCGCTCGAGCTGCTTACGGGTGGCGTCGTCCAGGTCCGAAGCAAACTGCGCAAACGCAGCCAGTTCACGGTACTGGGCCAGGTCGGTACGGATACCGCCGGCCAGGTTCTTGATGACCTTGGTCTGTGCTGCACCACCCACGCGCGACACCGAGATACCGGCGTTGATGGCGGGGCGGATACCGGCGTTGAACAGGTCAGTTTCCAGGAAGATCTGACCGTCGGTAATCGAGATCACGTTGGTCGGCACGAACGCGGACACGTCGCCGGCCTGCGTTTCGATCACCGGCAGCGCGGTCAGCGAACCGGTCTTGCCCTTGACGGCACCGTTGGTGAACTTCTCGACGTACTCGGCGTTCACGCGGGCTGCACGCTCCAGCAGACGCGAGTGCAGGTAGAACACGTCGCCCGGGTAGGCTTCGCGGCCCGGCGGGCGGCGCAGCAGCAGCGACACCTGGCGATAGGCCCAGGCTTGCTTGGTCAGGTCGTCATAAACGATCAGCGCGTCTTCACCGCGGTCGCGGAAGTACTCACCCATCGTGCAGCCGGCGTAGGCGGCCAGGTACTGCATGGCGGCCGAGTCCGAAGCGGCGGCAACCACGACGACGGTGTATTCCATCGCGCCGTGCTCTTCCAGCTTGCGCACCACGTTGGCGATCGTCGAAGCCTTCTGGCCGATTGCCACGTACACGCAGAAGACGCCCTTGCCCTTCTGGTTGATGATCGCGTCAACGGCCACGGCCGTCTTGCCGGTCTGGCGGTCGCCAATGATCAGCTCACGCTGGCCACGGCCGATCGGCACCATCGCGTCGATCGACTTCAGGCCGGTCTGCACCGGCTGGCTCACCGACTGACGTGCGATCACGCCCGGGGCCACCTTCTCGATCACGTCCGTTTCCTTGGCGTTGATCGGGCCCTTGCCGTCGATCGGCTGGCCCAGCGTGTTCACCACGCGGCCCAGCAGTTCCTTGCCAACCGGCACTTCCAGAATGCGGCCGGTGCACTTCACCGTGTCGCCTTCGGAAATGTGTACGTACTCACCCAGCACCACGGCGCCGACCGAGTCGCGCTCGAGGTTCAGCGCGAGGCCGAAGGTGTTGCCGGGGAATTCCAGCATCTCGCCCTGCATCACGCCGGACAGGCCGTGCACGCGGCAGATACCATCGGTCACGGAAATCACCGTGCCGGTGTTGCGCACTTCAGCGTCGGCGCCAAGGCCCGAGATGCGGGACTTGATCAGCTCGCTGATTTCTGAGGGGTTCAGTTGCATCACAATGCTCCTAATTCTTCAATCCGTCGGCCGTTGCGGTCAGGCGGTCAGCGTGGCTTGCAAGGCAGCCAGGCGCGCGCGCACGGAGGTGTCGAGCACTTCGTCGCCGACCTTGACGCTCACGCCGCCGATCAGGGACGGGTCAACCGCCACCTTTGCATACAGCTTGCGGCCGAACTTGCGTTCGAGTGCAGCGACCAGTTCGTTCAGTTGCGAACCTTCCAGCGGGAATGCGCTGGTAATTTCGACGTCGGACGACCCCTCGCGGGCGTTCTTGAGCGCATGGAACTGCTCGGCGATTTCCGGCAATACCGTCAGGCGGTTGTTCTCCGCCAGCAGGTTCACGAAGCGGCGGGCTTCGTCATTGACCGGATTCTTCAGCACCGACAGGAACACTTCCACCACCTTCTGGCTGGAAACGTTCGGATCGTCGGCAAGCGCCTTCATGTCGGGATTGGCGGCAACCTGCCCCATCTCCGACACCAGCTCGGACCATGCACCCAGGTTGCCTGCACCGGCTTCACTGGCGACGCGGAACAGCGCCTCAGCGTAGGGACGGGCAATGGTTGCGGTTTCAGCCATGATTAGAGCCCAGCCTTGAGTTGATTGAGCAGGTCTGCGTGCACCTGCGCGTTCACTTCACGCTTGAGGATCTGCTCTGCACCCTTCACGGCCAGCACGGCGACCTGATCGCGCAGCTCTTCGCGGGCGCGGGTCACTTGCTGTTCTGCCTCGGCCTTGGCCTGGGCGATGATGCGTGCGGCTTCCGCCTGGGCGTTCTGCTTGATCTCGTCGGCAGTCAGCTGGGCGCGCTTCTCGGCGTCGGCGACGCGTTGGGCACCCTCGGTGCGGGCTTCGGCCATGGCCTGGTCCACACGCTTGTTGGCGAGTTCAAGCTCCGCCTTGCCTTTTTCGGCAGCGGCGAGGCCATCGGCGATCTTCTTTGCGCGTTCGTCGAGCGCCTTCACCAGCGGCGGCCAAATGAATTTGGCAACAACCCACCACAGGATGAAGAACACGACCATCTGCGCAAAAAACGTTGCGTTCAGATTCATGGTGTGTTCCTTTCGGTAATCAAACTACAGACAAATGCACAAGGGCGGCCAGGCCATCGGACCGAAGGCCGGCGCCGCCCGTCAGCATCATGCAGACCGAAAAGACTTACTGAATGACAGCCAGCAGCGGGTTGGCGAAGGCGAACAGCATTGCAACGCCCACGCCGATCAGGAATGCAGCGTCGATCAGGCCGGCCAGCAGGAACATCTTGGTTTGCAGCGGGTTCATCAGTTCGGGCTGACGTGCGCAGGCTTCGATGTACTTGCCACCCATCAGGGCGATACCGAGGCAGGCGCCGATAGCGCCCAGGCCGATGATGATGCCGATACCGATAGCGGTCAGACCCTGAATGTTGGCGAGATATGCTTGCATGATGACTCCTTTAATTTAGAGAGACTTAGAACCAAAAAACCAAAAAACCGGAAATCAGTGATGATCGTGAGCCTGGCCGATGTACACCAGCGTCAGCATCATGAAAATGAAGGCCTGGAGCAGAACGATCAGGATGTGGAAGATGGCCCAGACGGTACCGGCAACCACGTGCCCGACGAAGCCCAGCGCCGACAGATCCGCGCTGAACGTCCAGATGGAACCCAGCAGCGCGATCAGCAGGAACACGAGTTCGCCGGCATACATGTTGCCGAACAACCGCATGCCGAGCGAGACGGCCTTGGCCAGGAATTCGATGATGTTCAGGATGAGGTTGAACGGAGCCAGATACCACTTGGCGCCGAACGGGGCCGAGAACAGTTCGTGCATGAAACCGCCCGCGCCCTTGATCTTGAAGCTGTAGTAGATCATCAGCACCAGCACCGAGCACGACATGCCCAGCGTGCCGTTCAGGTCGGCGGTGGCCACGGCGCGGTGGTGCGGCAAGTGAATGTGGAAGACGCCCAGCAGCTGATTCAGGCCGGTGACCCAGTCCACAGGGATCAAGTCGATCGCGTTCATCATGGTGATCCAGCAGAACACCATCAGCGCCAGCGGCGCGATCCACGAACGGTCACCATGGATGATGCCCTTGGCCTGGTCGTCGACCATCTCGACAACCATTTCCACGAAGGCCTGGAAGCGGCCCGGCACGCCGGCGGTGACGCGGCGGGCGGCGAGGTACAGGAACACCACGGCGATCAGGCCGCAGAGGACCGACCAGAACACGGTGTCGTAATTGAGAACGCTGAAATCGACAACGGAGTGCTGCTTGCCGCCAACCGAATTCAAGTTCTGCAAATGCTCGGCGATATAGCCTGAGGGTGTGAGCGTGTGCTCGGCGCCTTGAGTAGCTTCAGTTGACATGTCGAATCGAACGGTATATTGCGAAATCGTTGACCGGACGCCGCCCTGGACGGTATCTCGGTACAGGTCTTGCTTAGCCTTCGGTCACATGACCGGTCACCGCTTTGAGCAAGAACGCTTTGTTGTTCTGGCAAACCTTAGTCATGCAGCGCTTCACCGTTGTGACGCGCCGCATCTAAAACCAATCTTGAATTTCGGGAGGGGTGCCGCATCTTGACGGAAGCCCACCCGAGGCCCGAAAGCCGAGGGCGACGGGCTTCGCATCATCCGCTTAGCGGATCGCGAGCGCCACCCAATATGTCTTGAGCGCCAACAGGAACGTGACGAGCATCGGCACCCAACGCAGTTCGCGGTACAGCACCACCACCAGCACGAGCAGTGCGACGGTGGCAAAGATCTTGATCGCCTCGCCGGCAACCAGACCGCCTACCGACGGCTGCCCGCGCGACATCCACAAACGCAGCGCGAAAAACCCGCTGGGCACGAAGCACACCGCGCCACCGAAGAAGGCCGACCAGCCCGACGGCGCATGCTCGCTGGCAAACACCGCCCAGGCAATCGCCGACAACAGTGTCACGACGACCTGCGCCAGCACCACTTTGACGGGGGTCATGCGCGAAGGACGCAACGCACGTTCGCCAAGCAGCTTCACCGCTTCGGCATGCGACAGCGGATCGACAGCTTCTTCTTCGCGCTCGGCCTCATCGTCCCAATCGTCCTCAAGACGATCGTTCCGGGGCACTGCGCCGCCTTGCGGACGGTCCTGCTGACGGTCTCGAACTACCACCTGCCTAGCCTCGTTCCAGGCCGGAACTTTTTGGGTCCGGCCAGAATTCAAACCGCACGATTCTACGAGGAATCCCCAATGGGAGTCAATCTGCTTTCAGTTAGCTTGCAGTGAATTTCGCACAACGGTTGGCATCACGCCTTCATGATGGCTGGCGGGAAATTGCGCGGCAATGACGTGATACGTAATTGGATTGCGCCGGGTCCGTGGCGCATGATGGGGAATCGAGCGGCCCGCCCTGCCCTTCACGAGCGGCCACTGTTCGGTTATCGCGCAGATTTTTCCCGATGGATTTTTCGCATCCGGGCGACTGTCGCGCGAGGCCGACAACTGCCAGAAAAAGCAGTTGCCGCTATTTCCGTATCAGGCTACACGCTCGCCATCGGCCTGCTCGCGCAGGCGCGTAAGCACACCGTCCAGCGCATCGTTGCTGGTGAAGTGGATCGTGAGTTGACCCTTGCCACGTGCACCGAGCTTGATCTGCACTGCCAGTCCCAACGTATCGGACAATTCCTCTTCCAGTCGCGCCACATCGCGCGTACCGTTGCCCGATTTCTGCTTGAGCGATTTCAGGTCGAACGGCTTGAGCGTGGAGGCGACCAGCTTCTCGGTTTCGCGAACCGACAGGCGCTTGTTGACGATCTGGTTCGCCAGCGTAATCTGATTGGCGCCATCGACGGCCAGCAGCGCACGCGCATGCCCCATATCGAGGTCGCCCGCCATCAGCATGGTCTGCACGGGATTGGCCAGGTTCAGCAGACGCAGCAGATTCGACACCGCGCTGCGCGAACGTCCCACGGATTCGGCAGCCTGTTCGTGCGTGAAACGGAATTCGCGGATCAGGCGCATGATGCCTTGTGCTTCTTCCAGCGGGTTCAGGTCTTCGCGCTGGATATTTTCGATCAGCGCCATCGCGGCCGCGGCTTCGTCGGCCACGTCCTTCACAAGCACCGGCACCTTGTCCAGGCCCGCGATCTTCGACGCACGATAGCGGCGTTCGCCAGCGATGATCTCGTAGCGATCGGGCTCGGCCACGCGACGCACCAGGATTGGCTGCATCAGACCCTGTGCGCGAATACTCGCAGCCAGCTCCTGCAGCGCGCCTTCATCCATGCGCGTGCGCGGCTGGTACTTGCCAGGCTGCAGCTGGTCCACGCGCAACTCCGACGGGGCACCCTCCTGCCGGGCGGTCTCGACGATCTCGGCCGGTCCACCCAGCAAAGCCTCCAGTCCACGGCCGAGGCCCTTCTTCTTTGCGGTACTCATGGTCGCCATCCTTCTTTCCAAATCCGCGGCACTCAGCCGAGCTGCCGTACGCGCGCGATCATCTCCGCGCCAAAATCGAGATACGCCTTCGCGCCCTTGGAAGACGCGTCGAAGGCAACGCCCGGCATGCCGTACGACGGCGCCTCGGCCAGCCGCACGTTGCGCGGAATCACGGTCTTGAATACTTTGTCCGCGAAGTGAGCTTCCAGCTGGGCCGATACCTGCTGCTGGAGCGTCACGCGCGGGTCGAACATCACGCGCAGCAAGCCAATCACCTTGAGGTCGCGGTTCAGATTGGCATGCACCTGCTTGATCGTGTTGACCAGGTCGGACAGCCCTTCCAGCGCAAAGTACTCGCACTGCATCGGCACGATCACGCCATGGGCGGCACACAAGCCATTCAGCGTGAGCAGCGACAGCGACGGCGGGCAATCGATCAGCACGAAGTCGTATTCGGCGTCGACCTCCGCCAGCGCCTGCTTGAGCCGGCGTTCGCGCTGATCCAACTCCACCAGCTCGACTTCCGCCCCCGCGAGCTCACGGTTGGCGGGCAGCACGTCGTACCGGCCCGATTCCGATCGCTGTCGCGCCTGGGCCACCGTGGACAGGCCCACCAGCACCTGGTACACGCTGTGCTCCAGCGCCTGCTTGTCGATACCCGAACCCATCGAGGCATTGCCCTGCGGATCCAGGTCGACCAGCAGCACACGCTGGTCCTGCGCAGCCAGGCCGGCGGCGAGGTTCACCGTGGTGGTGGTTTTGCCGACGCCGCCCTTCTGGTTTGCGATCACGAATACCTTGGCCATATGCGCTTGCCGCTCCTGAGTGCATCCAACCGGCGCATCGCCGATTTGTGCTGAATTGTTCACAATATCCGTCATTAGCGACGGGACAGCACCACGAGATGCCGTTCGGCATCGAGTTCCGGGACCGCCAACTTCGGTACCGCTTCCACCCGCCATACCGTCATCAGGCCAGCGGCCTCCATGCGGTCAAGCTCGGCCTGTGGATAAACGCCCTTCATCGCAATCAGCTTGCCGCCGGCCGCCAGCAGGTGGCCGGAGAGGTTCACGAAATCCGTGAGCTCAGCAAAGGCCCGCGATGTGATCACCGCATAGCCGTTTGCATCCTCGAGTTTTTCCACCGGGCCCCAATGCGCCGCCGCATTGGACAGGCCGAGCTGCGCCCGGCACTGCGTCAGGAACGCAGTCTTCTTCTGGACGATATCGACCATCAGCACGGATACGTCCGGGCAGGCAATCGCCAGCGACAGCCCGGGCATTCCACCACCCGAACCAACGTCGAGCACCCGTCCCCGCGCGGCATCGGCGACGCCAGCGGCACGGGCAGCCTCGGCCAGTGCCGGAACAGCCGCCAGCGAATCGAGCAGGTGGTGCGTGAGCATCTCGTCAGGATGACGGATGGCGGTGAGGTTATAGACGCCGTTCCATTTGCGGAGCAGCGTGAGGTACGCAAACAGCATCTCGATCTGCTGCGGCGCCAGCGCTAGCCCGATACCGGCAAGGCCGGCTTCGAGCCGGCGGCGTTGCGCGGCGTCGTCGATCGCGGAGTGTCGAGGGCCGCCCACTCAGGCAGCCTCTTGGCCATTGCCGGCCGCCGGTGCGGCCGATGCAGCGGGAGCAGCGCGACCCATCCCCTTCTTCTTCAGGTGTACCAACAGCAGCGAGATCGCGGCCGGCGTGACGCCGGAAATCCGTGACGCCTGACCCAAGGTCTCGGGCCGGTGCTGATTCAGCTTCTGGCTCACTTCGAAACCCAGCCCGCGCACCTCGGTGTAATCGAAATTCGGCGGCAGCCGGGTCGCTTCATTGGCTTCCAGCTTGTCGACCTCGGCCGCCTGGCGGGCGATGTAGCCGTGGTACTTGATACCGATCTCGATCTGCTCGCGGATCTGCTCGGCCAGCATCGGATCTGCGTCGAGCGCCGCCTCCGGTGCAAAGCGCCCTGCTTGCAGCGCAACCAGCGCCTCATAGCTGACTTCCGGCCGGCGCAGCAGGTCGGCCAGCGAATACTCGCGCTCGATTGCCTTGCCGAGCAGCGGCACCGCCTCGGCTTCCGGCAGCAGCGTCGGGTTCACCCACGTGCTCTTGAGCCGCTCTGTTTCACGTGAAACAGCGTCGCGCTTGCGGTTGAAGGCATCCCAACGCACGTCATCGACGACACCCAGTTCGCGCCCCATCTCGGTCAGGCGCATATCCGCATTGTCCTCACGAAGGCTCAGGCGGAATTCTGCGCGGCTGGTGAACATGCGATACGGCTCGGTCACACCGCGCGTGATCAGGTCATCCACCAGCACGCCCAGATAGGCCTGGTCGCGGCGAGGCGTCCAGGCATCTCGCTCGCGTACGTAGCACCCGGCGTTGATCCCGGCCAGCAGACCCTGGGCTGCGGCTTCTTCGTAGCCCGTCGTACCGTTGATCTGGCCAGCGAAGAACAGCCCCTGAATCGCCTTGCTCTCCAGCGACGCCTTCAAGGCACGCGGATCGAAGTAGTCGTACTCGATGGCATAACCCGGGCGAAGGATGTGAGCATTCTCCAGGCCTCGAATCGAGTGCACCAACTCCAACTGCACGTCAAATGGCAGACTCGTCGAGATGCCATTCGGGTAGAACTCGTTGGTCGTCAGGCCTTCGGGCTCCAGGAAAATCTGGTGGCTTTCCTTGCTGGCGAAGCGATGAATCTTGTCCTCGATACTCGGGCAGTACCGCGGCCCCACCCCTTCGATCACGCCCGTGTACATCGGGGATCGGTCCAGCCCGCCACGGATGATGTCGTGGGTACGGCTGTTGGTGTGGGTAATCCAGCAAGGGAGCTGCTGCGGGTGCTGTTCCGGCCGGCCCAGGAACGAGAATACCGGCACCGGATCCAGGTCGCCCGGCTGCTCTTCCATCGCCGAGAAATCGATGGTCCGGCCGTCAATCCGCGGCGGCGTGCCAGTCTTGAGACGGCCTTGCGGCAGTTTGAGCTCTTTGAGGCGTGCCGACAGCGACACGGCGGCAGGATCACCGGCACGCCCGCCCGTGTAGTTGTCGAGACCGACGTGAATCTTGCCGTCCAGGAAGGTGCCGGCAGTCAGCACCACCGCCCGACCGCGGAAGGCGATGCCGACCTGCGTCATGGCCCCCACCACGCGGTCGCCCTCCACCATCAGGTCGTCCACCGCTTGCTGGAACAGCATCAGGTTCGGCTGGTTCTCCAGGCGCGAGCGGATGGCCTTGCGGTACAGCACGCGATCGGCCTGGGCGCGGGTAGCGCGTACCGCGGGACCCTTGCTGGAGTTGAGGATGCGGAACTGGATGCCGGCCTCGTCGGTAGCGGCGGCCATCGCACCGCCCATGGCGTCCACTTCCTTGACCAGGTGCCCCTTGCCGATGCCGCCAATAGACGGATTGCAGCTCATCTGGCCCAACGTCTCGATGTTATGGCTCAGCAGCAACGTCTGGCAGCCCATACGGGCCGCAGCAAGGGCAGCTTCAGTGCCGGCGTGACCACCACCGACGACAATGACATCGAACTCTTTTGGGTAAAGCATGGGACACCTCCTCCGGGAGGCTGGGCGGGAAAAATCGGGATGCCGAATTATAGCGGCAATCGAATCGTGGACTTTGGTCCGACACGATGTTTCACGTGAAACATGACCCGCAAGATACTCCGGCAAGCCAATGTGTGTTTCACGTGAAACACCTCGGCGGAAAAATTAAAGGCCCCGCTTCTGCGGGGCCTCCTTACTTGCCAATGTTTCACGTGAAACGTGAAGACTCTCTGGCGTCAGATACGCGCGCGGATGTACGCCGCAATGCGCTCGCTGAGGATGCCAAGGTCGCGTTGCAGGGTAGCGAACCCACCATTCGGCACCTTGGTCGCCTCGTCCATGTACAGCGGGCGACGGATCTCGATCTGCAGGCTGTTGCGGCGTTCGGCTGGACGACCAATCTGGGCAATCAGCTGGACGCCCTTGTAAGGATCATTCCGCGCCACCGTGTAGCCCATGCCACGCAATTCGGCCGCCACCAGATCCACGAACCCTGGCTCGCAAGTCGTACCGTCCCGATCGCCAAGCACAAAGTCCGCAAGCGGATGGGCACTCTGGATCTTCAGCCGCTCATAGGCGTTATTCGGCATCGAATGCAGGTTCAGGTGCCACAGCGCGCCGAACCGTTGGTAAGACGCCTCCACAGCCGATGCCAGCACCGCGTGATACGGGCGGTAGTATCGATCAATCCGTCTCTCCACTTCCGCCACTGTCAGCTTGCGGTCGTAGATCGGCGTGGCCGCATCGATATTGCGCCAGATCAGGCCAAATCCGAGGCGGGTCTTCTCCCCCGGCGCCAGTGGCGTGGGCCAGGACGACGCCAGCAGATCCGGATCGAGATCATCCAGCATCCGGTTTGGGTCGATGTAGACACGCGGGAACGTCGCCCCGATCAGCGTGCCGCCGACCTTGGGAATCGACTCCCACAGCGTGTCGATATGCGTATCCTCGCCGCCACGCAGACGCGCCATATCCACGGCGGAATGGAAGTCCGCCGGATAGAAGACGCCGCTGTGCGGCGAGTCACACACCAGCGGAAGCGGATCACCCTCGGGGGCCGCAAGCGTAAAGGGACCGCACTGTGCATCGCCCTGCACTGCTTCAAACATCGTCATGACTCAATCCAGCTTGATGTTGGCGGCCTTGGCAACACGGGCATAGCGGGCCATGGCCTGCTGGATCTGTGCCTTGAACTGATCTGGAGTAGTCGGTACGAGCGTGCCGCCGCTCTCCTCTACCTTCCGCTTGAACTCCGGGTTTTGCATCGCCTTGTGGATGGCCACGTTCAGCTTCTCGATAACCGCCGGCGGCGTACCAGCGGGCGCCACGATGCCAAACCAGCCGCCCTCGCCCATGTCCTTGAATCCCAGTTCCGCATAGGTCGGTACATTCGGCAATTGCGAGGAACGCGTCGCACCGAGAATCGCCAAAGCGCGGAGCCGGCCCGATTTCACGTGGGGCAGCGTCGAGGACAGGTTATCGGTAATCGCATTGACCTGGCCCGCCACCGCATCGTTGAGTGCCAGGCCGGCGCCCTTGTACGGCACATGAAGCAGGTCAATCTTGGCCAGCATCATGAAGTTCTCGATGTTGACGTGACCCAGCGATCCGGCACCCGGCGATGCAAACGTGTACTTGCCTGGGTTGGCCTTGGCCAGAGCGATAAATTCCTGCATGGTCTTGGCCGGTACGCTTGGATGTACGGCAAACACGCTCGGAATCGCCACGACATTGGTCACCGGCGCGAAATCCTTGATCGGGTCGTAACCAAGCTTGGGGTACACGGCCGGATTAGAACCGTGCGTGCTGACCGTGGCCATACCGATCGTGTAGCCATCCGGCGCTGAGCGAGCAACCTGCTCCATGCCGATCGAGCCGCCCGCCCCACCCTTGTTATCCACAACGATGGTCTGACCCAGCTCGCGACCAGCGAACTCGGCCACCAGGCGCGCCGACAGATCCGTCGACCCGCCGGCAGCGAACGGAACCACAAGGCGGATCGGCTTGTTCGGGTAGCTGGATTGCGCAGCGGCAGTGCCGGCAATGGTCATGCCCAGCAAGGCAGCGGCTGCGCCGGACAGCACAAAGCGGCGGCGCGACGAATAGGCTCGGTTCATCAGTTCAAACTCCTCTTTATCGTTCTCGAATGGGGTACCGAGCGTCGAGTGTCGGGAGTTTACCGGCTGTGCACAAACGACTATATTGCACGATTGCATTACCAAAGATCATTCTAGGATCTGCCCTGCCATGCGGCTTCGTTCCCCCTCGATGTCAGAACTGCATGCGTTTGCCACGGCGGCACGCCTGGGTAGCTTCACACGCGCCGCGGAAGCGCTCTGTGTGACACAAGGCGCGATCAGCCGCGCCATCGCCCGACTCGAATCCCATTTCGGTCAGCCCCTCCTCCATCGCAACGCCCATCGGCTAACGCTGACCGATGCTGGCCGTAGCTTCCTGGACGCCGTCGCCGGCCCGCTGGCCGCCATCGAAAGTGCCAGCACGGCCATGCTCGATCAGGACCGGCAGCATCAACTGACCCTGTCGGCCGTCCCCACGCTGGCAAGCGTGTGGCTAGTGCCGCGGCTACCGGACTTCCACCGGCGTCACCCCGACATCCAGCTCAACTTCGTGCCCTACCGACGCGATGAGGATTTTTCCGGGGCAACACCGGATGCCGCCATTCTTGCCGGCGAGGACGGACAGTGGCCCGGTTGGCAAGCCGACTACGTGATTGGCCGAGAGATGGTGCCGGTTTGCCATCCGGACCGCGCGCGCGCGAGGCATGCGGCTGGACGTTGGCAATCGCCGGCCGAGCTAATGGAGGAACCGCTGCTTTATCACACGACGGCGCCGGCCAATTGGCGAAACTGGTTGCTTGCGTCTGGCGTACCTGATGCTGCGCCCCCGCTTGCCAAGGGCTTCGACCAGGTCTCGATTCTGATTCAGGCGGTGAAGGCGGACATGGGCGTGGCCGTGCTGCAGCGCTGTCTGGTGCATGATGCCTTGGAGGCGGGCCAGATCATCGCCCCGTTTGATTTGCCGGTCAGCCTGCGGCGCGGATATTTTCTTTGCTCGCGGCGGGAAAAGCGGAATCACGCGGCACTGTCCGCATTCCGTGAATGGCTGCTCGCGGCTGCAGAAACTGATATTTTTCCAGCGAATTCAGTCGGCCAATAATAATCACTGCATTTATAGCGCGATCTATACCATCAGCCTTCAAATCCATGTCACCAATAATGGTCATGCTGCGCAGAAGCTGATCCACGACGAAGCCGGCCATGCCGTCGTTGGTCTCGCGCGCCGCCAGCACAATGCTCGGTGTGAATCCGCAAGTAGCGGCCTTGTGCGTGAGGTAGTAACGGGTCGACGGAGATACAGTGCCCGCCCACCAGGCCCGGGCGGAAGTCGAGAAAGTTCCATTTGCTGCGCGCCGCGGCCAGCACGTCGTGCGTGTCCACACCGAGCGTGCCAAGCCGTTGCGACACCTGGTTGACCAATCCGATGTTGACGTCGCGCTGCATGTTCTCCAGCACCTTGGCCACCTCGGCGACCTTGATGCTCGGTGCGCGATGGATTTGCGTGATCCGGCCATATGGATCCGCCAGCTGCTCGCAGACCTCGGGCGTATCCCCCGCCACGATCTTGGTGGTCGTGGTCAGCGTGTTCACCAGATCTCCCGGACTGATGCGCTCCGGCGAATAGCCGACGTGGAAGTCCCTAAGGTGCACCAGGCCACTATGCTGCGCCAGCAGCGGCACGCATACCTCCTCCGTTACGCCGGGATAGACCGTACTTTCATAGACGACGATCGCGCCACGCTTCATGTGGCGTCCCACTTCGATCGATGCATGCACCACCGGATTCAGATCCGGCACACAGGTGCCATCCACAGGCGTCGGCACGGTCACCACAATGATGTCGGCCCGTGCCAGCACCGTGGCGTCGGTCGTGAAAATCGCCGATGTCGCCCGCAGCGCCGCCGCCGGGATCTCGTTGGTGCGGTCCCGCCCGGCGCGCAGCTCCTCCACGCGCATCGCGCTGATGTCGAAGCCAGCTACATCGAAATACTTCGCCAGCGCAACCGCCAGCGGAGCACCCACGTAGCCCAGGCCAACGACCACGACCTGTGACCCGGCCGATAGCTGCTCCGGCACGCTCGACGCGGCGCATGCGGTCCGCGCGATCCGCGAATGCAAATCAGACATGAGAGGATTCCTGTAACGAGCGATGCCAGCGGCGCTGATCTATCGCATCGAGACGGGAAGAGTAGGCATGCGGAGTGTCCCCGGAAATCGGATTTGTACGAAAGTTCCGATCGGTGTGGTCAAAAAAAACCCGGCCGAAGCCGGGTATCCATGCTGCGGGAAGCGGTTTGCGCGGCTCAGGCGGCCTTCTTTGCCAACCCTAGGTAGGTCTCGATTACCTTCGGATTGCTCGCCAGTTCGGACGCGGGCCCCTCCATCGCCATATCGCCGGTCTCGATCACGTACGCATAGTCGGCCACCTGCAACGCCGCGCGCGCGTTCTGCTCGATCAGCAGCGTCGCCACGCCGGTCTGCCGCAGGTTGTGGATGATGTGGAATATTTCCTTCACGATCAGCGGTGCCAGCCCCAGGCTCGGCTCATCCAACATCAGCAGTTGCGGCTTGGCCATCAGCGCGCGGCCAACGGCCAGCATCTGGCGCTCGCCGCCGGACAGCGTGCCAGCGTCCTGCTTCGCGCGTTCCTTCAGGCGCGGAAACAATTCGTACACCACGTCCATCTGGTCCAGGTAGTTGCGCTCCCCTGCCTTCTTGCGACGGAATGCGCCCAGCAGCAGATTGTCCTCGACGGTCATCGACGCGAAGAGCTCGCGCTTCTCCGGCACGAGGCACATGCCGCGCGCCACGCGTCCCTCCACCGGGATACCCGCCATGTCGTGACCCAGGTAGCGCACCCCGCCGCTCGATGAACCGTTCACGGGCAGCGCGCCCATGATCGCGTTGAGCATCGTTGATTTGCCCGCGCCGTTGGGGCCAATCACGGTCACGATCCTGCCCGCCTCCACTTTGAGATTGGCGCCGTGCACGGCCTCCACCTTCCCATAGCGGACGTGCAGGTCATTTACCTCAAGAATCAGACTCATCTCATCCCTCACTCGACGCCGCCCAGATAGGCTTCCAACACGGCCGGATTCTTCTGCACGTCTTCTGGCACGCCCTCGGCGATGCGCGTCCCGAACTCCATCACCACGAGGCGATCCGTCAGGTTCATCACGAAGTCCATGTCATGCTCGACCAGCAGCACACTCATGCCCTCGCCCTTCAGCTTCTTCAGCAACTCGGCCAGCGCCTGCTTCTCCTTGTATCGCAGGCCGGCCGCTGGTTCGTCCAGCAGCAGCAACGCGGGGTCGCAGCACAGCGCGCGGGCGATCTCCAGGATGCGTTGCTGGCCGAGCGCCAGGCTGCCTGCCTCCATGTACATGCAGTCGCCCAGGCCCACGCGCTCGAGTTGCCGCTTCGCCTCGAACAGCAGCTTCTGTTCCTCGACCTTGTTCATGCGCAGGATCGCCGCGGACACGCCGCCCTGCGCGCGAAAGTCGCCGCGCAGGTGGGCACCGATGGCCACGTTCTCCAGCACCGACATCGTTGGCAGCAGATGCACGTGCTGGAAGGTACGTCCGACGCCGCGCTTCACGATCTCGCGCGACGGCAGGCCGGAGATCACCTCGCCGCGATATCGCACTTCACCGCGCGTCAGCGGCAGCACACCCGTGACCAGGTTGAACGTGGTGGACTTGCCGGCGCCGTTCGGACCGATCAGGCCGATGATCTCGCCCGCGTGGACCTGGAAGCTGACATCGTTGACGGCCACGAGCCCGCCGAACTGCTTGCGCGCGGCCCGCACATCCAGAATGAGCTCCCCGGCATCGGGCTTCTGCCGCACAGGCAGCGGTGCGGCGTCGTCTGGGGCGATCACGGACGGGCCGGACGGAAACAGCCTGCGCAGGAACGGCCAGATCCCATCGCGCGCGTACTGCAACAGCAGCACCATCAGCACACCAAAGACGATGATCTCGAAATTGCCGGTCGAGCCGAGCAGCTTGGGGAGCAATCCCTGCAGCACGTCCTTGAGGATCGTGAGGATCCCGGCGCCCAGCACCGCGCCCCACACATGGCCAATGCCGCCCACCACGGCCATGAACAGATACTCGATGCCGTAGTTCAGGCCGAATGGCGTGGGATTGACCGCGCGCTGCAGGTGCGCATAAAGGAAGCCCGAGATGCAGGCGAGCACCGCGGCGACGACGAAGATCACCACCTTCATCCAGGCCGTGTTCACGCCCATCGCTTCTGCCATGGTTCCACCACCCTTGAGCGCGCGGATGGCGCGGCCGGGACGCGAGTTCAGCAGGTTCTGCATCGCCAGCACCGCGAGCAGCACCACCGCCCAGATCAGGTAGAACATCGATCGCCCGGACTGCAATTCCGCGCCGAAGAACGACAACACCGGAATCCCGTTCAGGCCGTCGTACTTGCCGACGAACTCGAGGTTGCCGAACAGGAAGAACAGCGAGAGTCCCCACGCAATCGTCGCCAGTGGCAGATAGTGGCCGGACATGCGCATGGTGATGAGCCCGATCACATACGCGGACGCCATCGTGATCACCAGCCCGACCAGCAGCCCGAACCACGGCGACAGTCCGAACTGCGTAGTCAGGTACGCCGTGCTATACGCACCCAGGCCCACGAACGCGGCCTGCCCGAACGACGTCATGCCGCCCACGCCCGTCAGCAGCACGAGGCCGATCGCCACGATGCTGTAGAGGCCGATGTAGTTGCCCAGCGTGATCCAGAACTCCGGCGTCGGCAGCACGGGCAGCAGCGCCAGCACGATCACGAACGCCAGCGTCAGCACGCGATTGCGCGCGACGTTGGTCGTACGCGCGCTGGAGGACGGAGCCGCCTCGTTCACCTGCTTGTCGGTCAGCATCGTCATGGCTTACTCCTCTTCCTCGACATGCTTGCTCGTGAGCGAGCGCCACAACAGCACCGGGATGATCAGGGTGAATACGATGACCTCCTTGAACGCGCTGGCCCAGAAGGACGAATAGGATTCGAGCAGACCCACCAGCAGCGCACCGAGCGCGGCGACCGGATAGCTCACCAGTCCTCCGACGATGGCCCCCACGAAGCCCTTGAGCCCCACTAGGAAGCCGGACTCGTAGTACACGGTGGTCAACGGCGCGATCAGGATGCCGCACAGCGCGCCCATCGCGGCGGCCAGCGTGAAGGAGAGTCGTCCCGCCTGTGTGGTGCCGATGCCCACCAGCCGCGCGCCAAGCCGGTTCACTGCGGTCGCGCGCAGTGCCTTGCCCTGCAGCGTGCGTTCGAAATAGAAGTACAACGCGACGATCAGCAGCGCGGACACACCCACCACCCAGAGGCTCTGCCCGGAAATGCTGAGACTGCCCACATCGAAGCGTGCATCGGAAAACGCCGTGGTCCGCGAGCCTTCCGCACCGAACATCACCAGGCCCAGGCCCACGAGCGCGAAATGCACACCGACCGAGACGATCAGCAGCACGAGCGTGCTCGCCTCCGCCAGCGGCTGATACGCCAGCCGGTAGAGCATCGGCCCGAGCGGGATCACGATGAGCAGCGTCAGCGCGATCTGTGCCAGCATCGGCAACGGCTGACCGCCGTACTGCTGCACGATCAGATGGACGACCCCGGGAAACACGAGGTATTTGCCGGCCAGCACGGCTATCCGACGCGGCGCCGTGCGACGCAACTCCGCGCTGCGCAGGACGGCCACGCATTCATAGAGAAATGTCAGCACGCCCATCGCCAGCAGCAGCCATGTGGTCTGCGGCGCATGGCCGGCCTGCATCGCGGCCAGCGTCAGGGCCCCGTAGGCCACGAACTCGCCCTGGGGAATAAAGATGACGCGCGTCACCGAAAACACCAGCACCAGTGCCAGTGCGAGCAGCGCGTAGATCGCGCCGGAGGTGATGCCGTCCTGCGCCAGAATGGCCGCAATCGAGAGGTCCATTGTCTCCCCGAGTCATGGATGGGTCGGCAGCGTCAGCGGACTGACGTCGGCGTTCCCTTAAACATAGTCGTCACGCTGGCTGGCGCAGGCAAAAAAAAGCGCATGGTTGCCCATGCGCCCTTCGTTGCTGCTGTGCCCCCGCGACTTGCTCCCTGCCGTCGGTTAGGTGCCGACTTACTTCTGCAGCTTCCACTTGCCGTCGACGATTTGCACCATCACGCGTGCGCGCTGGTCCATGCCGAGGTGGTCGGTGGCGCTCATGTTAATGATGCCGTGCGACACCGGCAGGTTCTTCGTCTGCTCCAGCGCATCGCGCAAGGCCTTGCGAAACTCCTTGGTGCCGGGCTGGCCCTTCTTCAGCGCTTCCGGAATCGCGTTCTGCAGCAGCAGGCCGGCGTCCCACGCGTGCCCACCGAACGTCGACACCTGGCCACCGAAGGCCTTCTCGTAGGCGGTCTTGTAGATCATGGCCGGCTTCTTGACCGGGTTGCTGTCAGGCAGTTGCTCCGCCACCAGCAGCGGGCCGGCGGGCAGATAGGTGCCTTCGCAATCCTTGCCGCACACGCGCAGGAAATCCGGGTTGGCCACGCCATGCGTCTGGTAGATCTTGCCCTTGTAGCCCCGCTCCTTGAGCGTCTTGGCCGGCAGCGCGGCAGGCGTACCCGATCCTGCGATCAGCACGGCGTCGGCATTTGCGCCCATCATCTTGAGCACCTGGCCAGTGACCGAGTTGTCGGTGCGCGCAAAGCGCTCGTTGGCGACGACCTTGATCTTGCGCATCTCCGCCACCTTGGCGAATTCCTGCGCCCAGCTGTCGCCGTACGCATCCGCGAAGCCGATGAATGCCACCGTCTTCACGTTGTTGCTGGTCATGTGCTCTGCAAGAGCGGTTGCCATGTGCGAGTCATTCTGCGGCGTCTTGAAGACCCAGGCCCGCTTGGCATCCATCGGCTCGATGATGCGGGCCGAGGCGGCCATCGAGATCATCGGGGTCTCACTCTCGGCGGCGACGTCGACCATGGACAACGAGTTCGGCGTGACCGTGGAACCCACCACCACGTCGACCTTGTCTTCGCTGATCAGCTTGCGCGTGTTCTTGACCGCGGTGGTCGTGTCGGTGGCATCGTCAAGCACGATGTACTCGATCTTCTTGCCCGCAATTTCCTTCGGCAGCAGCGTGAAGGTGTTCTTCTCGGGAATGCCGAGCGAGGCAGCCGGCCCCGTGGCCGATACCGTGACCCCCACCTTTACCTGGGCACTGGCCGCACCTGCGAACAAGCTTGCGGCTGCAAGGGCCAGGAGGCTGGCGCGCTTGAATGTCATGTCCTCTCCTTCGGTTCCAAAAACGGAAAAAGGCATCCGTCGGCTTCCGGCCGGCGGATGCCCTCAGTTTTTATATCGGCCCGTTGTCCGGGCTCTCTGGCGGATGCATCGCTGGCGTCCGCATCGATGTTGGGAACGTCGAAGTTCGTCCCGTTTTTTCCCGTCCTGCGCTTCTTACCCCCGGATTGCGCAGCAGCATTATCCGACCGTACGGTCGGGAATGCGAATCGAGTCTAACACAGCGATTTCGCAGGAAAAGGCGGGATTAACCCGCAGCAGCGCGGGCGCAACAGTCCGGGTCGTGGCGGAGGTTTGCGGGGCGCCGGGCCTGAGGTCTGCCCTACTTTAGGAAGGCGTCGTAAGCGGTCTTCACGATCAGCGCGCTGACGACGGCGATAAACGCCTTTCGCACGAAACGGCTGCCGTGGCGCAGTGCCAGCTTGCTGCCGACCTGACTGCCCGCCACGTTGGCAACCGCCATGACCAGCCCCAACTGCCACCAGACGTGACCCTTGGCAGCCAGCAGCAACAATGCCGCCAGGTTGGTCGCGAGGTTCACCACTTTCGCGGAGGCCGACGCGTGCAGGAAGTCGTATCCGAACACTCGCACGAAGACGATCATCAGGAAGCTGCCGGTGCCGGGCCCAAAGACGCCGTCGTAGAAGCCGATGGCCGCTCCAGCCAGCAACGCCGCGGCACGTTCGCGGCCACCCGACAATGTGGGCGCATGCGCGGCGCCCAGGTCCTTCTTCGCCACCGTGTAGGCCAGCAGCACCAGCAGCACGAACGGCAACGCCTTGCGCAGCGGTTCGGCGGGAATCTTCGTCAGCGTCCAGGCACCCGCCATCGACAGCGCAAAGGCCGCGATCATCGCCGGCGCCGTGGCGCCCCAGTAGATCCGTACGCTGCGGGCATAGCGTAGCGCCGCGTTGCTGGTCCCCGCCAGCGACGCCACCTTGGTGGTGCCGATCAGCGTGGCCGGGGGCATATTCGGATAGGTCGAGAACAGCGCGGGGATCTGTACCAGTCCACCTCCGCCCGCGACGGCATCGATCATGCCCGCGAGGAAAGCGGCGGCGGCGAGAAAAACGAACTCCATGGAGGGAAGTACCGAAAAGGAAAAAAGAAGGAAGCAGGCGGATCGTGACGCGCCGACGGCGTCATCGACCCGAAGAGGAATCCGCGATCAGCCGAGGATCTTCGGCGCCGGGACGAGGCTGCGATGCCAGAGCCCATCCGGCCCGGCGACGAAGCCTGGAGGCACCGTGCCGACATCGGCCACCACACCTGGCGCCAGCAGCACGTGGCGAATGCCATGCGCTCGGCACCAGTCGGCCAGCATGTCGCAGCAAGCCACCAGCCAGTCGCTCGCCTTGGCTCCCTTTTTGTCCCCGTTGCCCTCCGTACCCAGCTCTGCGGTCGTCCACCATTCCGAGGCAAACGCCGCCCGGCCACCGGTGGACAAGCTGTGGACAAGTGAGACCGGCAATAGCGCCCGCACCGATGTGGTGCCGTCGACATCGCTTTTCCCCTCCCCCACCATCAGGCACAAGCCATGACCGCCCTGCACCAGAAGTGCCTCCAGCGCGACCCTGCGCGCGCGGGCTTCCGGCACCGGCAGTGGCGCAAGGGTCATCAGCCAGGCGTCGAGCAACGGGGCATCCGTGGTCAGACCGGGGCGTACCCAGTGCTGCGCCATAGGGGAAATCGGGGAACGGGATGGATCGGTGGACATGTCAGGCCTGCCAGACTGCCAGGGCGGAGGCAAAGAGGCCGCATTGTCGCACGGGGGTTGGCGGGGGGTCATGCCGGAAGCGCATGGACGAGGCCGGGGCATGAGGGGGTGTCATCGCCGCCCGGAGCGGGCGTCGGCGCTACATGGAGCAAGCCGAAGCAGGCCGAATCATCGGGGCCCGGAAATGAAAAAGGCGCTGCCAGGGATCACCCGGCAACGCCTTTTATTTGTATTGGCTGCTGCTACCCGACACCGGGTGCGCGCCTGTCGTCTCCTCGCTTCCGCCTCCAAGTAACCTGCGAAAACCGTATATGCAATGTAACGAAGCGGTGCTTATGAAACAAGCTAGCAGAAACCCTAGCCCCAAAATCGGGCATGCCTCCCGATCATCACTCGCGTTTTTGCCACTTATTGCGATTTCTTGTGACTGGTGAGGGCGATGAGTTCGCCCATGATGCCACGCCGGAAAGTCAGCACGCAGATCACGAAGATCACACCCGTCACCATCGTCACCGATTCGCCCAGCACATTGAACCAGCCGATGCCGGTCGTCGAGGCCAGGAACGATCCGATGTCGCCGAGCTTGTTCTCCAGCGCCACGACCACGAACGCGCCGACGATAGGGCCGGACAACGTACCCAGGCCGCCGACCAGCGTCATCAGGATCACGGAGCCCGACATCGACCAGTGCACGTCGGTCAGCGTGCCAAAGCCGAGCACCAGCGCCTTGATCGAACCCGCCAGGCCGGACAGCGCCGCCGACAGCACGAAGGCCAGCAGCTTGAAGCGGTCCACGTCGTAGCCCAGCGAGATCGCGCGCGGCTCGTTTTCCTTGATGGCCTTCAGGATCTGGCCGAACGGCGAGTACACCGTGCGCACGATCAGCGCAAACGCGGCGACGATGATCGCGAGCGCCACGTAGTAGAGCGTCAGGTCATCGGACAGCGACAGTACGCCGAACAGCTTGCCGCGCGGAATCCCTTGCAGGCCGTCCTCGCCACCGGTGAACGGCGCCTGCAGGCAGATGAAGAACAGCATCTGCGCCAGTGCCAGCGTGATCATCGAGAAGTAGATGCCCTGCCGGCGGATGGCCAGCGAGCCCACCACGTACCCAATCAGCGCACCCGTGAGCGTGCCCAGGATCAGTCCGATTTCGGGCGTCACACCCCAGACCTTCATGGCATGGCCGGCAGCGTACCCCGCGCCGCCGAAAAAGGCCGCGTGGCCGAACGAGAGCAGTCCGGTGAAGCCGATCAGCAGGTTGAAGGCGCAGGCAAACAGCGCGAAGCACATGACCTTGAGCACGAACACCGGGTACGCGCCGGCCATCGGCGCCACGATCAGGCCCAGCAGCAGCAGGCCATACAGGACTTTCTTTTGCACGCCCGTTCCTTCCTTCACGCGATTGGCGCCAACCGCCACCGTGGTTTGTCCGGTCTGTCCGCTCATCACTTTTCCCTCCCGAACAACCCTGCTGGTCGCAGCAACAGCACAATCACCATGATGAAGAAGACGACGGTCGCCGACGCTTCAGGATAGAACACCTTGGTCAGGCCTTCGATCACGCCCAGCCCCAGGCCCGTCAGGATCGAACCCATGATGGAGCCCATGCCGCCGATCACCACCACGGCGAACACCACGATGATGAGGTTCTGCCCCATCAGCGGCGACACCTGGATCACCGGCGCGGCCAGCACGCCGGCAAAGGCTGCCAGCGCCACGCCGAAGCCGTAGGTCAGCGTCACCATCAGTGGCACGTTCACGCCGAACGCCTCCACCATCTTCGGGTTCTCGGTGCCGGCACGCAGGTACGCGCCCAGCTTGGTTTTCTCGATCACGAACCAGGTAGCGAAGCACACCACCAGCGACGCCGCCACGACCCATGCGCGGTAGTTCGGCAGGATCATGAAGCCGAGATCGGTGGCGCCTTGCAGCGCATCGGGCGGCGAGTACGGCAGCCCGGACACGCCGTAGATCGAGCGGAACACGCCTTCGATCACCAGCGTGATGCCCAGCGTGAGCAGCAGGCCGTAGATGTGATCGAGCTTGTAGATCCAGCGCAGCATGGTCTTCTCGATGATCACGCCGAGCAGCCCGACGATGATCGGCGAGAGCGCCAGCATCACCCAGTAATTCAGCCCGGCGTACTCCATGCCCGCCCAGGCAAGCAGGGCGCCAAGCATGAAGAGCGCGCCGTGCGCGAAGTTGATCACGTTGAGCAGGCCGAAGATCACGGCCAGCCCAAGACTCAGCATCGCGTAGAAGGCGCCGTTGACCAGCCCCAGCAGCAGCTGGGACAGCATGGCGGGAAGGGGTATTCCGAAGATGTCCATGGCAAATTGCCGTTGTGCACTACGTGACTGCTCCCCTTTTCCGTGTACGGGATTGCCGCGTGCGAAAAAGGGGAGCCAACCGTCGGGACCTATATCACCGACGGCACTTTCCTCTGCCTGCTTACTTCTTCAGCATCGAGCACTTGGATTCGGCAACCGTCGTGAAGGCCTGGTCGCCCGGAACCGTCGCAACGACCTTCATGTAGTCCCACGGCTTCTTCGAATCGGCCGGCGCCTTCACCTGCATCAGGTACATGTCGTGGATGCCGCGACCGTCCTGGCGGATGTAGCCGTTCTTGGCGTAGATGTCATTGATCTTCGCCTTCTTCAGCTCGACCATGACCTTGTCCGGATCATCCGTCTTGGCGGCTTCCACAGCCTTCAGGTACGTCGAGACCGCCGAGTAGTCAGCCGCCTGCAAGCTGCTCGGCATCTTCTTCATCTTGCCGAAATAGCGGTTGGCCCACTTGCGGGTGTCGTCGTTCATGTCCCAGTACCAGCTGTCCGTCATCAGCAGGCCTTCGGTGTTCTTCAGGCCCAGGCTGTGGACATCGTTGATGAACATCAGCAGGCCAGCGATCTTCATCGTCTTGGTGATGCCAAATTCCTTGGCCGCCTTGATCGAGTTGATCGTGTCGCCACCGGCGTTGGCCAGACCCAGGATCTGCGCCTTGGACGATTGGGCCTGCAGCAGGAACGACGAGAAGTCCGATGCGGACAGCGGGTGACGCACGGAACCGGTCACCGTGCCGCCGTTGGCCTTCACCACTGCGGCGGTGTCGTTCTCGAGCGAGTGGCCGAACGCGTAGTCGGCGGTCAGGAAGAACCACGACTTGCCGCCCTGCTTCACCACCGCGCTGCCGGTGCCCTTGGCCAGCGCCACCGTGTCATACGCGTAGTGCACCGTGTACGGCGAGCACTCTTCGTTGGTCAGGCGGGCCGTGCCGGCGCCGATGTTGATGTAGACGCGCTTCTTGTCCAGCGCCACCTTGTTCATGGCCAGTCCGGTACCGGAGTTGGTGCCGCCGATCAGCACGTCCAGGCCCTGCTGGTCCATCCACTCGCGTGCCTTGGAGGCGGCAATGTCGGCCTTGTTCTGGTGGTCCGCGGACAGCAGTTCGATGGGCTTGCCCAGCACCTTGCCGCCGTGATCCTCAATGGCCATCTTGATCGCTTCCAGGCCCCCCGGCCCGTCGATGTCGGCGTACAGGCCCGACAAATCGGTGATGTAGCCGATCTTCACGGTATCGCCAGACACCTGCGCGGATGCGCCCGTCGCAAAGGTACCAAAGACAGTAGCCGCCACCGCGACCGCCAGCCGAGTCATCTTCATCTTTTGTCTCCTGAGTTTCGGCGGCGTCTCACGCCAGCCTTTCCTGCCACCATCAATCATGCGACCCATGCGCCGGAACGGCGCCACGGATCAGACCCCAAGCAGTTCGTTCAGCACCGGCATCTTGGCCTGCAGCTCCGCCGCGGCAAAGCGCTCGACGATCGTGCCGTGCTCCATCACATAGAAGCGGTCCGCCAGCGGCGCGGCGAAGCGGAAGTTCTGCTCCACCATCACCACCGTGTAGCCCTTCTTCTTGAGCATCAGGATCATGCGGGCCAGCGCCTGCACGATCACCGGCGCCAGGCCTTCGGAAATCTCGTCGAGCAGCAGCAGGTTGGCACCCGTGCGCAGGATGCGGCCAACGGCCAGCATCTGCTGTTCGCCACCCGAGAGCCGCGTGCCCTGGCTCTGGCGACGCTCGGCCAGGTTCGGGAACATCTCGTAGATGTCGGCCTCGCTCATGCCCTTGTCCGCGTTGGCGCCTTTCAGCACCGGCGGCAGCAGCAGGTTTTCCTCGCACGACAGGCTCGAGAAGATCGCCCGCTCTTCCGGGCAGTAGCCGATGCCGTAGTGCGCGATCTTGTGCGTGGGCAGGCCGATGGTCTCGTGCCCGTTGACCTTGATCGATCCCTTGCGCGTGCCTGTGAGGCCCATGATCGCGCGCATGGTGGTGGTGCGGCCGGCGCCATTGCGTCCCAGCAGCGTGACCACCTCGCCGGGGTTCACGGTCAGGTCCACGCCATGGAGGATGTGCGATTCGCCGTACCAGGCGTGCAGGTCCTTGATCTCGAGCGCGGGGGTAATCGTATTCGTCATGTCCCGGCTCCTCAGTGCGCGCCCTGCAGCTCGGCGTCAACCGTGCCCATGTAGGCTTCCATCACGCGCGGGTCCTTCGACACCTCCGCGTACGGCCCTTCGGCCAGAATCGCGCCGCGCTGCAGCACGGTGATCTTGTCGGCGATGGACGACACCACGTTCATGTTGTGCTCCACCATCAGGATGGTGCGGCCGGCCGATACCTTCTTGATCAGTTGCGTGACGCGGTCCACGTCCTCGTGGCCCATGCCCTGCGTGGGCTCGTCCAGCAGCATCAGCTCGGGCTCCATCGCCAGCGTGGTGGCGATCTCCAGCGCGCGCTTGCGGCCGTACGGCAGGTTGACGGTGACGGTGTTGGCGAACTCGGTCAGGCCGACCTGCTCGAGCAGCTCCATCGCGCGGTCGTTAAGCACATCGAGCGAACGCTCGCTGCGCCAGAACTGGAACGCGGTGCCGAGCTGGCGCTGCAGGCCGATGCGCACGTTCTCGCGCACGGTCAGGTGCGGGAACACGGCGGAAATCTGGAACGAGCGGATCACGCCGCGCCGCGCGATTTGCGCGGGCTTTTCGCGGGTGATGTCGATGCCGTTGAAAAGAATGGTGCCGGTGGTCGGCTCCAGGAACTTGGTGAGCAGGTTGAAGCAGGTGGTCTTGCCCGCGCCGTTGGGGCCGATCAATGCATGGATCGAGCCGCGCCGTACGCGCAGGTTAACGTCGCTCACCGCGGTGAACCCCTTGAATTCCTTCGTGAGGTTCTTGGTTTCCAGGATGGTTTCCTGAGTCATAGTCTCCTGCCCGCCCTCTTGCTGCGACGCCGGATTTTGGCCGGCACTGACAATGGTTCGAACTGCGGCGCTTTTGTCGCCATGCTTGCCGCGTTATAGGTGTGTGGGGCGGCGCGGCTGCCGCAGGTATGACGGGCGCGCGGAAGACGCAGGATGTGCAGGCTCGGGCACCGTATACCGGCGCCTATTGTGTGCGCCTGTTGCGTCGCAAAACATCGGGGTTTGCACTAATCATGAAACATGAACCAGATGTCATGTTTGCAACATGACGCGGAGGCCGTGTGGCGCGCCGCACCGACACGTGCGCAGTGGCGTGCAAGCCGCCGCGCACGGGCGTAAGACTTACCCGATCCGCGCACCGGCGGACAAGCCACCGGCCACGTGCACCGCTGGCGTGCGGCCGGGGTGCGGCCGCTATGCGGGCTGCACGGCGGGGACGACGTCCGCGGTGGCGGTTTGCCGTGCCTTGCGGTCTGCCCGGATCATGTCGCTGGCGCGCTCGGCGATCATGATCGTCGGCGAGTTTGTATTGCCCGACGTGATCAGCGGCATGACCGATGCATCGACCACACGCAGCCCGGCGATGCCGCGCACGCGCAGGCGGCTGTCCACCACGGCGTCCGGATCTTCCGTCGTGCCCATGCGGCAGGTTCCCACGGGGTGGAAGATGGTCGTGCCGATGGCGCCCGCGGCCTCGGCCAGTTGCTCGTCGGTCTCGAACGCGGCGCCTGGCAGCCATTCCTGCGGCTGGTACGGTGCCAGCGCGGGCGATGCGACGATGCGTCGCGTCAGCCGGATCGAGTCGGCGGCCACCTTGCGGTCTTCGTCCGTGGACAGATAGTGGGGCGCGATCACCGGCGCGCGGCGGAAATCGGCACCGTCGATATGCACACTGCCGCGCGACGTGGGCCGCAGATTGCAGACGCTGGCCGTGAAGGCATTGAAGTCATGCAGCGGATCGCCAAACTTGTCGAGCGACAGCGGCTGCACGTGATATTCGAGGTTGGGCCGCGCGTAGCCGGGATCGCTGCGCGCGAACGCGCCGAGCTGCGAAGGCGCCATGCTCATCGGCCCGCTCTGGTTGAAGGCGTACTGCAGGCCGATGCCGAGCTTGCCCCACCACTTCGACGCGCGCGTATTGAGCGTACGCACGCCCTCCACCTTCACCACGGTGCGCAGCTGCAGGTGATCCTGCAGGTTCTCGCCCACGCCCCGCAACGCATGCCGCACGCGGATGCCCAGCGATTGCAGCCGATCCGGCTGGCCGATGCCGGACAATTCCAGCAGCTGCGGCGAGTTGACGGCGCCGGCCGCCAGGATCACCTCCTCGGTCGCGCGGGCCTCGCACGCCTTGCCGCCGCCCAGGTATTGCACGCCCGTGCAGCGGCGCCCGTCGGGTCCGTCGAATGTCAGCGCACTCACCTGCGCACCGGTGACGATCGTCAGATTGGACCGATCGGAGGCACGGCGCAGGAACGCCTTGGAGGTATTCCACCGAATGCCGCGCCGCTGGTTGACCTCGAAGTAACCCACGCCGAAGTTGTCGCCGCGATTGAAGTCATCGGTACGCGGTATGCCGGCCTGCTCCGCCGCATCGATGAAGCGCTCCAGGATGTCCCAGCGCAGCCGTTGTGCTTCCACGCGCCATTCGCCGCCCGCGCCGTGGAATTCGTTAGCGCCACGGTAATGATCCTCGCTGCGCCTGAACAGCGGCAGCACATTGTCCCAGCGCCAGCCATCGTCGCCCGAGAGACGCGCCCAGTCTTCGTAATCCTCGCGCTGGCCACGCATGTAGATCATGCCGTTGATCGATGACGATCCCCCCAGCACACGCCCGCGCGGATAGCCGAGCGACCGGCCGTTCAGGCCCGGCTCCGCCGCCGTGCGGTACAGCCAGTCCGTGCGCGGGTTGCCGATGCAGTACAGATAGCCGACCGGGATATGGATCCAGTGATAGTCGTCCTTGCCGCCCGCTTCCAGCAGCAGCACATTGACATCGGCGTCTTGCGTGAGACGGTTGGCCAGCACACAGCCGGCCGAGCCCGCCCCCACGATAATGTAGTCGTACGTCTCCATATCCCCTGCATCGGTTTTATTGTCGGAATGCCGGAGATCATCGCACGACTCGCGCCCGCCCGTCGTCAGGGCTTTGCCGGAGTCACCAGGTGGCGCCCCAGCCAGCCGGACAGTGCGGCGAATACCTCGCCGCGCAGTGGCTCGGCCTCATTGAAAATCTCGTGGTATCCGGTTTCGAACCAGACCATCTCGCGCAGGTCTTCCGGCGCGCTGTCATGGAAGGTGCGGCTCCCGGCCGGATCGACGATGCGATCCGCACCGCCCACCAGCATCAGCATGGGCGACTCGAGCCGCGGCGCATCGGCCTGCGCCTGCGCCATGCCGCGAATAAAGGACTCCAGCACGCCGGCAGTGATCGTGCCTTGCACGAGCGGATCGGTACGATAGGCGCGCGCCACCTCGGGATCGTGGGAGAGCAGCCGCGCGTCGATCGGGTTCGGCACGCGCAGCCGCGGCACCAGCGCCAGCAACACGCGATGCAGCGTCATCATGCCGCCCGACAACCTCAGCGCCAGCGCGGGCGACGACAGGATCAGCGCACGGATCGGACGTACGCGCCCCGTGGCAAAGCGCGCCGCGACCAGGCCGCCCATGCTGTGGCCCAGCACGATCGGCATCTCGTTCCACTGGCGCACGGCGGCATCGTGGATTTCGGCGAGATCCTCGACGTAGATATCCGGATGCGGCACCACCATGCGCGGGCCGCCGCTGGCCCCGTGGCCGCGCTGGTCGTACGCGCGCACGCGCACGCCCAGCCCGCAAAGGAGATCCGCGACGTGGAGATAGCGGCCGCAATGCTCGGCCAGGCCATGGACCAGCAGCAACGTGCCGAGCGGCTCGGGATAGCGCTGGGGATCTGGCAGCCACGTGCGCAACAGCAATTCCGTGCCGTCGCGCATGCGCTGGCGGGATTCGGTCGGCAAGATGGTGGTGGTGGTTACCGCGCGCGCGGCGGTATCGGGCATGCCGGCGCCGGGCCCGGCAGTGGTCACAGGTTCGTCCATCCCACTCGTCTCCTCGTTGGGTGCCTGCTTCTTGTTGTTGTCATGGAAAACAGGCGCGTCACGCGCGCCTTTGCTGCACTGCGGCAGCTACCCTCAGCGTCCTTCAGCCTCCCCGGCGGACGTCAACCAACCTCAGTCATGGCAGGACGCGCGGTCGTCGCCGTCCACGCTGGCCATGTCCGAAAGGATTGGGCAGTCGGGCCGGTGATCGCCGCTGCACGCATCGGCCAGCGCACGCAGCGTGTCGCGCATGGCAGTCAGCTCGGCAATGCGCACCTCCAGGTCCGCCACGTGCTTCAGCGTCAGCGCCTTGACGTCGGCGCTCGCGCGCGCCCGGTCGTGCCACAGCGACAGCAGCCCGCGAATCTCGTCGAGCGAGAATCCGAGATTACGGGCGCGCCGGACGAAGCGCAAGGTGTGCACGGCGCGTTCGTTGTAGCGGCGATATCCACCCTCGCTGCGCGGCGGCGGCGCCACCAGGCCGATGGATTCGTAGTGGCGGATCATCTTGGCGGACACACCTGATGCGTCCGCGGCTTCACCGATATTCATCGCGATCCCTCATGAGTGGATGCCGCCGGCGCGGCGGGATGCCAGCGCCGCAGCAGCAGCGCATTGGCGACCACGCTGACGCTGGAGAACGCCATGGCCGCACCGGCCACCACCGGATTAAGCAGGCCGGCCGCAGCCAGCGGAATCCCAATCACGTTGTAGATAAAGGCCCAGAACAGGTTCTGGCGAATCTTGCCCACGGTGCGGTGCGACACCCTCAGCGCATCGGCCACCAGCGCCGGGTCACCACGCATCAGCGTAATCCCGGCCGCATGCATCGCGACATCCGTGCCGGTCGACATGGCGATCCCCACGTCGGCCGCCGCGAGCGCAGGGGCGTCGTTGATGCCGTCGCCGACCATCGCCACGATGGCGCCACCGTCCTTGAGCGCCGCCACGCGCGCTGCCTTGTCTTCCGGCAACACCTCGGCCTGCACGGCATCGAGCCCCAGTGCCTTGCCCACCCGCGCGGCCGCGCCGGCGTTGTCGCCAGTTAGCATCACGGTGCGGATACCGGCGGCGCGCAGCCGGGCGATGGCATCGGCGGCGCCGGGCTTCAAGGCATCGCCAAACGCGACCAGCCCGGCCACGCGCGGCGGCGAGGTTTCGATCAGCCACGAGACCGTGCGGCCCTCCTGGCGCAACCGGTCGGCGTCGGCCTGCAACGCGCCGGCGTCCGCATGGAGCGAGTTGCGCAGGCCTTCGCTGCCCAGTTGCAGCGCCTGCCCGTTCACCACGCCGGCAATGCCGCGGCCCGGCAGTGCGCGGACCTCGCTCGCCACGGGCACGACGATGCCGCGTGCCTGCGCGGCGGCCAGCACGGCGCGCGCCAGCGGATGCTCGCTGCCGGCCTGCAAGGCGGCCAGCAGGGCCAGCAGCCGCGCGTCGCCACCGTCGCCAGCGTCGGCGGCACGCAGCGCCACCACCTCGGGCTTGCCCACCGTCAGCGTGCCGGTTTTGTCGAAGGCCACCACGGAGACGCGATGTGCCACTTCGAGCGCCTCGGCGTCCTTGATCAGGATGCCCGCCCTGGCCCCCGCTCCCGTGCCGGCCATGATGGCCGTCGGCGTGGCCAGACCGAGCGCGCACGGGCAGGCGATCACCAGCACCGCGACGGCATTGAGCAGCGCCGCTGTCCAGTCACCGCCGATCAGTCCCCAGCCGAGCAACGTGGCCAGCGCGATGACGAGCACCACCGGCACGAAGACCGCGCTCACCTGGTCGACCATCCGCTGGATCGGTGCCTTGGCCGCCTGGGCATGCTCGACCATCCGGATAATCCGGGCGAGGACGGTCTCCGCTCCCACCGCCACGGTGCGGGCCACCAGCAGGCCTTCGAAGTTGATCGCGCCACCGGTCAGGCGGTCGCCCACGCCCTTCGACACCGGCACCGATTCGCCGGTCAGCATCGATTCGTCGGCATGGCTGCGACCGTCGATCACTTCGGCATCGACAGGAATGCGCTCGCCCGGTCGCACCACGATCTCGTCGCCCACGCGCACGCTGGCCAGCGGCACCGTGGTCTCGACGCCGTTACGGCGCACCTGCGCGGTGTCCGGCCGCAACGCCGCCAGCGCGCGAATGGCTTCGGCGGTCTGGCGCTTGGCGCGCGTCTCCAGCCACTTGCCCAGCCGGACCAGCGTGATCACCACGGCGGCGCTTTCAAAATAGAGATGCGGCATGGCCTCCCCCGCATCGGCCATTTGCCACAGCGACAGGCCATAGGCAGCCGAGGTGCCCAGGGCCACCAGCAAATCCATATTGCCGGCGCCCGCGCGCACGGCCTTCCAGCCGGCCTTGTAGAAGCGCCAGCCGAACACGAACTGCACGGGCGTCGCCAGCAGCCATTGCACCCAGCCGGGCAGCATCGCGTGGATGCCGAACCAGCCGAGCACCATCGGCGCGATCAACGGCAGCGACAGGAGCGCCGAGATCGCCACGGGCCAGGGGCCGGACCAGAAATCCGCGTGGGCCGGTGCCGGAACCTCCGTACCCGGCGCTGCGGTCACGGGTGCTGCGGCGTAGCCGGCACCCGACACGGCGGCCGCGAGCGTGGCGGCCTCGATCGTTCCGCGCAGCACCGTCACGCTGGCACGCTCGGTCGCCAGGTTCACCTGTGCATCCAGCACCCCGGGTACGGCGCGCAACGCCCGCTCCACGCGGCCGACACATGAGGCACAGGTCATGTCGGCAATCGTGAGGTCGATGGTGTCGCGCGGCACGTCGTAGCCGGCATCGGCAACCGCCTGCGCGGCAGCGGTCAGCGCGGCGCCATTGTCGGCATGCAGCGTGGCCTGCTCGGTGGCGAGGTTAACGGCAACATCACGCACGCCGGGCACCTTGGCCAGTGCGTTTTCCACACGGCGCACACATGACGCGCAGGTCATGCCGTCCACGGGCAGGCGCCATTCGGCAGGGGTCAGGGCGGAGGGAACACTGGACATGGCGGAACGGTATTCACGAAAGCTGCGAGAGCGATGACTTGACTGTGGACCTTACCATCATTGGAAGGTCAAGGTCGGGCCGCGTGAAACCGCCGCTTGCGCTTCCCACCATGGGAAGGTTCACACTACAGTCTGTCAGTCCGCTCAATCCGCTCAGTGCGTTTAGTCTGGTCAGTTATTTCTCAAGGAGTCTTAGGATGATCCAGTTTCAGGTCGAAGGCATGTCCTGCAACCATTGTGTCGGTGCCATCACCCGTGCCGTCCAAGCCGTGGACCCGGCCGCGCGTGTGACGGCCGATGTGCCGACGCAGGCGGTCAGCGTGGAATCCGGCGCCGATCGCCAGGCGCTCCAGCAGGCCATCGAAGGGGCCGGCTATCCGGTCAAATCCGCCGTGACCTCCGCAGGCTGAGCACGGCGGCAGCACTAATAAGAAAGGGCACCCGAAGGTGCCCTTTCCTGTTTCCTGACCCCAGGCATTCCCGCTGGCGGGAGATGTCTGGTCAGAAGCGGTAGCCGACGCTCAGGAACGTCACCACCGGGTTGATCTTGATCTTGGTGTGCGACTGCACCGTGGCGCCATTGGCCAGCGTGGTCGTGAAGTTGGCCGTCGTGGAAATCGGCACATACGACACAGACAGGCCCAGGAACCAGTTATCGGTAATGGCGTAGTTGGCGCCGACGTTGAACACCGGGTTCCAGGACGACTTGGCGCTGGCGGTCATGTGCGAGCCCGGGCCGAATTCGCTCTGGACGAAGGTCTGGTTGGTCACGGTTTCGCCGGTGAACCAGGTGTAGTTCACACCGATACCCACGTACGGGCGGAACTTGGTCTTGGCGTCGAAGAAGTGCCACTTGGCCACGATCGCCGGGCTCCACTGGCGCACTTCGCCCAGCTTGCCGTACTTCTCATAGCCACGGTCACCGCTCACATCGTGCTTCGGCGGAATGCCAGCCACGAACTCGGCGGAGATGTTGTCGGTGAAATAGTGGCTGAAGGCCAGGCCGACCGTGTCGGCTGTGTCGATCGTCGCACCCGTGTTCGGGCGCTGCAGGCCACCCGTGGGACGGCCGGCGACCGAATCGATGGTCAGGTTTTCCGAATGCCCCATCGGCATCACACGGAACCAACCCAGGCTCACAACGTTGCTGCCCGCGGATTGTGCCTGGGCGACGCCTGCGAGCGCCATGGCGGCGCCTGCCACCAGCATCTTCTTATAGATTTTTGTCATAGATCCTCTTACTCCTCGTTTACATCACAACCACTGCAAGGCACGCATTATCCTGCGTGACGTGCACGGCCTGATTCAAACGAGATACCGGTCGGTAGAAGAATTGCCCTAAAGGCAGGGTTAACCCACAAATCGGATCGGAAACTCCCAATTCCTTGTCGTAAAACGACGCTTTCGCGCAACGCTTTTGTACGCAAAATAAAAGACCACTCATAGTGAGTGGTCTCTCTCCTACATTTCCGATTGGAAGATCACCCGGAAGGGTGAAGACAATATCTCGCGAACATCACTCCCGACTGGCCAGGACGCAGGCCGCCAGGTCCCAGAGGGCGTAGCCGACGCTCTTGAAGACCAGCGGGCTGCCCGTGCGGGAACGTAACGCGTCAGCCGCCAGGATCGCGGTCTCGAACGGTTGCACCGTAGCCCAGTCGATGCCGGCCTGCAGCAGGTCCCCCGCCTCGTCCTCGATACCGAACAGGGTGTCCGCCAACAGCCGCTGGCTGGCGGCCGCGGCCTGGCACAGCCGGGGCGGGAGTTCGCACATCTCGGGCCGAAACGCGCCGACCGCGGCCACGAAATGGCGATCCGTCCACAACCCGCTATCCAGATCGGGCAGGACGGGCACACGGCTGGAGGTCACGGTCACCACCATCGACACGCGCGGCAGCACCTCAGCGACGTCGTCGATCACCGTCGCCTCGACCCCGAGCGTGCGGGCATGAGCGGCCAGGGCTTCCACCTTGTCGCGGGTACGTGACTGCAACCAGACCTTGCGCACGGGCAGCCCGGCGACAAACGCCTCCAGATGGGTTTGCGCCTGCACCCCGGCGCCGACGATCAGCAGTTCGCCATCGGGCACGGGCGCGAAGGATTGCGCCGCCAGCAGCGACACCGCCGCCGTGCGACGCCCCGTCACCGTCGGACCGTCAAGCATGGCGATGCGCTCGCCGGTGTGGGCGTTGGCGACCAGTACCTCGCCCAGGATGTTGGGCAGGCCGCGCTGCGGATTGCCCGGATGCACCGTGATGTTCTTGGTCATCACGAGATCCCGGTTGCAGGCCGGCATCACAAGCAGCGTGCCCTCCCCTTGCGCCGCATCCCCCACCGGCAGCGCGATGCGCGGTGGCGCCATGGCCGTGCCATCGCGCAATTCCCCGAGCATGGCCGCGATGGCCCGGGCGAGTTCGGGGTAAGGCAGGCGAGCCGCCGTGGCGGCGGCATCGAGGGGCATGAACGGAGCGGTCATCTGGGCGACGGGCAGCGGTGGAAAACCGCCATTGTCGCCCAGCCAACGCGCCGGATCAGCGGGACAGCAGCCCCATCACCGCCTCCACATAGCGCGTACCCGCCGCTGCGCCGGCCGGGAACACGGCCTCGATGTCGGCCATATCGCGCGCGGTCAGCTTCACATTCAGCGCGCCGAGGTTGTCGTCGAGATTGGCGATGCGGCGCGTGCCTGGAATCGGCACCACATGGTCGCCGCGCGCCAGTACCCACGCCAGCGCCAGCTGTGCCGGCGTGCAGCCCCGGGCACTGGCCAGCTCCCGCACGGCATCCACCAGCTTCAGGTTGCGCGTGAAGTTGTCGCCCATGAAACGCGGATTGGTCTTGCGATAGTCGTCCGCGTCGAAGTCCTCCGGCGTGCGGATCGCCCCGGTCAGGAAGCCGCGCCCCAGCGGGCTGTATGGCACGAATCCGATGCCAAGCTGCGCGCAAGTGGCCAGGATGCCGTTCTCGTCCACATCGCGCGTCCACAGCGAGTACTCCGTCTGCAACGCGGTGACGGGATGGACCGCATGGGCGCGCCGGATCGTGTCGGCACCTGCCTCGGACAGGCCGATCCACCGCACCTTGCCGGCGCGGACCAGGTCCGCCATGGCGCCGACGGTCTCCTCGATCGGCGTGTGCGGATCCACGCGGTGCTGGTAGTAGAGGTCGATATGGTCGACGCCGAGCCGCTTCAGGCTGGCATCGCACGCCGCCCGGACATACTCGGGGCGGCCGTTGACGCCACGCGCGGCCGGATTCGCCGGATCGCGCACCATGCCGAACTTGGTGGCCAACACCACCTTGTCGCGGCGGCCGGCCAGTGCCCGGCCCACCAGTTGCTCGTTCGTGTGCGGGCCGTAGATGTCCGCGGTGTCCAGCAGGTTCACGCCGCGATCCAGCGCATGGTGGATCGTGCGGATCGATTCGGCGTCGTCGTGCGCGCCGTAGAAATCGCTCATGCCCATGCAGCCTAGGCCGAGGGGGAAGACTTCGGGGCCAACCTGGCCCAGTTTGCGCAATGCGGTCATGTGGAGACTCCTGTGGGGCAATGCAACGATTCGGGGTCGAGAGAGCGATCGGGCCGGACTGGCCGGCCTCGACCGGATGCCCATCAGTATCCCGAGTCGGCGCGCCCGGAAACAGCGTGCTACGCTGCATGGATCATGAAGCCTGACTTCACAATCGACGCCGATTCGCTGCCAGCGCTGGTGGCCTTCGCCTGTGTGGCCCGGATGGGCACCTTCACGGCCGCTGCCGGCGCGCTGGCCGTCAGCCCATCCGCCGTATCGCAGACCATCCGTCACCTGGAGGACCGGCTCGGCGTGCGCCTGCTGCAGCGAACCACGCGCCGCGTGGGGCTGACCGAAGCCGGCGCCGCCCTGCTCGCGCGCGTGGAACCGGCACTGGCGGAGATCCACGCCGCCACGGACGATGTGCGCCAGCAACGCGACATGCCCGTGGGGACGCTGCGGCTGACGAGTTCGCACTCGGCCGTCGTCATCGCGCTGCGCCCGATCCTCACGGACTTCATGCGCGCGTACCCGTCGATCTGCGTGGACCTGGTCACCGACGACCGGTTCATCGACCTGATCGCCGAGGGCTTCGACGCCGGCCTGCGGCTTGGCGAAGCCTTGCAGCAGGATATGGTGGCCATCCCCGTGACCGGCCCAATGCGGATGACGGTAGCCGCATCGCCCGACTACCTGGCGCGCCACGGCACGCCGCAGACCCCGCACGAGCTGCATGACCACGCCTGCCTGCAGTATCGCTTCGGCCCAACCGGCACCGTCTATCGCTGGGAATTTGCACGCAATGGCGGACGGACGTTCACCGTGGACACCCGACCCGCGCTGATCGCCAACGACAAGTCGATGCTGCATCAGGCGGCGCTGGCCGGGCTCGGCCTGATCTACGAATTCCCGCACCACATCCAGGCCGCGCTGGCCTCCGGCGAACTCGTGCCCGTGCTGGAAGCGTGGACGCCTTCGTTCGCCGGCTTCTACCTGTACTACCCCAGCCGTGCGCTGATGCCGCCCAAGCTGCGCGTGTTCGTCGACTTCCTCAAGGCCCGCAAGCTGCCGCCTGCCACCTGACACTCAGCGGCGCACCGATACCCGTTGCGGGCCGGCATCGCGCACGCTGGCGCCCCGTACCTCGATACCGATGTGGTCGACAACCTTGCCAGTGGCATCGACCAGCTCCACGCGGTGTCGTCCCGGCCACGGCAGCCACGCGATCTGCCCGCCCTTGCCCAGCGGCTTGCCATCCATGCGCCAGCTCACCGCGCGCGCGGTCTGGCCGGTCAACCCGTCGGCATGGAACCAGACCCGCTGCGCCGCCGGCGGAATGTCCGGATCGAGCGCGAAAATCGTGCCGTCAGCAGGACTGGCGATGGCAGCCGCCGACGCGGCTTGCGGCGTCGATCCCACGCTGATCCGTCCGATTGCCGTGCCGGACAGGAAGACCTCCTCGCGTGCCGGCTCCAGGTCGTCGGCGAATGTCAGCGCCACGCGCTCCACGCCGGACGGCATCGCGGGCGCGCGACTCGGCGTGGTGCGATGGAGCGCTTCCATGACCTCATGCCACACCGGTGCCGCGCCGGAGACGCCCGACACGTCGTGCATGCTCGCGCCGCTGGCATTGCCGACCCAGACACCGACCGTATAGCGCTGCGACCAGCCGATGCACCAGTTGTCGCGCATGTCCTTGCTGGTTCCGGTCTTCACTGCCGTCCAGAACCGCGTGGTCAGCGGGCTGTCGAGGCCGAAGGTACGCGCCCGCGCGTGACGGTCCGACAGCACGTCGCCCACCACATAGCTCGCGGCCGGCGTCATCACCGTCTGCCCGCGCGCGACGGCGGCGCCCGGCCGCACGCGCGTCGGCCCATAGGCACCCTGATTTGCCAACGCGCGATAGGCATTGGTCAGCGCCAACAGCGACACGTCGGCGCTGCCCAGCGCGAGGCTGTAGCCGTAGTAGTCGCCCGATTGCGTCAGCGGCAGGCCAAGCGCCACCAGCCGCCGATGGAAGCGATGCGGCGTGACCATGACCAGCGTGCGCACCGCCGGCACGTTGAGCGATGACCCCAGCGCCGCGCGCAGGCTCACCCAGCCCGCATAGCGATGATCGTAGTTCTGCGGAATGTAGAGCCCGCCGCCCGTTGGCAGGTTGACAGGCCGGTCGTCGAGCAGCGACGCCGCCGTCAGGCGACGCTCTTCCAGGGCCTGCTCGTAGAGGAACGGCTTGAGCGTGGAGCCCGCCTGCCGCAGCGCGGCGGCATGGTCGACCTGCGCCGCCGATGACAACGCGCCCGACGATCCCACGTAGGCCAGCACATCGCCGCTGGCGTTGTCGATGACGACGACCGCGCCGTCCTCCACATTGCGCGTGGCCAGTTCGCGCAGGTGGCGGTCGAGGCTGCCGACCGCCACGCGCTGCACGTCAGCATCCACCGTCGACGCGATGCGCTGCGGCAGCGGCTTGCCAGCGGGCGTGGCGTCGCGAGTCTGCGCGATCACGATCCGGGCGAGATGCGGAGCGAGGTTGCCACGTCGCATCGCAGTCGTATCGCCAAACGCAGCTGTCGATAAGGCGGCCGTCGACGATGCCTTGGTCAGCGCCAGCGTGGTGAAGCCATCGAGCCCGTCACACTCGCGCGGCTGCTTCATCTCGCGCAGGATGCCGCAGGCACGCTTCGATACCTGCGCGGCCGTGGCATTGGGGCTGCGGACCAGTGCCACCGCCACCGCCGATTCCCGCGCGTCGAGGCCGCTCGGCACCTTGCCAAACAGCGTCTGCGACATCGCCGCGAGCCCCACCAGTTCGCCACGGAATGGCACCAAGTTCAGGTACGCCTCCAGGATCTGATCCTTGCTCCACCCGCGCTCCAGCGACGTCGCGCTGACGACCTGCCCAACCTTCTGCCCGAGACTGCGGCCGCGTCCCGCGCGCAGGTCGTCGTCCAGCAGGCCCGCGAGCTGCATCGTCAGCGTCGACGCACCACGCGTGCGCGTATTCCAGACGTTGGCCCATGCGGCGGCGGCAACGCCCTGCCAGTCGACGCCGCTGTGTGCGTAGAAGCGCTTGTCTTCGGATAGCACGATGGCCGTGCGCAACGCGGGCGACGTGTCCGCCAGCGTCACCCAGTTGCCACGTCGCGCACGAAAGTCGTCGCGCACGCGCGCCAGGGTTTCGCCATAACGATCGACCACGACGATATCGGCGCTGCGCCAGTTGTCGCGCACGTCCCGGAACGCGGGCACCGCGTGAGCGGATGTCGCCAACGTGCATGACAACAGGAAGCCCAGGACGCCGCGCAGCATCGCCGATGGCCTCACGATTCTCCGCGCTGCGACACGATGCCCGCCACCAGCAGCACCTGCGCCACCGCGTAGGTCCACCAGATTCCGAGCTGGTACGTATCGAACGGCGAGAGGAATTTCGCCATGCCGATCATCGCGTCCGAGGCCACGAAGCACAGCGCCCCCAACGCGGTCAGCGGCGTCGGCAACCTCGCGAGCAGCGCCGCGCAGGCCATCGCCGCGAGTGCGCCGATATAGACCGATACGGGCAACATCAAGTCGCCAAGGTTCGGCCAGAAACGGCCGAGCAACGCCCCCGCCGCGCCGATCACGAGCCCGCAGCCGATCAGCCGGTGCGGACGCAAGTCGCCGCACATCGGCACCAGCAGGCGCAGGTAGGCCAGGTGTGCCAGCAGGAAGGCGCCGAGTCCGCCGATGAACGAGATTTTGAGGCCCGGCAGCGCCAGCAGGAAATCGCCGATTGCGGAGAACACCAGCGCGGTCACCAGCCAGCGGCGCTCGCTGACCGGCCGATGGAACCATGCGGCGCGCGCCAACATGATCGCCATCGCCGTCTTCCATGCCGGCTGGTAGGCAATCTGGCCCGTGAGCGGCGTTCCCGCGGGCAGTTCCATCGCCACCTGCAGCAGCAATACACCGTAGACCACGCCCGCCAGCGCACCCGCGATCCACCACTCGCGCACGCGCGCCGGCATTCGCATCGCCAGCCAGCTCATGGCCGGGCTCCCACGGACAACTTCGCATTCGGAGCGGCGCCGAAGACATCGGGCGCGTACATCGCCTCCACCCGCGTGGGCGGCAACGCGAACTCGCCCGCGTTGTTCAGCCGCACCGTGTACTCCACGGCCAGGCCGCCCTTGGGCAGGTAGGCGAAGTATTCGCGATAGGCCTCCGGCGTGCGCTCGGTGAACGTGGACGACGACGTCTTCTGGCCTTGCGTGGCGATCGACGAATCCCGGCCCAGTCCGCTACCGAGGATCGTCGCCCCAGTGGGCACTGGATCGCTGACCACCACCCAGGTCATGTCGGCCTGCGCGTCGACGTCGAGCCGCACGCGATAGGTGTCGCCGCGCGACCAGCGGCCCGCCACGGCCTGATCCACCGGCGTCACCGTACGGCGCACGCGATAGCCGGCGGCGATGGGCTCACGCAGCGGCACGGCGGCCAACGCGCGCACCGTCGCCCACGGACGGCCCGTGCCCTGTTGCTCCACCTGCAGCGTCGCAGGCGTGGCGACAGGTGCCGGCGACGACCTGCCGCCGCTGCCGGCCGGCCACGGCAGATCGAGCGTGCCGCTCGCCACACCGTCCTTCTGGGTGGCCCGCGACCAGTCGAACGTGCGCGCGGTGTCGCCTAGCGTGATCCGCGCGGTGCCGGCCACCGGCGTCTTCTCGAAGGCCTGCGCATAGCGCTGGATCGCCAGCACGCCCCACGCGTTGGCCGTGGTCGTGCCCCACGCGCCGCGCGCCTGACGACCCAGCAGGCCCGTGACCAGCTGCGGCACGTCTTCCTTCCACGCCGGCAGCTGCGTCGCCAGCGCCAGCAAGCGCGCCGCGTTGACATCGCCGCCCGCCATCAGCCACCACCAGTCATCGCTGCGTTCGGTCGAGAACACCAGCCGCGTGCCCTGCACCGACAGCCGGTTGCGCAACAGCTGTTGCGCTTCGGCCAGCAGCTTGTCGCGCTGCGGGATGTCCGGCACGCGCGACAGCAGCGCCAGCCAGTCGATCAGCGCCGATGTGGGCCACTGCGCAGGCAGGATCTGGATCGAACCGAGCATGCGGGCCTGTGCGTGGCCGCTGCGCGACAGCGCTTCCAGCGCAGCCAGCTTGCGCACTTCCAGATCCATCGTCGCCGACGACGGCGCCCAGCGTGGCGGCGTGATGCGACCCTCCACGAATGCGGTCAGCCCGCGCTCCATCTGGCTGCGCAGCGCATCAGGCACGCGCATCGGCAGGCCCGCACGCACCGCCTCGTCGGAGATCGACAGCAGGTAGGCCGTGAGCACCTCGCTACCGGCGCTGTCATCGCTGCGCAGCGGGAAATAGGCCGCAAGGCCATTGCTGTCGAGATAGGACGGCAGCTGGCCCATCAGCGCGTCCCACGCGGCGGCGTCACCCAGGCCCAGTGCCTTCGACGTGCGCTGCTCCAGGCAGCTGAACGGGTAGTGGGCAAACCATTCGCGCACGCCCGGCATGCCTCCCGCCAGCGACGACTGCAGCGATACCTGCATGCCGCCGCGCAGCTTGCCGGCCGGGTCGGTCAGCGCGCCCGCCGGCGCCTGCACCGGCAGGGCCAGCGAGGGCGTCAGCTGCGCCAGCGCCGCCTGCTGGACCGTGACCGGCACCGCCGGCACGATCTGCTGCGACAGCTTGAGCCGGTCGCTGGCGGTGCCGGTAGCCTTCTCGGTGGCGGCGACTTCCCACATCACCGTGCCGCTGCGGCTGTAGGCCAGCAACGCCGGCGCATTGACGTCCCAGCCGATCTCGCGCGATTCGCCCGCCGGGATCTGCACGGTTTGCGCGGGCAGCGTCTGCGCGTCGACCAGCGTCGCGCGGGCGGTGGCCTCCACGGTCATCGCGCGCTGCGTCGTATTGCGCAGCGTGAACATCGCGCGATACCGGTCGTCCTCGCGCACCAGCAGCGGCAGGCCCGAGATCATCTGCAGGTCCTGCGTGGCGGCGATGGTGGCACCACCGGTGCCGAAGCGACCCACGCCGAGATCGGCCACGGCGACGATGCGGAAGCTCGTCAGCGAATCATTGAGCGGCACCTCGAGCGATGCTTTGCCTTCCCCATCGAGCTGCACGCGCGGATTCCACAGCAGCAAGGTGTCGAACAGCTCGCGGGTGGGGCTCTTGCCCCCGCCACCGCCCGCCGGCACCGCCTTGCGGCCATAGTGGCGGCGACCGATGATCTCCATCTGCGCGGTGGCGGTCTCCACGCCGTAGCTGCGCCCTTGCAGCATCGCGTCGAGCAGGTTCCAACTGGTGTTCGGCATCAGTTCCAGCAGGGCCTGGTCGACGGCGGCCAACGCCACCTCGCCGTTCGCGGCCGGCTTGCCATCGGGCAGCTTCACCTGCACCACCACGCGGGCCTTGCCGCGCACGGGGTACGTGGCCTTGTCCGGCGTCACGGTCACGTCGAGCTTGTGCGCTTCGTTGCCAACGCGGATCTCGGCCAGCCCCAGACGGAATGCCGGCTTCGCCAGGTCCACCAGCGGTGACGGCGCCACGTAGTCGCGGCCTTCGCTGCGGAACGCGTGCCACCAGTCGATCGGCTGGCGCCAGCCCCACGTGAAGAACGAATACCACGGCACCTCGCGCAGGCGGCCGCGCACGCTCAGCACCGACACATAGACATTCGGCCCCCAATCGGCCTTCACCTTCAGCCTGACGGTGGGGTCCTTGCCGTTGAGTTCGACAACTTCCGTGTCGAGGATGCCTTCGCGCTCGATCGCCACCAGCGCGGTAGCCTGGCGGAACGGCATGCGCACCTGGAACACGGCCGTGTCGCCCGGCGCGTAAGCCTTCTTCTCCGGCAGCACATCCATGCGATCGTGGTTCTCGCCGCCAAACCAGAGTTCGCCCTGGCGCGTGACCCACACGGTGGTGGCGGCCTGCGACATGCGGCCATCGGCATCGCGCGCGTTCGCCACCAGTTCGATCTCGCCCGCCTGCGCCAGCAACACCTCGCAACGCACGCGGCCCTGCGCATCGGTGCGCGCCTCGCACACCACGCCCAGGTCCTTGCTCTCGCTGCGGTTGTCGTAACGATAGAAGCCGCCCACGACGCGTTTGCGCGCCGAGGTGGTGATGCGCGCGCGCGCCTTCACCTGCACCGGCGAGTCCGCCATCGGCTTGCCCTGCGTGTCGAGCACGACGCCCTGCACGGACAGCTTCTGGTTCACCGACGCCCAGTTGGCCGCGCGGATCCCGGCGACCACGGCCGACGGCCACACGGCAACGGTCTGCCGCAGCGTCTGGATCTCGCCGTTCGGATCGGCGAAGCCGGCCTCCAGCACGAGGTCACCCGGTTTGTCGACCTTCGGCAGCTGCTTGACGGTCACCTTGCCGTTGCCGTCCTTGTCCAGCGTGACGGGCAGCTTGTCGGCGACGAGCTTCTCGGATTCGTCACGCGCGGCGTCCTGCTCGCTCTCTTCCTCGTCGCCCGATACGCTCTCGCGCTGCGGGCGCGGCGGGTTGAACGAGAACTCGTCGTAGTCCGCGAAGTTCACAGTCTTATTGCGCAACAGCGCGGAAACGCGGACGGGCAAGCCCGCCGCACCGCCGCCGTTCAGGTAGTGGACTTCCACGCCTACCGGCACCTCGGCGGGGGCCACCAGCGCGTTGCTCTTTGCCTTCGGATCTTTCGTGACCGACAGCGTGCCTGCGAGCACCGGCAGCCGGAAGGCCTCGACGCGGAAGCTGCCGCTGTCCAGCGTGCGCCCATCGCCATACACCAGTGCAACGGCATACGTGCCGAGCTTTGCCGCCTGTGGGACCTGGAACGTGTTCTCCGCGCTACGACCGCCGGTCGCCGTGATGCGCCATGCGAGCGGGAGCTCATAGGTCTGGCCGCTGCCGTCATGCGTGATGACGATCTTCTCCGGCATCGCCGCCGGCAGGCCAAAGCCCTGCGCCGTCTCCGTGCGCAGCAGATGCTTCATCGACACGGTCTCGCCCACGCGCAGCAAGGTGCGGTCGAAGATCGTATGCGCACGCACGGTCTGGTTCGGACTCATGTCCGTGGGCACATTGAAGCGCCACGTCTCGATGCCGCGGTTCCAGCCGGACATCACGAAGGCCATGTCGGCCTTGCCGCGCGCCTGCGGATGATCGGCGGCGATGCGCGCGGAGACAAAGTAGCCCTCCATCCCGTTTGCGCAATCCTTGTAGCGGCGATCCGGCAATCTGGCGAAACGTGCCACGCCGCTGGCGTCGGTCGTGCCTTCGCCGAGCAGTTCGCCCTCGCAGGTGCGCACGGCGATCTTCGCATTCGGCACGGGCTTGCCGTCGTCGAGCGATGTCACCCACGCCAGCCCGCTCATGTCGCCATCGGCCACGCCGCGCGCCAGCTTGAAATGCACGCCGAGGTTGGTGACCAGCGCCGCGGTGCGTACGTACATCGGCGCGGGCTTGCCAAGCAGTGCGGCGCCCAGCATCGGCGAGGCAATCTCCACCACATGGAAGCCCGGCTCGGGCAGCGGGATGCCGACGACCTCGAAGGGACGTGGTGTCGTATCGTTCAGCTTGGGGATCGCCAGCGTCTTCGCCCCCGCCACGCCATCGAGCAGCGAGACCGAACGCGCTTCGATCGACGGCGCGTTGCGCGGGCTGCGCACGTCCGACGGCGACTTGCCGGCGCGGATCGCATCGAGTTCCTGCTTCGTCCACGACGATTCGTGCATGCGCTTGACCATGCCGAACCAGCGCAGGATCGCCGTATCGTCGTCGACCTTGAGGCGGGCCACGGTTCCGGCTTCCGCGCGGACCGATCTGGCCGGCAGGTCGGCTTCCACATTGCGCAGCGTGACGGGCAGCAGCGGCGGATAGTCGGCCGGGGACTTGCCGCGCGGCACATCGGCGAACCGCTCGACCACCCCGAACGGCGCGGCGGCGAACTTCGCCAGCGGCGGCAACGCAGCCGTCGTCAGCCGGATCGGGAACAGGTCCGCATTGGTCAACGGGCGGCCGCTCTCGTCCTGGATGTCTTTGGGCGCCTCGATGGTGAGGCTGGCTTTTTCGGGGAATGGCGCGGCGAACGTGACCGATTGCACGGTCGCCTCGGCGCGCTGGTCGGGATCGAACGTCGGCGCGCGCGGGCCGGAGGGTGTCTTGAGGACGATGTGTTCGGCCACCTTGCGCGCGATCGGCGCGGTGAACGTCACGGTCAGAGGGCGCAGCGGCGTGCAAGGGGCCTCGGCGCGTTCGCGCTCGCAGGTGAATCCGGCGGCAAAGGCCTCGCGCACGACGAAGTCGAAGCGGCGCGGCGCGGTGGTGGCCAGTCCGGATGGCGTGGCGATGCCGGCATCGAACACGAGCTGCATGCGCGCGCCGGCCGGCAGGCGCTGCTGGCAGGTCAGCAGGTGGATGGCGTCGGCCTCGCGCCGGGCGATCTCCTTCCAGTGCGCGGCGGCAATCACGCTGTCGCGCTCCTTGCCAGTCAGCAGCCGCACGGGGATGCGTTCACCCAGGCCTTCGGCCTGACACCAGGTGTGCGCGAGGATCGATCCGGCCGTGGCCGCGCCGTTGAAACGCAGCGCAAAGACCTGGTCTTCCTCGATCTCCCCGCCGGATGGGCGGGCGGCAATGACGGTGGGGCCGCCGGTCTCGAACCGGTACTCGGGCTTGCCCGTGAAGGGCTTGCCGGCCACGCTCCGGAGTCCGGTGCCCATGCGCACGGAACATCGCACGCCGGGTGGCAGGTCACGCTCGAAATCGAACACCCAGTTGGTAGCGTTGACCCAGCGTCCGCTGCCCCCCACGCTGCCGCCGGTGCATGACACCGCGGCGGGCGGCGCGGCGTTGAGGTCGCCCATCGGCACCATCGGCTCGTCAAAGCGGATCGCCACCTGCCGGACCTGCGGGACGACCCCTTCGGGCGAAAAGCGCGCGACCTGCGCGGCCAGCGCGTCAGGCGCACCGGACATCCCCCACAGCGCAAGACCCGCCGCTGCGGCCAGCCTGCCCGACACAGCCCGCAGGAGCTTCACGCTACGGCACGAGGCGATCTTCCCCATCATCCTGCCTTCTCCGGAATTGGCACCCGGCGAGCGTGACATGCACCGATGGCAAGCGCAAGCTTCAGCACATTCCGATGCAGTCGCGTACCGCATTCAGCGCAAATGCGACAGCGGAAGCGGCCCTTCGCACTTGAGCGCAGTCAGCACGATGTTGGACCGGATGCTCTCCACGCCCGGTACGCGCATCAGCCGCTTCATCGTGAACTCCGCCAGCGTGGGCAGATCGGGCACCACCACGCGGATCAGGTAGTCCGCCTCGCCGGCCACGGAGTAGCATTCCTGCACTTCTTCCAGCAGCAGGATCTCCTCCCGGAAGCGCTCGATGATCGTGTCGCCGTGGTGGGCCAGCTTCACGCTGATAAAGACCAGCACCCCCAGGCCCAGCGCCTGTGACGACAGGTTCACGCGGTAGCCGGTAATCACGCCGTCCGTCTCCAGCCGGGCCAGGCGGCGGCCGACTTGGCTGGGCGACAGATGGACGCGGTCCGCCAGTTGCTGGTGGGTGGAGCGTCCGTCGGCCTGCAGCGCCGCCAGCAACGCCAGGTCGTAGGGGTCCAGGCTGGCCGTAGTCATATCGCGTGAATATCCCGCATCCGGTGATTGAAAGATGCAGATTACATGCACGCCGCCTCGAAACCAAGCCGATTTTGCGGCCAGAACGCGCGCACTGATCGCTAGACTATGCACAAAACCCGCATGACTGGAGACACAAGACATGACCCCATCGGCCGCCCCCCAGGACACCGCGTCCGGCAACTTTGCCGGCACCCTGACCGCGAAGCTCAAGGAACAGTTCGAGGAAGGCCTGTTGTCCGGCCAGGAACTGCGCCCGGACTTCACCATCGCCCAACCGGTGCATCGCTACACCAGCACCGATCATGCGATGTGGCGCCGGCTGTACGAACGCCAGGCATCAATGCTCCAGGGCCGCGTCTGCAACGAATTCCTGCAGGGGCTGGCCACGCTGGGCATGGAACGCGACCGCGTGCCGGAGTTCGACCAGCTCAACGAGACGCTGATGCGCGCCACGGGCTGGCAGGTGGTGGCCGTACCCGGGCTGGTGCCGGACGAGGTGTTCTTCGACCACCTGGCCAATCGCCGCTTCCCGGCGAGCTGGTGGATGCGCAAGCCCGAGCAGCTGGACTACCTGCAGGAACCGGACTGCTTCCACGATGTGTTCGGCCACGTGCCGCTGCTGATCAACCCGATCTTCGCGGACTACATGGAGGCCTATGGCAAGGGCGGTCTGAAGGCCGCCAAACTGGGCGCGCTGGACATGCTGGCCCGCCTGTACTGGTACACCGTGGAATTCGGCCTGATCCGCACCCCGGAGGGCTTGCGCATCTTTGGCGCCGGCATCCTGTCCAGCCAGGGCGAATCGATCTACAGCCTCGATTCGGCCAGCCCGAACCGCATCGGCTTTGACCTGCACCGGATCATGCGCACCCGGTACCGCATCGACACGTTCCAGAAGACCTACTTCGTGATCGACAGTTTCGAACAGCTGTTCGATGCCACGCGCCCGGACTTCACGGCGCTGTACCCGGAGCTGAGCGCGCTGCCCACATTGGGCGCCGGCGACATCGCCGAGGGCGACCGCGTCATCCACGTGGGCACGCGCGAAGGCTGGGCCGACAGCGACGACATCTAAGCCCCGCCGCCCACCCCGCTTTGTGAAACAATGCCGGCATGCCCGGCCGCCAGCGGCGCCCGCCCTCAGGGCCCGGCGGACCAGGCGGGCCGGCGCTTGTCGTTTATGACCTATCAGATCGAGCCCATCATGACGCCTCTTTCGCAAGAAGCCCGCGCGAGCCTGCTCGCGGAACTGCCCGGCTGGACCGCTGTCCAGGACCGCGACGCCATCCAGAAATCCTTCAAGTTTGCCGACTTCAACGCCGCGTTCGGTTTCATGACGCGCGTGGCGCTGCACGCCGACAAGGTGGATCACCACCCCGAGTGGTTCAACGTCTACAACCGTGTGGACATCACGCTCTCCACGCACGATGCCAACGGGCTGACGCAGCGCGATATCGACCTGGCCCGCTTCATCGAACAGGCTGCCGCGGGCCTGGCCCGCTGAGGCACCGGTCGGGAAATAACGGTCGCCGCAGGCCGCCCTCCGGGCCATCAGGGCGGCGGCTGGAGCTCCCGCAGGAACGCTGCAGCTGTAGGGCAACTGAAAGGCAGGCCGCGGTGCCGCCCTGTACAATCGCCGGCATTGCCACACTGCCTGCCCGAGCCCCCTGCCATGCGTATCCTGCTGATCGAGGACGACCGTCAAATCGCCAGCGGCGTGGAAGCCGGACTGTCCCGCGCCGGCCACCAGGTACGCGTGGTGCACGACGGCGTGTACGCCACCGATCACCTGCTGCGGGAGCAGCATGACCTCGTCATCCTGGACCTGGGCCTGCCCGGCATCGACGGCATGACGCTGCTGGCGCGCTACCGCGCCCGTAATCGCACCACCCCCGTCATCATCCTGACCGCCCGCGACGAGCTCGAAGACAAGCTCTCCGGCCTGAATGCCGGCGCCGACGACTACCTGGTCAAGCCTTTCGCCCTGCCCGAACTGGAAGCACGCGTGCGCGTGCTGCTGCGCCGCAGCCAGCATGGCGAAGCTGCACCGGAGCGCGATGTGCGCCTGGGCCGCCTGCGCCTTTCCGGTAACGATCGCCGCATGTTCGTCGACGGCCGTGCGCTGGAGTTGTCGCCGCGCGAATTCGCCGTGCTGGAACTGCTGCTGCAGCGGCAGGGCCGCGTGGTGAGCAAGGCGCAGATGCAGGATCACCTGGCTACGTTTGCCCATCCGGCCGGCGAAGGCGGCGATACCGTCGGCGACACGGCCATCGAGGTCTATGTGCACCGCGTCCGCAAGAAGCTTGAGGATGCCGATGTCGAAATCGTCACCGTGCGCGGCTTCGGCTACCTGTTGCAGATTCGTGCCGGGCACTGATTCCCGTATGTCGCGGATGCGGCCGCGCCGCGCCGCGTCCCAACCAACGTAGTCATCCGCCATGTGGCCGCGCTCGCAATCGTCCTCTTCCGCACCGGCCGGCGATCCGCCCGCCACGGGGACGCGCGCGCGCAGCCGCCGGAGTAGCCGTAGCGGCCGCAACCGCGGCCAGGCCAATGCGCGCGTGTCGTCCAATCCCAGCCTGCGCGTCCACCTGTTGCGCGCGCTGGCCACCCCGCTGTTCGCACTGGTGCTGACCAGCGGCTCGCTCTCCTACTGGCTGGCCGCCCACTACACGACGCAGGTGTTCGACCGGGCCCTCTATGGCGTGGCGAACAACATCGCCCAGCAGATCCGCATTGCCGGGCCGCGCCTGGAGCAGGACATCCCGACGATTGCCCAGACGCTCGTCGAAGCGGAAGGCAGCGACCGCATCTACTGGCGCATCCACGGACCGGACGGGTTGATCGGTGGCATGGATACGTGGCTTGGCTATGGCACGGGCCAGACCTCGCTCCATGACGCGCGGCTCTTTTATGCGTGGTTCAGCGGCCGGCAGGTCCGGGCCGTGCGGCTACCCGTCAGTCTGCCCAGCTCGGCATCGGACGAACTCGGCACCAGCGCGGAGGCCACCGTGCCGCGCGGGCCGATCGTCGTGGAAGTGGCGGAATTGCTGGACCGGCGCGAAACGGCGGCCAATGAAATCCTGCTCTCGATGTCGGTGCCGCTCATCCTGCTCCTGCTGGTGGGCAGCATGATCCTGTCGCACGTGCTCAAGGAAGAGTTGGTGCCGCTGCAGATCCTGACGGACAAGCTCAACCGGCAAACCGCGCGATCGATGGCCGCGCTGGACGAGACCCAGGTGCCGGCCGAGGTGGAACCGCTGATCCGCAGCCTGAACGACCTGCTGTCGCGCCTGCGTGATGCGCTCGACGCGCAGCGCAAATTCATCGCCGATGCCGCCCACCAGCTGCGCACGCCGCTGACCGCCGTCAAGCTGCACGCGGATCGCGCCATGGAAGCCGATACGCTAGACGTGGCGCGCCACGCGCTGCGGGAGGTGCAGACGGCGGCCGATCGCGCGGTGCGGCTCTCCAACCAGTTGCTGTCGCTGGCACGCGCGGAGCCGGGGCTGTCGCTGGAGCGACTTGGGCCCGTGGAGCATTTCGACCTGGCCGGGCTGGCGTTCGAGATCGGTGCCGAGTGGGTGCCGCAGGCGCTGGCGCGTCGCGTGGACCTGGGCTTCGAGATCCTGCCCGGCCCTACCTTTACCGGCAGCGCGCCGGCCGTGGTGCGCGGCAACCGCTTGCTGATGCGCGAGGCGCTTTCCAACCTGATCGATAACGCGGTGAAGTATGTGCCGGCCGGCGGACGCATCACGGTGCGCGCCGGTGGCGAGACCATGGGCCATCGTGGCATGGCCGTGGTGATGGTGGAAGACAACGGACCGGGCATCCCGCCGGCGCGACGCGGTGAGGTGTTCAAGCGCTTCTTCCGTGGCGATCACACCCCGGGAGCCCAGGCGGTGCAACAGGCCGCGCCGGGCGGCGCCGGCCTTGGGCTGGCCATCGTGCACGAGATCGTCACGCTGCACCAGGGCACGATCTGCATCGAGGATGTGCCCGCGCCCGCGCTGGCACCGTCCCCTGCGGTGGCCACCCACGGTGGTCATGACGAAGCGCCTTCAGCGGAACCCGCGCCCCGCCGGGCGTCGATGCGCTTCGTGATCCGGATCCCTTGCGAGGCACCCGGTAGCACCACGGCCTGACGGCGCGCCCGCCGTGCCGCCCCGCAGGCTTATTTGCCCTTCTTTTCCTTCGGCGCCAGCATCGTGCCGCGGCACTCCGGGCTGCCGCATCGGCATTCGTATTCCTTCTTGAGCTTGCGGGTATAGCGGGCGTCAATCACCAGACCGTAGTCATAGAAGAGTTCCTCGCCAGCTGTGATGTCGCGCAGGGCATGGATGTAGACCTTGCCGCGCTTTTCGCGTGCCTCGCAGTTGGGGGCGCAGGCGTGATTGATCCAGCGCGCACGATTGCCACCGAACTTGGCGTCGATGACGTTGCCGTCTTCCAGGCTGAAATAGAACGTGTGATTCGGGTCGGTGGGATCGTGCGGGTGCCGCTTGAGCGCTTCCTTCCAGGAAATGTGCTCGCCCTTGTACTCGATCACGCGCTCGCCTTCGGCAATCGCGCCAATCGCGTATACGCCCCTTCCGTGCACACCTGACTGGCGCACTTCGATGCGATCGCTGGCGGTCTTCTTCTTGCCCGCCTTCTTGTCCTTGCCGTCCCTGGCCTTTTCCGACATATCCGTTTTCCCGTCAACGATGGATGGCCGGTCCAGCCCGGCGCGAACCGGATGATACCCGCCGAACGACGTATACAACACACCCGGCGACCTCATCGGCGCGGGGGAAATGCCACGTATTTCGCGTATACCCCTCAACCCGCGATGTGGATAACCAGGCCGAAATCTGTGGATAAACGCGCGCGTTTGGTGTGGGCTGCCTGGGGCTGGGATGGGGATGGATCAGGAACAAGTCGGAGGGGGTTTCGGGTACACCTCATCCCGATGGCTGAGTCATCCACGCCGACCAACACGCCATCCCTGCGCTTTCGGTATACGTAAACGGTTGATCCGATTGACGTATACGTGGTTATCCACAGAAAAGCACCTTGTTTACCTATCACTACTATTTGTATACATGAAAAGAAATACGTAAACCGAAAGCACGAGAGAAGGAGGAGGCAAAGAACGCCCGGCGTATACCTCGCTTTCGCTCGCCGGCCGGTATACCCGCTCGAATGCAGCCGGTTAAAAAACGGGCAGCACGGCATCGAGCTGGGGCTGGCGAGACATGGCTGCCCAATGGCTCTGATCGGCTCGCGATGGTTGTCGGTGGGTCAGCGGTCGATGGGTCGGCGTATACCGGTGATTGGCCGGCGATTGGCCCGACGATTGGCAGCCGATATGCCGTAGACCCGACATCGCCATGTTGTCGAGATTTGCCGTTGGCGTGGTGCAATGGAATGCTTGTGCCACCCCCGCCACCCGGCACCGGCCATTCAGGGGCGTCTGGACGCGCTCAGAGGGGCTCAGGGACGTTTACGGGGCTGGCATGACCCTGGGGGACGTATACGCCCTCCGGGGCTTGCTGAGGCCCTCTGCCTCCTCCTGACCATTCCAGTCGCGGAAATGCCGTATACCGCACCATGCGTTCCATGGGCCTCTGCTATCACATCGTCCTTGCGCCAAAGCCCCGCAAAACCCGCTGAAAACCCGCCAGCCGCCATCTGGCGCGGCTTCGCGGAGAGCCGGCGTAACAATGTGTTCCCGGCCGGGCTTGCCCGACACGGTATGATGTGGCCCGCGGCGTCTTGGCCGGGGCGGGTTCCAGCGTGGAACGCCTGGGCAGGGCGTCAGTGTTTTTTCAACTCGATACGGAGTGAAGCATGACGAAAACCGAACTGATCGACGCGATTGCAGCTGGCGTGGACGGTCTGACCAAGGCCAAGGCAGAGCAGGCCCTCAACGTGACCCTGGGCGCCATCATGGACGCCGTGGCCAAGGGCGACACCCTCAGCCTGATCGGCTTTGGCACCTTCAGCCAGGGCGAGCGCGGCGAGCGCATGGCGCGCAACCCGCGCACCGGCGAGGAAATCAAGGTGGAAGCCGCGAAGACCGTGAAGTTCAAGGCTGGCCAGAAGTTCAAGGACGCCGTCAACCAGTGATGCTGGCGGGCGCCTTCGATCGCCCGGTTTGCATGACCCCGCCGTGCCGCCACCGGACGCCAGAAAAGGCGCAGGTGTGCGCCAGGCGGGGGACGTTATCCACAACGGTTTTCCCGCCGACGTGCGCGCAGAACTGCACAGCCGGCAGGGCCTGCCGGATGGCCGTCGCAATTGTCTGAAAAAAGGCGCCTGGACGTGGCCGGTACTGGGGCCGTCGGGTGCCGGGAGTCGTGGACCTGACATGCTGCCCCGCTTGCTGCCGCACAGATTTCCACAGCGTTATACACAGCGCTTTCCACACAAGGCTCCACAGCTTTCTCCACAGGCGCTTGCGCAGGCATTTCTGAGCGCGGTTGCCCTGGCCGTGCTCTGTGGTTGCACCACCTCCCCGCCCCGGACCGCGCGTCCGCAGGCCATCCCCCTCCCCGACTATCAACGCGTCGCCACGACACCTGGTGCCACGCCGCGCGAGCGCATTGTCGAGATCGCCTTGCTGGAATGGCACAAATGGGGGGATCAGGTCGTTCGCATTGGCCGGGATGATTCGGCCTGTGTGACGCAAAGCCCGCTGCCGCCACCCGTGCTGGAGGACCTGGTCGGTAACGCCAATGCGGTGGACGCGAACGGACAGGCCTCGGCAGACCAGGAGTCCGACGAAGATGGACGCGACGCGAACTGCGTGCGTTTCCCGGACGGCACCGGCATGGAGTCCACGCAGCGGGGCTGCGCCATGGCACAACGCTACTGGGGCATCGTGGGGGAAGCCCCAACCTGCCGTCAGGTCACCCAAGGGGCCTGGGCCTGGTCGGCCGTGTTCATTTCCTGGGTCATGCGCAAGGCCGGCCTCAACAATGACCAGTTCCTGACCGGCCAGTCACATTCGATGTACGTGGTGGATGCGCGTGACGGCAAGCTGCCGCGCCCCGCGTTCCATATCGTACCCACGCCTGCGTTGCCACGGCCTGGCGACCTGATCTGTGCCCCACGGGGCCGTGACAAGTACCTCGAGAGTCCTGCCGAGATCGGCTTTGGCACCACGCCGATGCATTGCGACATCGTGGTGGAGGTCGACCCGTCCGCGCGCGTCGTCAAGGCCATCGGCGGCAATGTCCAGCAATCGGTATCGATGGACGTCATCGACCTGAACGATGCCGGCCAGCTCGACGCCTTTACGAACTCCCATATGCCGTGGCTGCTGGTGATGCGGAACAATCTGCAATAGGGATATCAGTGCGAAGAATTTATTTCGTTATATTTTTGATGCGCTGATTATTTGGTTGAATAAAATAAGCCCGCAACCATCGGCTACGGGCTCGCTATGTGCCGCATTCGGCGTGTTACGCCTTGACGAATGCCTGGGTCGGCACCAGGAAGTCGATCTGCCGAGGGGCCTTCAGCAAGCGCGGTAGCGCTGCCTCATATTCGCGGCGGTAATTTTTGCTGAGGTGATGGGTCATGAAATATTCCTGGGAACAGGCCCACGTCTCGTACAGCACGTAGGTGTCGGGGTCTTCGGCCGACTTGTGAATGGTTGTGTTCACGAAGTCCGGCTCCTTCGCCATCGTTTCGACGACACCCAGCAGGCGGGCCTCGAATTCCTCGCGAAACTCGGCCCGGGCGGGCAAGCGCACGACAAACGCGATCTGTGCATGGCTCATGGTTCTCTCCTGTGCGGGATCGTTGCGAATCACAGCTGGCTCATGCCGCCGTCGACGATGATCTCGGTGCCGACGATGAAGGCCGATTCCGGGGCCGCCAGATGGAGGACGGTCGAGGCCACTTCCGCCGGTTCGCCAAATCGGCCGAGCGGGATCTGGCTCAGGATCTGGGCCGCCGTGGCGTTCAGCGTCTCGGCATCCAGACCCAGCTTGCCGTACAGCGGCGTGGTGACCGGGCCGGGGCTCACCACATTCACGCGCGCGCCGCGCGGCAGCAGTTCCGCCGACAGTGTCTTGGCCAGCGAAATCACCGCGGCCTTGCTGGCGGCATACACCGACGACTGCGGCATGCCGATGCGGGCATTGATCGAACCGTTGATCACGATCGACGCGCCCTTGTTCAGTAGCGGCGTCAGGGCCTGCACCTGAAAGTACGGGCCCTTGACGTTGACGTTGAAGACTTCGTCCCAGAGCGATTCCTGAACATCTTCAAGGGCGGCGAACCTGGCCGCGCCTGCGTTCAGAAAGACGGCATCGAGGCGCACGCCGGCTTCGGTCAGTTGTCGGGCCAGGTCGCGGGCGCCATCGACGGAGCCCGCTTCATTGCGAATGGCGATGGCGCCGGTGCCCAGCGTGGCACGGGCCGACTCCAGCGTGGCCGCGTCGCGGCCGGTGATGACGACGCGCGCGCCTTCGGCGGCGAAAGCCTGCGCGGCAGCCAGGCCGATACCGCTGTTGCCGCCGGTCACGAGTACGGTCTTGTTTGCGAAGCGTTGCATGGTGTTCTCCAGGGATGTGGTGGGTGTGTGAATACATTCTGGGCAACCACGATCCGAAAGCCATGCGAACGAGTTGGCGCTGACGTTCGATGTCATCGAACGAGTTGCCTGCCGTTAGCGGGGAGATCTTGCCGAGGCGTGGCCGATTCGATACCGCGTGTTCGTTCACAACATCGCCGCGGCGCATTGACGCGCTTTGGGCTGGCGCGGAACACTGCGCGGTCGATTCCTGCCTTCTTTTTGTCCCTTCCTTCGCCCTCCTGCGCGCCCTTTCGATGACCCGCCTTCGTCTCACCGCTCTCACCCCCACTACCGCCATGGCGGCCCGGCACCCATGACGACGCTTGCCCGCCGGCTGGTGGCCGAAGGCCTGGGTACGGCCTTGCTGATTGCAATCGTCGTGGGATCGGGGATTCGCGCCGAGCGGCTGGCGGCTGGTGATACCGCGCTGGCGTTGCTATGCAATGCGCTGGCGACCGGCGCCGGACTGGTGGCACTGCTGGTGTCGCTGGGGCCGGTCTCGGGCGGGCATTTCAATCCCGTCGTCACCCTTTCGGGGCTGATACAGGGGAGCCTGGCGCCGCGCGATGCGCTGCGCTATGTGCCGGTGCAGGTGGCTGGGGGAATCGTCGGGGTGATGGCCGCGCACGCAATGTTCGGCGAGCCTTTGCTGAACTGGTCCACGCAGGCGCGTACCGGGGCGCCGATGTGGTGGAGCGAATTCCTGGCGACGTTCGGCCTGATCGGGCTGGTCATCGGCACGTCCCGCACGCGGCCAGGCCTGGTGCCGTTTGTGGTGGCCGGCTATATCACGGCCGGATACTGGTTCACGTCATCCACGTCCTTCGCCAACCCTGCGCTGACGATAGCCTGCGCGCTGACCAATACGTTCGCCGGCATCCGCCCGGCCGATGTGCCCGCCTTCGTGCTGGCGCAAGCCGGCGGAGCGCTCACGGCCACGTGGCTGTTTCACTGGATGTGCCGCCAGCCGGTCGCGCCGCAGCGCGCACCGGAGGCGAAGGCATGGAAGGGATTCAAGCGGGCCACCGGCGGGGCTGCCGGCGGAACTACCAGCGCCGATTGAGCTGGACCCCGAAGATGGAGCCGCTGGCTTGAGACGCCCACGTGTCCGCGGGGGCGGCAAAGGTGATGCCGTCCACGTCGTTGGCGCGGCTGTAGGTATAGAAGGCGCGGAGATTGGCATTGCCCGCGGACTTGCCGAGCGTGAGCGTCGGCGCCACGGTCAGCGCGGTACGTTGTCCGCCGACGCCAAACCCCGACGAGATCTGGTCATGCGCCACCTCGAAGGTCAGGCGGAACTGGTCGCTGGCCACATAGGCCGGCCGCACGCGCGTGGCGGCCCACTGGAGCGTGCCGACGGCGGAACGGTCCAGTTGCAGGCTCGACTCCACCGACCCGCCGATGCCGGATCGTCCCTTCCATTCCATCGACTCGGCCAGGCGCACCCGCGACAGCGATGTGCCCATCCCCGTGTAGCCCGTCATGGCCGTGCGCGAGCCCTGGCCGTACTGCACGCCCAGGCGGTTGGTGCCGAAGAGCACGCCCTTCTGCTCGTGCATGGCCGACGCCCACCAGGCGCTACCGGTGTCCACGATCTGGGGCAGCGGCTCCACGCGCGTGAAACCGAGCTGGACCGAACCCTTGTCGTTGGTGCCGATCGGCGCCGTGCGCACGCTGTGATAGCTCGGCAGGTTGGCGCCGTTCAGATCGTTGCGCGCGGTGTATTGGTAGCTCAGGCCGAAATCGCCCAACTTGGCGTTGTCCACGCCAAAGCGCATCGACGGCGAATTGGGTGGCAACAGTCCCGATGACATCAGGAACGGATTGCTGTCCCGACGGCCGGCCCAGACGCTGGCACCGTCCAGCACCGACAATCCGGAAAGGCCGCTGACGGCGGTATAGAACTGCGGAACCAGTGCATAGGGGTCCACGGCGGCGGCATTGCCGTTGATGGACGTCGCATCGGTCCCCTTGGCGTGCGCCACCAGTTGGACCTGGGCACCGCCGCCGATATCGACCAGGGACTCGCGAATCTTCACCTCGCCGCTGCTCGTGCACGCGAGCCCCCTGCCGAACCCGGTAGACGGGGTTCCTCCACCTGCGCAGGCGCGCTGCATGCTGGAGCGATCCTCCACGGCCGCGCGACCACTGTAGCCAAGCCGCCAGACCGAATCGCCGGCGGGATCGTCGGCTGGCAACTGTGAACGCAGGACAGGAGGCGCATCCGACGGCGTACCCGCTTCAGCGGTATCCCGGGAATCGCGCGCTTCGGCTGCCTGCTCCAGGGCTTGCTGGGCCGGGAATTCCCCCAGCCGATGCGGAAACAGGACCAGCGGGGGTGGTGGTGGCGGTGGTGGAGCCGCCGATTCGGGCGGGCCGACAAAGTCGGGGTCCGTGCTGGCGTCGGCTGCGGCCGTGGTGGTTGGCGCTGCCGCCGGCGTCCCTGCATCGGCGGCCGTTGCCGTGGCCGCTGCGTCGCCGGTGCCGGGCGTGTCCGCTGTCGCCGTGTTGTCGCTTGCAGTCGTCGTACCCGCGGCGCGGATCAGGTCTCCCAGCGGATCGGCCGCCGCTGCGGACGTTGCCGCGGCCGGCACGGTAGCGGACGTGGTTGCCGATGTGGCCCTGGAAGGGGTGCTGGAGTTGGCCCCCGGAGTGGCCCCAGTGGCGGCGGCCGAAGCCACGGGCGGCACGGCGGGCGTGACGATCTGCGGGGGTGGCGCTACCGTGCTGCCGGTTTGCGCGCAGGCCACCAGCCCCCACGCGGCCAGGACGGCGAACGTGAGACGACGGGGATGCGGGCGGGAGGAAGACGGAGCGGAATGCAGCATGAAAACAACAGGACGGGCTCGGACAAAGGCCCCAGACGAGGGGTCTGTTTTTAACAGGCGACCATTTGGACCGCAAGCCGGGTTACAAAATCCATCAAACCTTGCCACTTCTCACAATACGAAACCTAGCGAGGCCCGCAATTGGGGCATGCCCACGTCCCCCTGTTGCATAAGTACGCCGATTAGCGAAAACCCGGACTTTGGCGGGGCCCCGTGCACAAAACGCCACCGCTATAATCGGCGGGCCCCGTTTTACGGGTAAAGCATGCACACATATTTATAAGAGGAGATGTCAATGGAACGTCGTTCCTTCCTGTTGAAAGCATCGGCTGTGGCCGCTACCGGGGCACTTGCCGCATGTGGCAAGGAAGACAAGCCGGCGGCTCCCGCCGCATCGGCCAGCGCCCCCGCGGCGCCGGCAGTGGTCGGCAGCAATCCCGCGGTGGAATGGCGCCTGGCCTCCAGCTTCCCCAAGTCGCTCGATACCATTTTCGGGGCCGCCGAGCTGCTGTCGCAGCGCGTGAAGGAACTGACCGATGGCAAGTTCAACATCAAGGTGTTTGCCGCCGGCGAAGTCGTCCCGGGCCTGCAGGTGCTGGACGCGGTGCAGAACCAGACCGTGCAGATCGGCCATACGGCCGGCTACTACTACTTCGGCAAGAATCCGACGCTGTGCTTTGACACCACGGTCCCGTTTGGCCTGACCGCGCGCCAGCAGACCGCGTGGATGATGCAGGGCAACGGCATGAAGCTGATGCGCGAGTTCTTCAAGGAATACAACATCGTCAACTTCCTGGGCGGCAACACCAACGCCCAGATGGGCGGCTGGTTCCGCAAGGAAATCAAGACCGTGGCCGACCTGCAAGGCCTGAAGTACCGCATTGCCGGGTTTGCCGGCGTGGTGCTGTCGCGCCTGGGCGTGGTGCCGCAACAGATTGCCGGTGGTGACATCTACCCCGCGCTGGAAAAGGGCACGATCGACGCCGCCGAATGGGTGGGCCCGTACGACGACGAAAAGCTCGGCTTCTACAAGGTGGCGCCGTACTACTACTACCCGGGCTGGTGGGAAGGCAGCGCGCAGCTGTCGTTCTACGCCTCCGCACCGGCGTTCGAGAAGCTGCCGGCCCAGTACAAGCGCGCGCTGGAGACCGCCACCATCGAGGCGCACACCAACATGATGGCCAAGTACGACACCGTGAACCCGCAGGCGCTGGCTCGTCTGCTGGAAAACGGCGTGAAGCTGCGTCCGTTCTCGAAGGAGATCATGGAGGCCTGCTTCAAGGCCACGCAGGAAGCGTATGCGGACGAAACCGCCAAGAACCCGTCGTTCAAGAAGATCTACGACGACTGGCGCGTGTTCCGCAACAACGAGGCCGCCTGGTTCAACGTGGCCGAGCAGGCATTCTCGCAGTTCAGCTTCACCCACAAGCTGTAAGCCGAGCGCCCCGCCCCGGGGCGACCTGGCAGGAAAGAGGAAAGCCCGTGCCCCGCGCACGGGCTTTTTTCATCCCCGGTAGAATCCGCCGCACTTACCGGACATTCCCATGCAAATCGGCATCCTCTACGCGCTGCTCGCGTACATCATCTGGGGCTTGCTGCCCCTCTACATCAAGTCCCTGCACGGCGTGGCGCCGATCGAGATCCTGCTGCACCGCATGGTGTGGTCGCTCGTCTTCCTGGGCGCAATCCTGCTGTGGCGGCGCCATTTCGGTTGGTTGCGCGAGGTGGCCGGGAATCCGCGCCTGATCCTGGGGTTTGCCGCCAGCGCGGCGCTGCTCTGCGGCAACTGGTTCCTCTATATCTGGGCGGTTTCCGCCAACCGCGTGGTGGATGCCAGCCTGGGCTACTTCATCAACCCGCTGTTCAGTGTGCTGCTGGGCGTGCTGTTTCTGCATGAGCGGCTTCGCCCCGGCCAATGGCTGTCGATTGCCATCGCCGCGGCAGGTGTGTTGTGGCTGACGGTATCCGCCGGCCAGTTGCCCTGGATCGCGCTGGCGCTGGCGGCCACGTTCGGCGGCTACGGCCTGTTGCGCAAGACCGGCGCGCTGGGTGCCCTCGAGGGGCTGTCGCTGGAAACGCTCCTGTTGTTTCCGATTGCTCTCGTTTCGCTGGGATTTCTGTTTCTGACCGGACAGGACACCACCCGCGCCGCAGCGCCGGGTACGCAATTCCTGCTGCTGATGGCCGGCCCGGTCACGGCCGTGCCGCTGCTGTTCTTTGCCGCCGGCGCGCGACGGATTCCGCTGTCGCTGCTGGGGCTGCTGCAGTACGCCGGCCCCACCCTGCAACTGCTGCTGGGCATCTGGCTCTGGCACGAGCCGTTCCCCGCCCAGAAGCAGCTCGGCTATGCGCTGATCTGGGTATCGCTGGCCATCTATGCGATGGAGGGAATGTGGATCTCGCGGCGCAACCGGCTTTCCGCTATCGATATCAAGAATCAGAGCTCTTGAAAAATAGATCGATCAATCTTTGCGGCTAATGATTGTTGTGGTGCCGTTCTGACGTCTCACCCGGCACTCACTCGGCATACAGAAGCTGACGCACTATACTGTACGTTTATACAGTATCGACGCGCCCCCTTACCTTCATGCCCCCGACCACCCGGCGCATCGCCCATCTCGATATGGACGCCTTCTATGCGTCCGTCGAACTGCTGCGTTATCCCGACTTGCGTGGCCAGGCCGTGGTGATCGGCGGCGGCCGCAACGCCATTCCGGAAACCCTGCCCGACGGCTCGCGCCGCTATGCACGCCTGCGTGACTACGTAGGACGCGGTGTCGTGACCACGTCCACCTACGAGGCCCGGGCGCTGGGCGTGTTCTCGGCGATGGGCATGATGAAAGCCGCCAGGCTCGCGCCGGACGCGGTCCTGCTGCCGACGGACTTCGATGCCTACCGGCGTTATTCCGGGCTGTTCAAGGCGGCCGTGCGTACTTTCACGGCCGAGGTGGAAGACCGCGGCATCGACGAGATCTATATCGACCTGACCGATGTGCCGGGCGAACCCCGCGATGTCGCCGCGCGCATCAAGGCGGCGGTCAGGGAGGCCACCGGGCTGACCTGTTCGATCTGCGTGGCACCCAACAAGCTGCTGGCCAAGATCGGCTCCGAACTCGACAAGCCGGATGGCCTGACTATCCTGACCCCGGCCGACATCCCCACGCGCATCTGGCCGTTGGCGGCGCGCAAGGTCAATGGGATTGGTCCGAAAGCCGCGGAGAAGCTGACGGCCATTGGCATCGACACCGTCGGCGACCTGGCCGAGGCGGATCAGGGCTTGCTGCAGGCGCACTTCGGCCGCAACTACGCAAGCTGGCTGGTGGAGGTGGCGCACGGGCGCGACGACCGCCAGGTGGTGGTGAGCCACGAACCCAAGTCGATGAGCCGCGAAACCACCTTCGAGCGCGACCTGCACCCGCGCGGTGACCGGCCACTGCTGTCGGAATCGTTCACCAAGCTCTGCATGCGCGTGGCGGAGGATCTGCGCCGCAAGGGCTACGTGGGGCGAACGGTGGGGATCAAGCTGCGCTTTGATGATTTCCGTACCGTGACGCGCGACCTGACGATGACCGCGCATACCGCGGACGGCGCGGCAATCCGGCGCGGTGCCACGGAGTGCCTGAAGCGGATTCCGCTGGAGCGCCGGATCCGGCTGCTGGGCGTACGCGTGAGTGCGCTGATGCCGGCCGGCGAACAAGGCGATGATCCTGCCGCGGTGCAGGAGGAATTCCGCTTCGATGACGACCTGGACCCGTAGCCGGCCCAAGACCCTACGCCCGACGCCCCTATCTATCTCCAGGTAGAATCGGCCGCTTGATGGCGCGGCAACCGATCGCGCTCGTCCCCGGCCCCGCACGCTGCATTCCGTCTTTGCCGGCCAGCGGTCCCCCCAAACAAGCATGACGGCCTGCCGGCCCGCAAGTCCGTTCAGGAAGCCTCATGACCCCCGCCACCGCGCAACGTACCGACCAGGACGCCACCGAAGGCACCACCCAGCCCGCCGCATGGATCACGCCGCTGCTGGCCGCCGCCTGCGGCATGATCGTCGCCAACCTCTACTACGCCCAGCCACTGGTGGGCCCGATCGCCCGGGCGCTGCAACTGTCGCCGGAGATCGCCGGGCTGATCGTCACGCTGACCCAGATGGGCTACTGCGCCGGACTGGTGCTGCTGGTGCCGCTGGGCGACATCGTTGAAAACCGCAAGCTGATCCTGACGCTGATTGCCGGCTGCGCCGTGGCGCTGACGGCGGCCGCACTGGCCAGCCACGCAAGCGTGTTCCTGATTGCCGGGTGTGCTATCGGCTTGTGTTCGGTGGCCGTGCAGGTGCTGGTGCCGTTTGCGGCGCACCTGGCGCCCGACCATGCGCGCGGCCGTGCCGTGGGCAATGTCACCAGCGGCTTGCTGATGGGCATCATGCTGGCCCGTCCCGTGTCCAGCCTGGTGTCGGGCCTGTTCGGCTGGCACACGATCTTTGCCGCGTCCGCCGTGGCGATGGTGCTGCTGGGTGTGGTGCTGGCGCGCAAACTGCCGCGCCGCCAGCCGGCGCCCGGCGTCAACTACGTGCAGATGATCGGTTCGATGGGCCATCTGCTGCGCACCCAGCCGGTGCTGCGCCGCCGTGCGCTGTATCAGGCCAGCCTGTTCGGCGTGTTCAGCATGTTCTGGACCACGGCGCCGCTGTATCTTGCGGGGCCAGCATTCCACATGTCGCAGACCGGCATCGCCATCTTTGCACTGGTGGGCGTGTCGGGTGCGATCGTCGCACCGATGGCGGGCCGCTATGCCGACCGGGGCCACAGCCGCCAGATGACCGCCATCGCGCTGGCCATTGGCGCCGGGTCGTTCCTGCTGAGTCGCGCAGGCACGGAGGGCTCGCTGCTGTCTCTGTTGGCTCTGACGGCAGCGGCCATCCTGCTGGATTTCGGCGTGTCGGCCAATCTCGTGATCGGCCAGCGTGCGATCTTCGCATTGTCGGCCGAGCATCGCAGCCGCCTGAACGGCCTCTACATGGCCATCTTCTTCGTGGGCGGCGCCATCGGGTCGTCGGTCGGTGCCTGGGCTTTTGCGCGCGGCGGCTGGCCGCTGGCGAGCTGGATCGGGTTTGCGCTGCCCGCGCTGGCCCTGCTCTACTTCCGCACCGACCGTACCTGACGCTGCGTCCTACGGCTGCGCGGCGCGGCGCAATGCCGCGCGGGCCAGCAACCGTGTGGAGTCCAGCGTCGGCAATGGCGAATTCCCATCATTGATGATGAGCGGGATTTCGGTGCAACCGAGCACTACCGCGTCGCAACCGTCGTCGCGCAGTTTGCTGATCACTCGCTGGAAGATCTCCACTCCCGCCGGCGTGGCGATGCCCGGCACCAGTTCCTCCATGATCACGCGATGGATGGCGTCGCGGTCCGCCACCGACGGCCGCACGTGCCACAGCCCGCGTGCCTCCAGCTTTTCCGGATAGACATCGCTGTCCACCAGCCAGCGCGTGCCTGTGATGCCGATGCATTGGAAGCCACGCGCCAGCGCCTCATCCGCGACCACCTCCGCGATATGGAGCCAGGGCAATGGCGAGCGCGGGAGCACCAGATCCATCACGGCATGAATCGTGTTGTCCGGGCAGACCAGGAAGTCGGCGCCGGTGCGCGCCAGCTTGTCCGCCGAGCGCAGCATCAGGTCCGCCACGCCCAACCGGTCGCCCCGGTCCAGGCAGTCGACATACGCCGCCAGCGACGGCGTGTGCAGGGTGATCTCCGGATGCGCGTGCGGGCCCATCCATTCCGCCCCTTCCATGCAGATCGTGCGATAGCAAAGCGCGGCGCCTTCGGCGGAGCACGCCACGATGCCAATGTGCTGCGGCATGACTTGTCTTCCACGGTGTCAACGAACGGCCATGATCGCACGATCATGTGCCGCTTTGGCAGGCGGGCGAGGCTGCACTACACAGTGCCGACGGATGCAGCCAGCCGCCACAAACTCATTGCATTTCCCGCGCAAGCGGACCTGCCTGGAGACTACGGCGCGCGGGACCTGTTCCTGTTGCGCGAAGGCGTACTGACCAGTCGCCAGCATGACCTCACCTTGCGTGCGCTGGGCGTGGAGGCGGTGCTGGCCGCCGAGCGGTACAAACTGACCTTCGTGCGCGATTACGCGCAGCAACAGATCACCATCCAGGAAAGCGCGGCGGCCAGGCCACCCGACGCGGCAATCGAAGCCGCGTACGCCGCGCGCAATCAGCCCGTGTGGCAATTGGCCGTGCCCAATGCAGACTCGTCCATCATTGGCGTGTCCGCGCAACTGTTGTCTGGCCTCGAGGGCTTCGAGCGGCGCGACGCGGACTTGCGCGCCGATCTCTACGCGGCCCGCCAGCTCAGCCATGTGCTCGGCCTGAACCAGCGTAACGACGCCACCGCCGGCGCGGTCACCTTTATCTCGAGCAACGGGTTCTACGTCACCTTCCCGCCGCTGGCTGCCGACAAGGCGCCGGCGCTGCTGCGACGCCTCAACGGCATGCCGTATTACCGAGACCTCCTGCCCGATCGCAACCCGAACCATGAACTGCGGTGGTCGTCCGTCTATACGCAATTCGAAAGCACGCAGCAGCGCACCACCGTGAGCGTGCCGATCTACGTCGACAATCGATTTCGCGGCGTGGTGGCGGTGGACTTGTCGCTGTGGCAGCTGCGTACGCTGCTGGGCACGCCCGACGACGCCGATGCCACGCGCTACATGCTGGATCGCAAGGGCAAGCTGATGGCGGCAAGCGCCAACGAAACGATCCGGGATCTCCGCTGGCCCGACGCCTTGGGCGATAAATGGAAGCACCTGACCCTGGCGGAACTGTTCTCGGCGCGTTCCGGCGTGCGCCAGTCGGGCGGCGAGTACCTGTTGTTCCAGACTGGCGGCGACGGCAACTGGATGCTGCTGGACACGCTCAAGTCCGACGACCTGAATCGCGCCGTGCTGGCGCGCATGAGCCAGCCGCTGCTGATGCTGGTCACCATCCGCGTGGTGACGCTGCTGTTCGACCACTACATGGCGTTGGGCGAAAAGCTCCAGCAACTGGCCGAGCGCGACCCGCTGACCAACCTGGCCAATCGCCGGCATTTCAGCGAATTGTTCCGGCGGGAGTCCGCGCGCCGTCACCGCGAAGGCCATCCGCTGGCGACGCTGATGCTGGATATCGACTACTTCAAGCGCGTGAACGATCGCTGGGGACATGCCAGCGGCGACCGCGTGCTGCAGCGGCTGGCAACGACCGTGAAAGAGAATTTGCGCGCGGAGGATACGCCGGCGCGACTGGGTGGAGAGGAATTCGCGGTACTGCTGCCCGGCGCAACGCTGGCCGAGGCGACGGCCACGGCCGAGCGGCTGCGTGCGGCGATCGCCGCCATCGCGGTGGAACCTGCACCGGACGCGCCACCCCAGGAAGGCGGTGACGGCCGGATTCACTTCACGATTTCGATCGGCGTCGCGGAAGCCGGGATCGATGGCAGCACGACACTTGACGCCATGCTGGCCACGGCCGACCGCCGCCTCTATGCCGCCAAGGCAGCGGGACGCAATCGGGTGTGCGCATCGGATGCGCCTGCCGGCAGTGTTGCGGCACCGACAGTCCGGGGATGACGCAGTGCACGCCGCTCCTCCGGTTCAGCGCAACAGAAAGGCGATGTCCTCGACCGTGATCACGGAAACCGGAATGCCCTTGCGACGCTGGAACAGGATGTGCTGCTGGACGCGGCTGCGTTGCTCGGCAAACAGCGCCGGGTCGATCTGCACGCCGTTACGCGCGTAATGCTGCACCAGCAGCTTGTACGCGCGATGCCGGACCTGCAGCGTCTCGTTCTCCGCGCGCAGGCGCTGCCATTCGGCGGGGCTCAGGTCCAGCGTGTGATTGAGTTCGTCGACGGTGCGCGTGTGCAGGTCGCGGTAAAGATCGCGCTCGGCCTCGGCGCGGTGCAGCTCGTCGCGTAGCGCCATGATCTTGTGTTGCAGCTTGAGCGTCTGCCCCACTGCCGCCTGCATGCCCTTGGCGGCTTCCAGCGCCTGGCTGGCCGCGGCCATCGTGCTTTTCCACAGGCCGCGGTCGGCCCCCCCCTCGAGCTCCGGCGGCCAGCCGTCCGACACCTTGACCGTTGTTTCCATGTTGACCCCTGATGACACCCATTTGGCCTGCCGCACTTGTTGCCGCTTCTGTTGCAGCTTCCATTGCGCGGAGGTTTTTTTGTCGTTCATGTTGCGCCGTTCTGTGCGGCAGGCAACTGAGGACAATCCTAGTGATATGTGTATCGGTCGCCAAGTCAAAGATGTTTAGATCAGCCTTCGCGGCACCCGACTGTGGCAAAAACCATCCACCATGCTGCCCGGCATTTGCGTAGGATGGATGACGACCGCGCGTCTCGGATGCAGACAAAGCAGACAACATCACGTAAACCCCATGCGGTTTGCTGTCGCTTTGACAGGCTTTTGACAGTTTGGGCCACCTAGAATCCTGCCCATGGCCGCCACTGCCTCTTGCGCGCATGCGCGGCCGCATTTGCACAACATTCCAATAAAGACAGGAGACCGCGATGCCTCGCACGCTTGCCCGCTTTGCCCATGTCGTCCTCGCCTCGGCCACGGTGGCCGCCGCAGTGGTTGCCGCACCGGCCTACGCGGTGGACAACCTCAAGGTGATGATCGGCGCCAACCCCGGCGGCGGCTACGACCAGACCGGCCGTACGATCGGTGCGGCGATGATCGCGGCGGGTACGGCCAAGAGCGCGTCCTATGACAACAAGGGCGGCGCCGGCGGCACCATCGGCCTGACGCAGTTCGTCAACAGCGACAAGGGCAATCCCAACGCGCTGGTCGTGACGGGCGCCGTGATGGTGGGTGCCATCGAGACCAACCACCCGCCCGTGACGCTGAAGAACGCCACGCCGGTCGCCCGCCTGTTCGCCGACACCATGGTGATTACCGTGGCTTCCAGCTCGCCGCTGAAGTCCATCAAGGACCTGACCGCGCAGCTCAAGGCCAACCCGGGCAGCGTGAGCTGGGGCGGCGGTTCCAAAGGTTCCATCGACCACATCCTGGCCGGCCTGATTGCCAAGGACATCGGCGTGGATCCGAAGAAGATCAACTACGTGCCGTTCCAGGGCGGTGGTGAAGCGTCGGCCTCGATTCTCGGCGGCCACGTGACCGTCGGCATCGCCGGTGTTTCCGAATTCCTGCCGTTCATCAAGAGCGGCAAGATGCGCGCACTGGCCGTGACGTCGAAGGACCGCACCGCCGATATCCCGACGCTGAAGGAGCAAGGCGTCAATGTGGAGATCTACAACTGGCGCGGTGTGTACGGCGCGCCGGGCATTACGCCTGAACAGCGCAAGGCCCTGATCGACGCCGTGGTCAAGGGCACCGAGAACCAGGTGTGGAAGGACGCGCTGCAGAAGAACGACTGGACGCCGTTCCTGCTGACCGGCGACGAGTTCGGCAAGTTCGTCGATGCCGAATCGGCCCGCCTGGGCAGCACGCTGCGCGAACTGGGCGTCGCCAAGTAAGCGAGCGTCGCCGTGCCGGGCGTGGTGGCCCTCGGCGCCACCGGCCTGGCCGACCTTGTTGTCGCGGAAGTTTGTATCACCCTGCTGTTCCCGCCCGGACCGCTGGCGATTGCCGGCTGTCCGGAGGACGGCACGGGGCCCGGTGCCGCCATCACCTGCGCAGCACCTCAAAACTAAACCTATAACGTCACCGGGCCCCGTGACCATGCGGGAAGCAGGACCCTCCGAGAGCCCCATCATGAAACCATCCCACGTCTCCATCGGCATTGCCATCCTGGCGGTGTCCGCCTTTTTCCTTGCCGGCCTGCCGGGCATCTCGGGCGAGGAAGGCTATGCCGGCCTGTCGCCGCGCTTCGTGCCTACGCTGGTGGCCATCGGCCTGGCGGTCTGCGGCGCGCTGCTGACCTGGCAAGGCGTGCGCGGCGGGTTCCGCAACATGCCGGAGGAAGATGCCGAACTGCCATCGGCTCCGCACAACTTCAAGGGTTTCCTGTGGGTGGCGCTGGGCCTGGTGCTGAACATGGCGCTGATCGGCACGCTGGGCTTCGTGTTCTCGTCGACGCTGATGATGGTCTGCGTCGCGCGAGGCTATGGCAGCCGCCGCATCGTGCGCGACACGCTGATCGGTCTCGTGCTCACGGTGCCGATGTGGGCGCTGTTTGATTTCTTGCTCGGCATCAACCTGCCGCTGCTGCCGGTTGCCGGCTTCTGAGCCCGCACCCCAACGGGAGGAACTGACATGGATACCCTGAACCAGCTGATGCACGGCTTTGCCGTGGCCATCACGCCGATAAACCTGATGTGGGCCCTGGTGGGCTGCTTCCTGGGCACCGCCATCGGCGTGCTGCCCGGCATTGGCCCGGCGCTGACCGTCGCGATGCTGCTGCCGCTGACCGCCAAGGTGGAGCCCACTGCCGCGCTGATCATGTTTGCCGGCATCTACTACGGTGCGATGTATGGCGGATCGACGACGTCGATCCTGATGAATACGCCCGGTGAATCGTCGACCATGGTCACAGCCATGGAAGGCAACCTGATGGCCAAGAATGGTCGCGCGGGCCCCGCGCTGGCGACGGCCGCGATCGGCTCGTTCGTGGCCGGCACGATTGCCACGGTGTTGCTGTCGATGTTCGCGCCGGTGGCCGCGGACGTGGCGCTGCAGTTCGGCCCGGGCGAGTATTTCATGATCATGCTGCTGGCCTTCACCACGGTGTCCGCCGTGCTGGGGTCGTCGCTGCTGCGCGGCATGACCAGCCTGTTCCTGGGCCTGGGTATCGGCCTGATCGGCATGGATTCGCTGTCCGGCCAGACCCGCTACTCGATGAACGTCCAGGAGCTGTATGACGGCGTGGACATCGTCGTCGTGGCCGTGGGCCTGTTCGCCGTGGGCGAGGCGCTGTTCAACGCGTTCTTCCCGCAACCGGACGGCACGTTCAACAAGCTGAGCTCGGTCCACATGAACAAGTCGGACTGGAAGCGTTCGGTGCCGGCCTGGCTGCGTGGCACGCTGATCGGCTTCCCGTTCGGCCTGATTCCGGCGGGCGGCGCGGAGATCCCGACCTTCCTGTCGTATGCGACGGAGAAGAAGCTGTCGAACCACAAGGAAGAGTTCGGCAAGGTGGGCGCGATCGAAGGCGTGGCAGGCCCGGAGGCCGCCAACAACGCCGCGGTCACTGCCACGCTGGCCCCGCTGCTGACGCTGGGCATCCCGACCTCGAACACCACCGCGATCCTGCTGGCCGCGTTCCAGAACTACAACCTGCAGCCGGGCCCGATGTTGTTCCAGACCTCGGGCGACCTGGTGTGGGGCTTGCTGGCATCGCTGTATATCGGCAACGTGATGCTGCTGGTGCTGAACCTGCCCGCGATTGGCCTGTGGGTGCGCATGCTGCGCGTGCCCACCCCGCTGCTGTACGGCGGCATCCTGATCTTCGCCGGCCTGGGCGCGTACGGCATCCGCCAGTCGTGGTTCGACCTGCTGCTGTTGTTCCTGATCGGCCTGCTGGGCATGGCGATGCGCCGCTTCGACTTCCCGACCGCGCCGGTGATCGTCGGCCTGATCCTGGGGCCGATGGCCGAGAAGCAGCTGCGCAATGCGCTGTCGATCGGTCAGGGCGACTGGAGCCTGTTCATCAAGCAGCCGATCTCCGCCACGATCCTGGCGCTGACGGTGGCCGTGGTGGTGGTCCCGCGCCTGCTGCGCTGGCACGCCACCCGGTCCAGCGCGCGCGTCGAGGCCGACAACGCCGCATAACCGACGGCGCATGCGGGGGGCCGGCGCCCCCTGTATCATTGGCGCAAACATCGCGCCGCGCCGGAGGAGACCAAAGCGCCGCCCGCAGCCTTCGCTGCCGGTGGCGGCCCGCGTGGCCATGCCGACAGGATCGCCATGCCCGAGTCCATCCTTACGCTTGCCGACGTCGACGCCACGCTGGAGCGGGTCCTTGCCCCGTGGGTGCGCCAGCTCGGCCTGCGCGCCGAGGCTGCCGATGCCGGCGGCGTGACGCTGCGCCTGCCTTTCAGCGAAAGCTTCCGCCATGCCGGCGGCGTGGTGTGCGGACAAGTCCTGATGTCCGCAGCCGATACGGCAATGATCGTCGCCATCTCCAGTGCGTTGGGCGAATTCCGCCCGATGACCACGGTCAGCCTCACTACCAACTTCATGCGGCCCGTCATCGACGGGGATGTGCTGGTGCGTGCCAATGTGCTGCGCCTGGGCAAGACCGTGGTGTTCGGTGAAATCGAACTGACCGGCAAGGATGGCAAGCTCGCGGTGCAGGCCACCACCACTTACGCGCTGCTCTGATTGTCCACGCGCGGACACCATTCCCCTTCCCGATCATGACCATTGGCGGTACGCCGACCTCCCCTTCCCTGGCGCAGCCCTTCGACCAGATCGTCTTTGCCGGCGGTGGCAACCGCTGCTGGTGGCAGGCGGGATGGTGGGACACCGTGGCGCCCGAGCTGGGGCTGCGGCCGCGCGTGATCGCGGCGATCTCGGCCGGTGCCGCCACCGCGTGCATGGTCTATGCCCATGACTCGCACCAGACCATGGCGTACTACCGGTCGATCCTGGCCGACAACACACGCAATGCCTACTGGGGCAATCTGTGGCGGCGCGAGCGCGTGTTCCCGCACTACGGCATCTACCGCAATGCCTTGCTGTCGCTGTTCGGCGATAACCGGCTTGCGCGCCTGCAGCAGGCGCCCGAGATCCGCATCGGGGTGGCGCACATTCCGCCGTGGAGTGGCCCGCGCCTGGCCGTGGCGGCCGGGCTGCTGGCGTACAACATCGACAAGCACATCCTGAAGACGCTGCATCCGCGGCTGGGGCGCAAGCTCGGATTCCGGCCGGAGTTCGTGCTGGCCCAGGATTGCCGCTCGCCGGAAGACCTGGCGGACCTGCTGCTGCAATCGGCCTCCACGCCGCCGTTCACGCCTGTGCTCAAGCGTGGCGGCCGTGCCGTGCTCGATGGCGGGCTGGTGGACAACGTGCCCGTTGATGCGCTGGATGCCGCGCCGGGCAATGTGCTGGTGCTGGTGACGCGGCTGTACCCGCGCCCGCGCCGTTTTGCGCTGGACGTGGGCGGCCAGCGCCGCCTGTATCTGCAACCTTCGCAACGTGTGCCGATCTCCAGCTGGGACTACACCCGGCCCGAGGGGATGACGCACGCCTACGATCTCGGACGTCGCGATGGGGAAGCCTTCCTGCGCGACTGGCCAGAGATTCGTGACAAGGAATTGTTGCCGGCGTCATAGGCAGTTGCGCCCTGATGGCGCCGGTCGGTCTGTTGAGTGCGGCTACGCGCCGCGTATCAAGGAGGCATGGATGACTAAGCGCCAGGCAACACCCGAGATCGCCACCCCGACACCGGCGAAGGAGCGCCGCCGCGCGCGCGAGATCAGCGCGGAGCCCGCCGTGGAAAACGTGCCGCGCCGCAAGCGCGCGGGCAAGCCGCCCAAGGCACGGGAAGCGGATTTCGTCGTTATCGGCGCGGGCTCCGGCGGCGTGGCCGCGGCACGGCGCGCCGCATCGCATGGCGCACGCGTGATCCTGGTGGAGCGTGGCGCGATCGGTGGCACCTGCGTCAACCGTGGCTGCGTGCCAAAGAAGATGTTGTCCTACGGGGCCACGTGGGCGGCGATTCTGTCGGGCTGCCTGTCGCATACCGGCGGCAAGGAGGACTGGCGTGACGCCATCGTGCGCGTCAATGCGGAAGTCGCGCGGCTCAATGCGTCTTACACCCAGCGGCTGGCTGAGGCCGGCGTGGAGATTCTGCACGGCGAGGCCCGGCTGGCCGCGCCGACGGAGATCGTCATCGGCAACGAGATCGTGCATGCGCGCAAGACGCTGATCGCCACCGGCGCCCGTCCGCGCGCGCTGCCCGTGCCGGGCGGGGAGCTTGCGGGTACGTCGGATGACGTGTTCACGTGGCAGACCGTGCCGGCATCGATCGCCGTGATCGGTGGCGGATACATCGCCGTGGAATTGGCGTCGATCCTGTCCCGCTATGGAGTCAAGGTGGACCTGCTGGTGCGCGAGGACTGGCTGCTCCCGCGCTTCGATCACGATATCTCGCGTTCGCTGGCGGAGGCGCTAGCCGCCACGGGCATCCGGCTGCATTTCAATACCGACGTGACGTTGCTCTCGCAGACCAACGGCGCGGTGGAAGTCTGTTACCGGCAGGACAGCCATCCGGGGCGTACGCAGACCGTGCGTGCCCAGGCGGTGCTGGCCGCAATCGGTCGTGAAGCGAACGTTCACGGGCTGGGCCTGGAGGAGATCGGGGTGAAGATGGGGCCGAAGGGTGGCATCCGCGTCGACCGTCAGTTTCGGAGTTCGGAACGTTCGCTGTACGCGATTGGCGATTGCATGGCCGAGAACATCCACCTGACGCCGGTGGCGATTGCGCAGGGCCGATGGGTGGCGGATCGGCTGTTCGGCAAGCGTGGAGACATCGCCGATTTCGATTTTGTGCCGACGGCGGTGTTTTGCGAGCCGGCGATCGGCGCGGTCGGACTGACAGAGGCGCAGGCCATCGAGGCCGCCGGCGGCAAGGCGGATCGTATTCGCACGGAAATCAAGCGCTTTGTGTCGCTGGAGAACCGCTTCGGCGGCAACGCGCAGACGTCGATGTTCAAGCTGGTGTTGAACGCGCGCAGCGGGCGGGTGCTGGGCGCGCACCTGATGGATAACGCGGCGCCGGAGATCGTTCAGACGCTGGCGGTGGCGTTGAGGCTGGGGTTGAAGACGTCGCACCTGAAATCGACGCTGCCGCTGCATCCCACGGTGGCCGAGGAATTGTTCGGATGATAGGGACGCAAGGGAATCTTGAAGACCCCCAGGGCCATGAGGCGCCCATAAGACATCGCGAGGCCTTGGGTGGTTGAGGGTGCGGGTTCTTGTGGCTTTGAGGGCTTTGAGATCGGGAGGGCAATCGTTCGACCGTTAAGGCCGCGTGGCCGCAGTCATTGTCACGTCAGGCAATCACGCCAGGCGCGGGGATCGTCTGGATCGCAGCGAGACCGGCCGGACCTGTTGCAAGGCGCGCAGGGAGGCCAACGCATCCTCGATGGCTTCCATGCCGTCGTGCAGACGCGCGCAGGCATAGGCAAGTTTGGTCTGGGCATCTGCGTCGGTGGCACTGAGCTGCTCGAGCGCGTCCAGTTCGGCCTGAATCTGGCCGATGAGCCGACGCAGCTGCGCGGTGCTGTGGGAGGCAAGGGAGCGCAGGGCCATGGCAGTCTCCAGCATGAACATCACGGTACGTGTCTCTACGGTAGAACACCCGCAGAGCCAATTCCAATGCCGTTACGTGCGCTCACACGCGGCGGCCATCATGGCCGTGCGGACCACGCCGATGGCCTGCCGCGGGCGTGCTGCCATGGGTTCAGGATTTGAAATTCTTGCAATGCGCGGACTGCGCGGGACGAGAGCCAGGGTGCACGAAAACATGCGGTGGCTTTGGGATCGAGCGGCGGAAAAACAGGCGGAAGAACGAGCAGGAAAACGGACGCAAAAACGCGCAGCAAAACAAAAAGGCCAACCGCGAACGGTTGGCCTTTGAATTCTGGTGGCCTGGGACGGAATCGAACCGCCGACACAAGGATTTTCAATCCTCGCAAAGAGATGTTTATGGATGTTGGCGCACATCGACGAAGCGAAAATACTCTTTGAAAAACAACTACATAATCAAACATGCGTGATACGCCGCATTGACGAAAGTTGATCGGCATGCCCAAAATTCGCTTACATGGTGTGTTACATGGAAGCGGTCCGACTTACGACGGAGGGGCATCATGGCGCGGGTCAAACTAACGGCGGGGCGTATCGCTGACTTCGCGTGCGAAGCCGGCAAGGCGCAGTCCTTCCTGTGGGACAAGGACGTGCTCGAACTGGGCTTGCGGGCGACCGCCGGCGGCGCCAAGGCCTACATCTTCCAGAGCAAGCTGCACGGCAAGAGCCTGCGCATGACGCTGGGCGAGCCGCGTACCTGGAGCCTGGAGGACGCACAGAAGGAAGCGCGCCGGCTGCAACGGCTGATCGACGAGGGCAAGGACCCCCGTCAGGTGAAGGCCGACGCGCTCGCCGCCGATCAGGCCGCACGCGACGCGCGGTTGGCCGTCGAAGCCGAGGCGCTTGCCCGACAACGGCGCGAGGCGGTGACGCTGGCCGACGCATGGGGTGACTACGTGCGCGAGCGCGCGCCGCACTGGTCCGAGTTGCATCTGCGCGACCATCAGCGCCTGATTCAGGCCGGGGGCAAGAAGCGGAAGCGCAGCGCAAAGCTGACCGTACCGGGGCCGCTCGCGGCGCTGGCGGCCGTCCGACTGGTTGACCTGACGCCGGCGCGCGTCGAGGCATGGGCGAAGCAGGAAGGCAGGACGCGCCCGACCAGCGCCCGCCTCGCCCTGCGCCTGCTGAAGGCTTGCCTGTTCTGGTGCGCGACGCAGCCTGCCTACAAGGCGGTCGTACTCACCGATGCCGCGCAAAGCCGGAAGGCGCGGGAGAGTCTTGGCAAACCCAAGACCAAGGACGACGTGCTGCAGCGTGAACAGCTTTCGGCGTGGTTCGCGGCCGTACGGCAGGTCGGCAACCCGGTCATCCGTGCCTACCTGCAGGCGCTGCTGCTGACCGGCGCGCGTCGCGAGGAACTGGCCGCGCTGCGTTGGGAAGACGTGGACTTTCAGTGGCAGAGCCTTAGGCTGAACGACAAGGTCAAGGACTTCCGCATGGTGCCGCTGACCCCCTACGTCGCAAGCCTGCTTTCCACCTTGCCCCGGCGCAGTGCGTGGGTGTTTGCCAGCGCGACGGCCGCGTCGGGGCGCCTGACGGAGCCGAGCATCGCGCACCGCAAGGCATGCGCCGTCGCGGGGCTCGAAGTGTCCCTGCATGGATTGCGGCGCAGCTTTGCCACCCTCAGCGAATGGACCGAGATGCCCGCCGGCGTCGCCGCGCAGATTCAGGGGCACGCGCCGCAAGGCGTGCGCGAGCAGAATTACATCCGCCGCTCGCTCGATTTTCTGCGCAAGTGGCACACGACGCTGGAGGCGTGGTTGCTCGAAGAGGCCGGTATCGTGTTCGACCCCGGGCAGGCGCGACCGGTGCTCAAGGCCGTCTAAACGGCTCGTGGCTTGGTCCAGGCAGGGTTTGCCGGTCGATTGCCCGCGCCTTCCATCGGATGACGTCCGTGGCGCAGCGGCATGGCGATGCCGCAAGAGCCCCCGGTGCGAGCCAAGAGCCCGCAGGCTGGCTACCGATTCGTTCGGAAGGCGATCCACATTGCACGGTGCTCGCACCATACAGGCATGGTGCTGGTACCGGGGGGCGGGGTCCGCCATTTGACGCCCGCAAGGCTTGGCCGCTGATGAATGACGATGTTGCCCCCGCGCTCCGCGTGAGCGCGCCGGACCCCTTCACCGGCGCAGCGGGGGAATGCCCATGAAGGACGTGGAAGCAAGCCGTTCAATGACGAACCAGTATCACGAAGAATTAGCAGGCCGCGAGTTCAAGGACGCCCTGTTCTCCGTCGTCGAACTAAGGGCTTGGCTTACGAAGAGCGGCAAGGAATTCGAGACAGTTCCGCCGCTGTCGGCGAGCGGCTTCATTCAAGTAGAGGCCTTGCTGTGTGGCATTGAGCGGGCCGCGTACGACGACTACCCGGAAGCAACGGCTCGCGCCATCGTCGGGCGCAACGCGGTGCTGTCGGTTCACGACCTGGCCGCTGAGGCACCGCAATGGCTGATCGGCGCGGAACGGCACGCGGCGTGGCGCAGCGAACTGCGCGCGGCGATTGAGCGCGGCGAACTGATTCTGCGTGACCCTGTCACGAAGCTGCGGGTTTCGATGCCGACGGACGCAGCAAACGGCGGCGCTCCGGCGCAACGCAATGGTAGTGAGCAAAGTGGCACTCCCTCGGCCAGCCCGACCGGTACAGCTTCGCGCGTCGATGTCCAAACGAACTCGCTGAAGATTGGCAGCAACAGCAAGGCGACCACCGACGCTCACATCGAAAGGCGGTCGCGCGAAATCTTCGCTGATGGTGATGCTTCGACCATGCAAATGCTCGCGGAGCGCATCGCCGAAGAACTGAAAGCCAAGGGCATTCGCGGCGAAAGGGGAACATACCTGACTTGGCAGACGGTCGCCAAGGCTATTCCTCCCGGTTTGACGGGTGGGCGTCGTCGGAACGGTAGGAACAAACCCAAGTGAATCGGCGCGCCGAATCAACGCTACGCTGATTCAGTGCGCGAATTCAAAAAAGCCCGGAAACCCGCGCGGCTAAAGGGGTGCGGCATCTGGCAGTGATAGCTTGGTCGGCGCATGCGCCGATTCTGAAATCGATTCCGTCTCAACGACCGATGAGGATTTCAGATGGCAATGCTCCACCCCAATGCGGCCCGCCACAGCCTGCCGGACGTCCTGCCGACGGACGAAGCCGCCGCACTCATTAACCGCAAGCCGCAAACCCTGCGCAAATGGGCCTGCATGGAGAACGGCCCGATCCGCCCCGTTCGCATCAACGGCCGTTTGGCCTGGCGCGTGGCCGATCTCGCGACCCTGCTGAACGGAGGCCAATAATGAAAAAGTCCGACCGCCGCCAAGCTCAGCCGGACCTTTTCGAGACTGTCGAAACCCCCTCGAATCTTACTCCCGTCGCTGAAGTTTTTGATACTAAGAATCCGCGCCATCTGCTGGTGCTTCACGCCCTGCTGGAACACCCGCGCCGTATCAAGGAGATCAAAAAGATTGCCAACTGCCACAACGGCCACAGTCTCATTGCCGAACTGCGCCGCCGTGGCCTCGAGATTCCGTGCTACCGCATCAATGCTGCGTATCGCCAGGGTTTCGCAGGTCGCCCGGGTGTCTACTACCTGACCCCCGCTGACGAACGCAAGCTGGCGGCGTGCTGGTTCCACAAGCGCAAAGGCGGTGCAGCATGATTGCATGGATCAATTACGAGGTTGGTAACCATCGTCTGCCCTGCCCTGCCTGCGCACGCGGTAGCCGCGATATGACGTTGGGTTTGACCATCGAACCGAGCGGCAAGGGTGTTGCGCATTGCTTTCGCTGCGCCTTCACTGAAAGCTATCGTCCGGACCAGGGCGCACGCCAACAAGCAGCCGCAACGCCGCGTATCAAGGCCGTGGCGGCGCAAAAACATGAGGTGCTGTCTGACTACGGCCGCGAGCTGTGGAACGCCTGCAAGCCGCTCTCAGGCGTTGCACTCGACTACCTGAGCGCGCGCCTCTGCGTCATCCCGCCCGCTGATGGCGACCTGCGTTATCACCCCGCCCTGAAGCATCCGACCGGCCACACCGGTCCCGCGCTGGTCGGCCTGATTTCGGATGCAATGACGAGCCAACCATTAAGCCTGCATCGCACCTGGGTTCGCGCCAATGGCTGCAAGGCCGACGTGAACCCGCCGCGCCTGCTGCTGGCCGGCCATCGCAAGCAAGGTGGCGTCATTCGCTTGTGGCCCGACGAAGCCGTGACGCTGGGGCTGGGTGTTGCCGAAGGCATCGAAACTGCCCTGAGCCTGGCATGGGCGTATGCGCCGGTCTGGGCATGCATCGATGCCGCGAACCTGGCCTCTTTCCCGGTACTGCCGGTAATCGGGGCGCTGGTGATCGGCGCGGACAACGATGGTGCCGGCACTGCCGCCGCCCACCAGTGCGCGCAACGCTGGGCCAATGTCGCCGAAGTGTATGTCACCCACCAAGCCGAAAACGACCTGAACGACACCCTCAAGGAGGCCGCATGAACACCCCCAATGAAATCATGCGCGATATCGTGAACAGTGCCGAGCGCGTCCGCAAATCCGAGCCGGTACGCGACGGCGTCGTCCTCGTCAACGGCGCGGACCTGAATCCGAAACCGGTGCGCTGGCTGTGGCGCGAGTGGTTGGCACAGGGCAAGATGCATCTCCTCGCTGGTGTGCCGGGCCAAGGCAAAACCACGATTGGCTTGGACTTTGCCGCGACCGTAACGAGTGGCGGTCGCTGGCCGGACGGCTCGGCATGCCAATCGGGCAACGTGCTGATCTGGTCCGGCGAAGACGACCCCGCCGATACTCTGCTGCCGCGCCTCCTGGCGGCCAAGGCCAACAAGAACCGCGTGTTCTTCGTCACCGGTGCGCGCATCAACGGGGAGGTGCGCGCGTTCGACCCAAGCCGCGACATGGCTGCACTGCGTGTCAAGGCCGAGGAGATCGGCAACGTTCGCCTGATCATCGTTGACCCGATTGTGAGCGCGGTAACCGGCGATTCGCACAAGAACACGGAAACGCGCCGTGCGCTGCAACCGCTCGTTGATTTGGCCGCGAGCATGGACGCGGCGCTGCTGGGCATCACGCATTTCAGCAAAAGCGGGCAAGGCTTCGACCCCACTCAGCGGGTGGTCGGTTCGGTTGCCTTCGCGGCCGTCGCCCGCGTCGTGCTGGTGGCGGCCAAGGTGAAATCCGAGGACGGCGAAGACCGGCGCGTTCTCGCACGTAGCAAATCCAACCTCGGGCAGGATGAAGGCGGGTTCGAATATCGACTTGAACAGGCTGAACCGCTGCCTGGTATTCATGCATCGTATGTGGCGTGGGGCGACGCGGTTGAAGGTTCCGCGCGCGAGCTGCTGACCGATCCGGGAGCACAGGACGACGAGCGCACGAGCGCATTGGAAGCCGCCATCGACTTTTTGCGCCAAGTGTTGGGTGATGACCTAGTGCCAAGCAAGGCTGTGGAGGCGGAGGCGAAGGAGGCCGGCATCTCGTTGCGGACCATGCGCCGTGCGTCTGAGCGAATGAACGTCAAAAAGAAGCGCGGTCATGACGGGCGCTGGTACTGGAGCCTGCCCAAGCTGGCCAACTTGACCACGATTCCCGATGTGGTCAACTTGGACAAGTTGGACAACATGACTCAGCCCGAACAGAGCAACTTGAGCGGCATGGGCAAGTCGACCGGCGATGGGGAGGGCCTTGTTTAACCTGCAGAGGGGTATTGTGGCGGGCGGCGCATTGGCGCCGCTCTATTACTCCCCTGCAATTGCGCGGTGGGTTGTTGGGGGATCAAAAGGGGCCGGGAAACACGAGAAGGACGGCACGAAGGGTTTGCGCGGGCATAGCAGCCTGTATGCGGCGCTGGACGCGGCCATTGAAGCTAAGCGCGTCAAAATTCGGGCTAGGCTTTTTCGGAAACTCTGGACCTGTCTGAGCTTCCCGTTTGCGGGATAAACGGGCGTTTTCGGGAACGTCGCGATGGGTCAGTCAGCTGCGGCCGTTATTCGGGCTGCCAACCCAAGGGTGATCGTCTAGTCGAAGCGTTACGCGCGCGAAGGGCCTATGAATTCGGCGAGCCGGCGACAAAGGAGGTTCCGATCGTGAAGCTCGCATTCCCAAACTTCGAGGCTTTGCCACCCCAGCTGCCGAAGTGCTTCCAGATTTCGGCGGTCGCGATCAACGTTGGCCGCTAATTTTTTGCGCCAAAAATCCGTTGCAGTCTGTGGCATCTTGTAGTGCCCGCAACCATGTTGATGCCAAAAGCATCCCTGAACGAAGATGACCTTCTTGCGCCCAATGAACGCGATATCGGGGCGCCCAGGCAGGTCCGCGCGATGGATCCGATACCGATAGCCCATGTCATGCAGGAGTCGTCGAACGACGAGTTCGGGCCGCGTGTTCTTCCCCCGAACGCGCGCCATGCGTGCGCTGCGCTGTTCGGGGGAAAGAGGATCAACCCTTGCGGGTTGCTTTTTTTCCATCAGGCATGTGCTCTACACCGCTGACGAAATGCATTTGCACGTCCTCGGGCTTCTTGTCGCCTTCTCGGTAAACCAAGACCTTGCCCAACATGATACTAATTAGCCATCCTTCGGGCAGCTTGCTGCTAATGCGGGCAAGCACGCTGCGCATCGGTCCCGCTGCGAAGAGCTTGGAGCTGTCCACTGCAATGCCGGAAAGTGCGGCATCCGTGTCTTCTTGGACTCTGAAAGTAAATGGAACATTTTTGCCAAACCATGCCAAGCCCGAAGCGAGGTCTGGGCGTACCGGTTCGAGCCTGGCGCCGCGTAAGGCATTAGCGCACTGCTCCCTAGCCATTGCGAACGCGTCAACAGTTGAATCCGGGTCGAGCGGGTACCTGTGATCGAATTTCGATGTCTTCTGACTGTCGCGTTTTGCGCCCGTGTCGTTTGAACCAAAACCAGAGTTATTCAGGAACGGTGGCTCGGTCTCGTCGAAAGTTGGGGCTTTCGGCACTAGCCTAAGATGTTGCCTTCTTCGTGCTTTCCAGCTTTTCAGTTCCGAATTGAAAAGGGCCATCGCATCCCTATGCTCCGGAGAACGTTTCGCAGGTTTTTCCGGCCTGGCCGGTTCGTCCCTATCGATTTCCGCCAGCTGTGCGTTCCATTCTTGATGGTCCCTCTTATGCTCGGGCATGCGTGCGGAAACGCTGCGCTGCCTAGCTAGACGTAAAAGCATGTCCTCGACGTCAATAGCCGCGAATGAGTAAATTTGGGCAGCCTTAAATTTGACGTCGTTAATGCCGATGCCCCTTCGGTTCGAGAACTTATGGCGGTGCCGTTCCAAGCGAATCTTGAGGCCACCCCGTGCATCTGATTTTCCGACGTACGATAAGTCGCCGTCGATATAGAGCGCATAAACACCCTCGACGCCGCGTTCGATTCACGTGGTCAGCTGTCAGTGGCACCTGAGCTAGCGAATCAAAAAAGGGTCCCAGTTGCTGGGCGAGGCTTCGCGTGAGGTTGAGCTCGAAGGTGCCGAAGCCGGGCTCTTTAAACACACCCTTGATTGAGAATGGCGCCTCATCGGGTATCTCCCGCCATTCGAAATCTTGGGGCGACTCTAAGAGTCGAGGAATTTCCGCGACGTCTTCTTGCTCAAGTTCGATTGCTTCGCTAGGAATTTCGGTGTCGACCGTAGCATCTTCTGCGTCGTATTCTGCAGGAAATAGGTCGCTTTCTCTAATTGGCATCGGTGAAGGTTGCGGTTAGCTCACCTTCGATTATGCCGTTAACCCAAGTAGTTAGGCGACCAGCGATTGCTCGGTGCTAGGCTTGATCAGCGCTTTAACCCAACTCCCGACATACTGTGCTAGCTGAACCGGGACCGCGTTTCCGATCTGCCGCATTGATTCCGTCCATGAGCCGGGAAACTCAAAATCATCCGGCAAGCCCTGCAAACGTGCGGCTTCGCGAATACTGAAGTACCGCACGCTACCGTCCTCTCTGGCCAGCATGTTTTCACCGCCTGGCACGCCATGGACGCCGGCCTTCAGCGCTTTCGCCGGCTCATCGATCGGGCTCCCAGTGTGGCCGGGGTACGAACGCGCTCCAGGCTGGAAAATATGGTTGGCGATATCGTGCCGGATGCTCGGTTCGCCCAGTCCAGCGAATGCATCGCGGCACGTTAGCCACGCCTGTTCCATAGGCCGTTGTCCATGCAGGCGTAGCGCCTCGGCGATTCGCGCCTCTTGCGTGGTCATGATTGACTCGTCAGGCTTCGGCAAGTCGTGGCGTTTCCAGTATTCGCCCGAAATCCATTTATCCCAGACCAATCGGCTCTGACTGTGGGTTGGTTCGGGAAAGTCGCCCAACTCGGCGATATCCTTGCGAATGCCCACGATGACGACGCGGTTGCGCTTCTGCGGAACGCCAAAGTCCGCGGCGTTCACAGGGTTGATAGAGACCGCGTACTTTGATCTCTTCGCGTTCCGCTCCAACCTCTCTAGATGTTCGAGGTGCGACTCCCCCGCTTTTCTTTCTAAGAGAGGGTTCTCAAGGTAGCGGAGTATCCAGCGCACGTAGTCACGGAACGCAGGACGCAACAAACCGCGTACGTTCTCAAAAACGAATGCCTTTGGTAGCGTCTCTCGCACTGCGCGCACGGCTTCTGGCCACATGTCGCGCTTGTCTTGCTCACCAGCGCCCTTCCCACCCAGCGAGAATGGCTGGCACGGCGGTCCCCCCGCAACGAGCTCAAGTCCTTGGCAGGTCGTCCAATCGATGTCGCGCACATCGGCGTGACGCAGCGGCCAGCCTTTAACTGCGGAAACGCCTTTTAGCTTGTTGTGTTCGACGGTAGCGCATGCGTGGGCGTCCCACTCGACCAACAGTTCATGACCGAAGCCAGATGCGGAAAGTCCCATCGCTAGCCCGCCACACCCGGAGAAAAGCTCGACGCTGCGCGCGGCCGGAACCTTCCTGATTGGTACGACAGTGTTTTTCTTGGGCATGGTTTGGCTGGCGGTGGGTTGCGACGATACGTCGCGAAGTTTATCATCTTGAGGCCAAATATTCAAAATGAGCCATCAAAACTATCATTTCGATGGTTTGACTAGGTATGATTGATACTCCCGTACTTCGGCAGCTTGCCCGCTTGGGTGCCGCCGCTAACGTCGTCGCCAAGCAGGTGCCTGGCGGCTTCGTCGTTGTTTTGCGAAACGGCTTGGAAGAAGAGCCTCTGCGCGCGCAAAGGGGAGGCGCGCGCGTATTTCGGCGGCTCGACACGGTATGCAATTTTTTGTCGGAAGTTGGCCTACACACCTTCGCCGTTGAGTTGGGTGAGCACCGCGCCCAGGAAGCCTTGCGGTTTTAAGCGTGACAGACGTTGGCGTCATTGACTGTGTGAAGCTCCGCAGGGAGGCATTGCGCCTTTTCCCTGCGTCGAACAAGAGCGCGCATTCGTGGAGGTGGCATGCCTGCCGCAGCCAACCATCACTGAGTCAGTGCAGACCGCGTGCCACGAGAATCGCGATTTCGGGTGGAGAGTCGTGCTCAATGGTGGCAGCCAGTCTCGCGCGCCGGAAGCTTGTCGAAGTCCCTGGCCGACGAGCACTAGCGATGTGAAAAACGGATAGCTTCCGCAATGAGGCGAGCCCGCTCGATCTTCGCCTGGGGCAGCGCTAGAGATTTCGCTTGCTGACAAAGCACACTGATCGTCACGAGCGACGCTCCGTCCGGCTAACGCAACATCTACTGGCTCGGTGCGGTCGGCACGACAGTGCCGGCCTAGGCAACAGCCTTTCACCCCCACGCGTAGCCAAATCAGCAACCCGTAAGCGAAACTTCGGGTCTGCTTTGACGCATGGTACAAGCCAACGAATGAGGTCGGAATGGGCATGCTAAGGCTGCTGGGCGGCGCGTCCAGTAGGCGCGCGGCAATTGTGTGCTCCCCTTGTCGAAGACAAGGCTTAAGGTGAACTTTGCTTCTTCAAATCGATGCGCTGGCACCTTTATTTGTTGTCAGCACATTATTAATAAATGCTGTGAATATAGATGGCGCCTTTTAACACCGAGCGCGAGCGAACTTAGAGCCTAATTGGACGTGCAGGCTTCGGGCTGTCTTGTGTATTTTGTGCAACGCAATTTTAACCAATGGCTTGAAAAATGGTTAAGTATCTATACAATTAAAGTCGTAAAAAATGCCGAAAAACGGCAGAATGGAATTAAAAGGGGTTGATATGGAAGAGGCGTATTCCAAAGATTGTGAAATTGTGATCGGTTTGGTTGCGCCGGTTGGTGTCAATTTGGATGATGTAAAGAATCGACTGGAGTCGATGCTCCAGCAATTCAAATATTCGGCAAATTGGATTCATGTCAGTAAGCTTTGCGCCGCCTATGTTAAAAATGATGTGGAGTGTAAGAGCGAGTTGGAGCGCCTCGATCAAGGGATGAACAATGGGAAGTATTGTCGCGAAAAGTATGGTCGCGGCGATTTTTTCGCTTTGCTCGCAATAAATGAAATTAGTAAGAATCGCCAAGGCGATGATCCGGGGCCGCTGCCACGGACGGCACACGTTATTCGGTCGCTAAAGCACCCCGGAGAAGTTGCGACCCTGAGAAGTGTCTATGGGGACGGTTTTTTTCTTCTTGGCGTTTCCTCCAGTATTAGGACGAGAAAAAATTATCTTAAAAATGTTAAGGGGATACCTGAGGGTGAAATCGGTCGTCTAATTGATCGAGATGATAGAGAGGCTGGCGATTACGGTCAGCGTACGCGCGATGTGTTCCAGTTGGCTGATGCTTTCGTCACAACAGACGATGCCGCAAGACTCTCGGATCAGCTTTTGAGAATCCTGGACCTCCTTTTTTCCAAACCGGTGGTTCCCCCTACCGAAGATGAGTATGCTATGTTCATGGCATACGCTGCCTCTTTACGATCAGCAGATCTATCCCGGCAGGTTGGTGCCGTCATTGCAAACAAGAATAAAGATATTGTTGCGACTGGTGCGAACGATGTTCCGAAATTTGGGGGCGGATTGTATTGGCCGGGTGAAGACGATAAGCGCGATTATGTGAAGGGGGAGGATTTTAATGAGAAGAGAAAACGTGAAATCACTCTCGAGATCATGCATCGGTTGAAATCCGATTCGGCTGAACCTGATGAGGTATTGTTGGAAAAAGGGCTTAAAGCGCTAAAGGGCACAGGGGTTCTCGAAATTACTGAGTACGGACGCGCCGTACATGCTGAAATGGAGGCTTTGCTGTCCGCAGCCCGTAATGGAATCTCTGTGCGAGGTAGTACCTTATATACCACAACATATCCCTGCCATAATTGCGCGAAGCATATTGTCGCGGCAGGTGTTGAAAAGGTTAAATTTGTCGAGCCTTATCCAAAGAGCTATGCCGTGGAGATGCACAGCGACTCAATTGAAGCTAATGGCGAAGGCGTAAAAGATAAGGTTAAGTTTGAGCCTTTTGTTGGTATTGGACCGCGGCGATTCGTCGATTTATTTTCGATGAACTTAAGTAGTGGCAGGAACGTCGTGAGAAAGGATGCGGGAAAGGTAATTAAGTGGGATCGCGGTAATGCCGAGCTGAGGGTTCCCATGAAGCCGCTTTCTTACTTGGAAGCTGAAGTTAACCTCATTAATGAGCTCTCAGCACTTGCAGATGACAAAGGAGGTAACCATGAAGGAAAGTAACTTTGAACGGGCTCGGACAGTTGCGAGTGGCTGGCCTGAATGGAAGCGAACTTATGTACTAACAGCCGACTCGATGAGGGGCGCCACTAGTACTCACGCAAGTGCTACTTCCCAGGCAAAACCAGCTTACAAGCAGGAGCAGGATGTTAATGCTTCAAAGGAAGCCCGGGACTAAGACATAAAAAGGGTGGATAAGAATCTCTCCTCAGCCTGCTGATGAACCCCGCATTTTGCCAGTGTGGGGTTTTATTTTCGGCACACCGATCTGTCAACTGCGCAATCGCGTCGTCTGGATTGGAGCGGGTCCGGAGGTTTAAGGGACGACTACATTGCCGCGCTGGGGTGATGGCACCATAGTCGCGATCAGGCGCTCCATGAACGGCGGCAGCACTCGACACAGCCCGAGCCGCTCTCTCATTTCGATGTGATACGCCTCCAGTTTCGCTGGGTCGAAGTGGCCGCCAACGTAGGCTACCCCGACGGCTTCAAGTGAAACTCGGCTTGCAATCGCAAATGCGCCGGTATGACTGAACGTGTTGTAGTGATCCTTCGCCTGGCGCAGACGCTGGACAGCGTCGGCACTAACGCGGAGAACAGGGGCATTCCACGAGAGTTGGTTGATGGCGAGATGCCCTTGGGTACGCTTGTCGCCGCCCTCTAGTTTCTCCCAATAGCGCGCCATGACCGGCCGATTCTCCTTCTTGCCAATAACCAACAGGTCGTCGGTCGAGCACAGGATCGAGATGGCCACGCCTTCAATCGCTTGGCGCATTACGTTGCCGGCGGCGAGTAGCTTGCCTGCCAGCAGGAGCTTGGTTGAAACCAAGAGGTCATCGAGAACGCCGAAGGCGAAGGCCGCGACTAGTGCAGTGCGCTTCGTCGACGTCTTGTTGGCAGCTTCATTGAGCCTTGGCAGGAGGCGGAAACACGCTGCTAGCGCCTCTGACAGTTCAATTAGCTCGCCGGCAAGATGGTGGGCGAACTTGTCCTTGACCCAGCGGTCGTCGTCGAACAGTTCTCCAAGAATCTTCTCGGGCTTTGTCAGGTCGATCATCGGCGGCGTTGGCTGCGCCTCTTCCTGTTTGCTTTCGTCATTCTGCTTCCAGCTATTCATTGTCGTGCACCCCTAGCCTGTAACCTTGGTGCTGCCTCGCGGCGCATCCGAGTTTCGGATCGCTATCGATCAGGAGCGAATTGTTCAATGGGGCCACAATCGCGCAAAGCGCGCAACGGTTGCTTGCTACGTTGTACTTCGAAGAGATTCGGCGGGGAGGGGGTACGCAATCCCTAGAGCTTGGGCGTCGAAGACCGCGTGGGTAGACTTTTCCTTATTGACGCGAAATTAGATAATGAAAATCATTATTATTTTTTGGCGGTCGGCGCTGGTCGGATTGCTATGGTGGCAAGCCCTTCCTGCCATGGTTGAAAGGATGTCGGGGGCCGAATTTGTACGCCCGGGAAACACGTATGGCCAGCCCTGAAACGCCCACGGGTTCGCCCGCCCGAACACTAGCACCGTGTAGGGTTCTCTCAGCCGGCACCAGTTCCACTAGCCTAGGGGCGAGCCTTTCAAGCAAGGCGGTAAGCGTGCAGGGATATGCTCGACCGCAACTCTGCGGTGACGTTCTATACGGCGTTATCGTCGCGAATCAGGTCGTCGACCCTCGGCAAGGGGGTTTGCTGAGACAGCATCATGAAGTCCGTTCCGCGAATGGCTTTGAATCCGAGCTCGCCATAAAGTCGCTTCAACTTCATGGTTGCTGAGCGTTGGTTGCCACTGAAGGCGGACAGCCCCAGTTGTTCTCGTTCCTCCGCGCGGCTTTCCTTTCTTAAGGCGGATTCGAACTGAAGCGGGAACGGCTTCATCACGATCAGTCCTGCCCCCAATCGAAACCAGTTGATCATTGCGGCCAGCGCGGCGAGTCCAAACCCTTTTCCTCTATAGCCCGGAAAAATGATGAGTCGGTCAAGAATCAGAACATTGAAGGTGCCCACTCCATAGTCCGTGCCAGATTCCAAGCCGGCCAGATTCTCCTTGAAGAGGCTGATGTTGTCTTCGTTGAACAATGCGTCATAGTAGTCTGCGGTGACGCTGTCCGAATCAAAAACGTCAAACACCGAATAGCCTTCTGCAACGGCGCCTTCCACATCCACATACCGCACGAGGAAGTGGCCAATTTCGATAAAGTCGTCGTCATCGAGACTATCGCCCATGAGCACGACGTTGCCGCTCCAGGTCCGGAGAAAGCGGGAGGGCTCCTCGTCGCTGGCGAAAACGGAAAGGGAATCCACATTTAGATACAGCGCGCGGCTAGTCATCTGGTAGTTCCTTTGATTGGCGTGTTCTATAGCCTTTAGGCCGACGCTTACCTGCGTGAGCGGGACAGCGCCGTGGAGGGCAGGCCGCTAGGGTAAAGATGCGGCAGGCCGGCACCGCCTTGCATACTTGGGTGGCAGCACTTTCGACCAAGGTGCCAAGTGCCGCGACTGTTACGCATCGGAGATATGCGGGCGTTTGCCCGAACGTAGCGTGTACAAGAACGTTGCACACTTTGCTCTTTCCTCGAAACCGATTCCGGCGCGCGCGAGGTATTGGAATGAAAAACAGCTCTCCCGAGAAAGCGAAGGCACGGGACTCATCGCACTCTAAGGCTGCCCGTTCATGGGGGAGGCAGGCGCGGTCGACCTCGTCGCGCCTTGTGCGGGGGCTGAGAAGTCGGAGTCAATATGCGTTCGGTTAGGCGAGTGACGTTCCCTTCTTCGCCGCGCGGTGTGGAATCGTAGGAGGTGCCGCTGCGGCGGAGAGCGCGCAGATAAGCCAGTTCAACCGCAGCCCTAAAAACCGGGCATTGCGTATCGCGGCAATTCCCGGCACCCAGCAGATGCCGCTTCAATCCGTCTGGTAGTTTGAACCCTTCCGGGTAGAAGGAGCGCGTTTCCTTCCGGCAAAGGGGGCAAGCCATCCGTGGGCCGAAAAGATCGGTCGGGTGTGCTCTCAGCAGGTCGCCGGCGGTGACATCGATAATTTGACTCGCCGTGCGCTCTGCCCATGCAAAGACGTCGTTTCGCGTCGCGCAGCCGTAGTTGCTGTCCAGAATGTCAGCCAGCTCAGGCGGTGCCATATCGACTAAGCCGCGACATGCGGCATCCAGTGTCCGTTCTAAGCGCTCGACTTCCCATTCAAGCTGGGAGACTCGCTTCTCCGCGCGAGCCAACCTTGTCTTGTCCGAAAGACCTGTCATGGCGCCCCCAGTGAACCGCAAGTTCGAGCCTACATTGTAGGGAGGTGGGCGAAGTACTCGGTGGGGGAACCAACGCGTTGCGTTGCGAGCAGCGAACTGCCGAAATTCGCTTACATTTCGTGTTACATGGCCGCCGAAACGAACAAGGGGCTGCAACGCGAAGCGCTGCAACCCCTTGATATGTCTGGTGGCCTGGGACGGAATCGAACCGCCGACACAAGGATTTTCAATCCTCTGCTCTACCGACTGAGCTACCGGGCCAAAGAAGCGAAACTATATCAGCGAGGATGAGACCAGTCAAGCGTCCCGTGCATCACTGTTACTGCTCCGTGGGCTCGGGCTTGTTGCGGCCCAGTTCCACGCCAAGCTGCTTGAGCTTGCGATAGAGGTGCGTGCGCTCAAGGCCGGTCTTCTCGGCCACGCGCGTCATGCTGCCGTGCTCACGCACCAGGTGATATTCGAAATAGGCGCGCTCGAACAGGTCGCGAGCCTCGCGGAGCGGCATGTCGAAGGAGAAGTGCATCTCGGCCTCGGGCAGGCGTGCCGGACTGCCGTTGGCGGAAGTTTCCGCTGGCATCTCGGCGGGAACCGACGCGGCCATGGCGGATTCGCCGGGCGTATTCGTGGCGGCAGGCGTCGCGGTGGCGGCCGGTGCGGCCGCACGCGGTCGTTCGATGCCGCGCGCCAGACCTTGCTCCACGGCGGACAGCAGCTTTTGCAGCGCGATGGGCTTCTCGAGGAAGTTCAGCGCACCGATCTTGGTGGCCTCCACCGCGGTATCAATCGTGGCGTGACCGGACATCATGATGACCGGCATCGTCAGGTAGCCCTGTGCCGACCACTCCTTCAACAGCGTGACGCCATCGGTATCCGGCATCCAGATATCGAGCAGGACAAGATCGGGCGTGGAGCCCGCACGGTACTCGCGTGCCTGCTGGGCGTTTTCCGCCAGTTCGACCACATGGCCTTCGTCACTCAGGATCTCCGAGAGTAGTTCCCGGATACCCATTTCGTCGTCGACTACGAGGATGGTTGCCATACTTCCCCTCTTAACCCCACCGCAGCGTCGCCGACTGGCCGACGACGCAAGATTGACTATGCCAGTTTAACGAACAGGATCGAGATCTGTGCCCCGACAATGTCGGTGCCGTCCATACGGTTGCGCAACTCGATGCGCGCTCCGTGTTCGTCAATGATCTTTTTTACCATCGCCAGCCCAAGTCCCGTACCTTTGGCTTTCGTGGTCACGTAGGGTTCGAACGCACGGCTGAGAATCCGTGGCGCGAAACCTGGACCATTATCTGCGATGGACAGCTTGACGGCCTGCCGGTCTTCGCCGGCAGAATCTTTGTATTCTACAGTCTCGGTGTGCAGAGTGATATGGGGCGCGGCCCTACCCGCCGCCACGTTGTCTGCCACCGCATCCTGCGCATTCTGCAGCAGATTGTGGATAACCTGTCGCAGCTGGGTCGGATCGCCCTTGATTTCAGGGAGTCCGGGGCCCAGCGCCGAATGAATCACCGGGTGTTCATGCACGGCGGGATCGTCAATCCCGTACAGATGCAAGACTTCTGCCACCAGGCTGTTGAGGGCCAGCGCCTGCACCACCGCGGGCGGCGTGCGGGCATAGTCGCGGAAGTCGTCCACCATCCGTTTCATTGCCGCTACCTGGTTAACGATCGTCGCAGCCCCGCGCTTTAGCACTTCCGCGTCGGAATGCTCAAGTTTCGGTGACAACTTCATCTGCAGGCGCTCGGCGGACAGCTGGATCGGCGTCAGCGGGTTCTTGATTTCATGCGCCAGCCGGCGCGCCACTTCGCCCCATGCCACCGAACGCTGGGCCGCGATCACATCGGAAATATCGTCGAACACCACCACGTAGCCGGGTTCGTCGCGGCTGCCGCCCGGCAAATGTGCGCCGCGCACCAGCAGGGTGAGCGGTTGTTCCTCGTCGCCCTGCGGCAGCTCGATCTGCTTCTGCCAGTGCTGCGCGCCACCCAGGACTTCGCTGGTGGTCTGCTCGGAGAAGGCCTGGCGGACGATCTCGCCAAACTCCCCCATGCCCGGGACTTGCTCGACACGCTGGCCCAGCACGCCCGCGAACGGCTGGCGGAAGATGCGTTCCGCGCCGGGGTTGGCCGTGATCAGCGCAAAGCGGCGGTCGAACACCAGCACCCCGGCGGTCAGATTCTGCAGCACGCTTTCGAGGTACGCCTTCGACTGTTCCAGCGCGGTGCGGTTTTCTTCCACGGCGATGCGGGCCTCCGACAGCTGACGGGTCATCTGGTTGAACTGCTGCGTCAGCATGCCCAGCTCGTCGCGGCTCTTGAGTTCACGCTTGGGCGAGAGATCGCCCTCGGCCACCTCCTTGGTTCCCTGCAGCAGCATCAGCAGCGGACGCGCCAACTGGCCGCCCAGCAGCAGCGCGAGCATCACGGCGATGAACACCGCCAGGAACAGCGTCAGCGTCAGCGTGCCGATATACATCTTGCGCAGCCCCGTCCGCCCCAACGCCTTTTCCTGGTACTCCTGGTACGCACGCTGGACCTCGTCCGCATTGCGGGCCAGCACGGCCGGCACGGGATGCAGCACCTGCAGATAGCGTTCCTCGCGCACCGTATCGCCGACGAGTCCGAAGCCGATGGCCGGTGCGTCTTCCTGACGCCGCTCCACCGAAAGGCCCGAGCCGGCCCAGCGGCTGCCGGGCGCGGTCATGGCGGCGCGCGGCGGGCGTTGCGCGGAGGCGGCGCTGCCAGCGGCCTTCGCCTGGGCGTCGACGGGCGCCGGCGACGGCGCGGTCCCGAGCGGGATGATGACGCGCAGCCGGTACAGGTGACTGCTATCGATGCGGTCCGGGCGCCGGCCCTCGGCGGCGGGATCGGTGCCGCCTTCCACCGCAGCATAGCCCCCGGCCATGCGCGCCTGCTCGGCCAGCATGCCTGACGGCAGGTCCGGGACCAGCGAGGCATAGTTGCTCGATGCGGTGGCCAGCACGCGGCCGCTGCCGGTAAAGATCGCGGCCTCCTGCACGCCATACTGTTCGCGCAGTCGGTTCAGCTGGAGCGATGTGGCGATGCCCGATGCTCCGGTGAGCTGGTCGGCCATCAGGCGCGCCTTGCCCTGCAGGTCGGCCAGCGAGCTGTCGATGGTGGAGCGTCCGAGATTCAGGCCGGCTTCGAGCGCGGTCTCCACGCGCACGTCGAACCATGACTCGATGCTGCGCGAGACAAACTGCAGCGACACCAAATAGATCAGCACGCCGGGCAGCACGCCCACCACGCCGAAGAACACGGCCAGCTTGGTCATCAGCCGCGTGCCAAACTTGCCGCGGCGATAGCGCAGCCACAGCGTGAACCCGAGCGCGCCGATGGTCAGGATCAGCAGGACGCCGACGACCAGGTTGATCTTGAAGAGGAGCGTGAAATACCGGTCGAAGAATTCGGTATTGGCGGAGGCTCCCGCCAGCAGTCCCACCAGCACCAGCGCCAGGAAGACGATGATGCCCGCCACGATGCGATAGAGCACGCGGCGAAACCTGCTATCCCACGGCGTGCCGTTCATGGCTGGCTCGCGTTGGGCTGGACCAGTTGACTGGGGGACAGCACCGTGGACACCGTTTGCGAGAACGGTGTGCTGCGCGCATCGGCGACAGGCGCGGAGGCCGCGGCCGGCGCGGAGCCGGGAGCGGCGGGCGGCGGAGCCACTGGCGGCGGTGCGATCGGCGCGGGGAGCGGTTGTGGGTTATCCAGGTTGGTCGGTACCGTGTAGTTGAAGCGCTTCCAGTCAGAGGACAGGTTCCATTCGCGCGTGTTCACCGCGTTGATCTGGAACGGCTTGGGCAGCTGCGACAGGTCCAGCCGCATGCGGACCTCGGCGTGATAGGTCTCGCCGGGCTTGACCTGATTGCGCTCGAATACGCGCCACGCACGGACCTGCTGGATGAACTGGAGCGCGCTCTTCAGCCGGCTGAACGGCAGTTGCAGGCCGCCCGTGGAGACGCGGTACTGTCGCGTCAGCGGCTGGTAGGAAAGACGTACGCTGCGGCTGGCGTTGACCGGCTTTTCGTCGAACCAGTACCAGCGTGGCCGCGTGAGCTGGAAATCGACGACGAAATACAGCGAGATGCCCTTGTGGAGCGCATCCTCGAGGGCGGGGGGCAGGTCGAAATCGAACGATGCCGCGAGATCGAAGCCACCGTCCTGGTACTCGACGCGGGCCTCGTTATTCTCGATCAGCTGTGCCGACGCGCCCGGGCAGTGCACCAGCAGCGCCAGCAGCAGCAGGGCTACCACCCACCAGCCGCGCAGGATGCGGCCCAGCGGGCCGGCTGGCAACCCGCGCGCTGCGTCACCCGGGACACGTAGGACGAACAAGCGCAGCGGGTTCAGCATCGGTTGAAATCAGGCGCGTTTCTGGAAGCGGGCGTAGTAGAAGCCATCATGATCGGATGGCAGGCTTGCCTCGCCAGCGGCATCGCCACTGGCCGTTTCAGGCGCCTTCGTACCGGGCAGCAGTTGTCCCGGCGCCTGCAATCGTATCGCATCTGGTAGCTGCGCACCAAACCAGAGCGCCTGCTCTTCGCCTTCCGTTGGGAAAATAGAACAGGTCACATAAACGAGAATGCCGCCCGGCTTCAGCAGTGGCCACAGCTGCGAAACGATGCGCCGCTGTTCGTTGATCAGGCGCCCAATATCGGATTCGCGCCGCAACCAGCGGATGTCCGGATGCCGCCGCACAATGCCCGAGGCCGAGCACGGCACGTCCGCCAGGATGCGGTCGAACTGCTGGCCGTCCCACCAGTCCTTAGGACGGCTGGCATCACCCACGATGACCTCGGCGTTCTGTCCCAGCCGGGCGAGATTGTCGTGAATGCGCGCGGCACGCTGCGCGTCGGTTTCCACCGCGGTCACATGGATGTCGGCGAGCTCCAGCAGATGGCCGGTCTTGCCGCCAGGTGCCGCACAGGCGTCGAGCACGCGCATGCCATCAGAAACTTCGCACAGTGGTGCCGCCAGTTGTGCGCCGGCGTCCTGCACGGAGACGTCGCCTTCGGCGAAACCGGGAACCTGCGCAACGGGGAACGCGCGCACCAGCCGCACTGCCTGCGTGCCCACGGCTGTGCCGGCCATGCCGGCATTGGCGAGCTGCGTCAGGTATTGCGCCACCGAGATGCGCGAGGTGTTGACGCGCAGGGTCATCGGCGGACGCGTGTTGACGCTCTCCGCCAGCGTCTGCCATTGATCCGGATATGCGTTGCGCAGTTGCGTGAGCCACCAGCCCGGCAGGTTCCAGCGCGCTTCCTCGTCCTGGCTGACGGTCTGCATCAGCGTTTTGCGCTCACGCAGGAACCGGCGCAGCACGGCGTTCACGAGGCCGCGCGCATGCGCGGTCTTGGGCTCGGAAGCCGCCGCGCTGACGGCCTGGTCCACCACCGTGAATTCGCTGTAGCCGCCGCGGCCAGGCTTCTCGGCTTCGCCTTGCTCGCCTTCCAGCAGCAGCGCCAGGGCCACGGCCAGCAAGGAATCGACGAGGGCGCCAGGCGGGCGCGTCACGAGCTGGGTGACCAGCGCGCGGGTGGTGCCGAACTGGCGCACGGTGCGGTAGGCCAGGTCCTGCACGGCGCCGCGTGTGGCGGCATCGCGCACGCGGTCCAGGCGCAGTTGGGCGGCGGCATCTTCAATGGCCTGCGGCAGTGCCGTGCCTTCGTGGACGCCGCGAACAGCCGCGGCGGCGCCGAGCATCTGGAAGGCAAGGGAATCGTGGGGCAGGCGCATGGGTATGACGAAAACTCGGAAAATCGAAAATCTGTGGAAAGCGACGCATAACGGGTCACGCGCCCCGGCGGGCAATAAAAATACCCGCTGGCTCCGATCGGAACACAGCGGGCAGTTTACCCGTTGTCGGACGGGTTGCCGGATTCACGCAGCGGACGGGGTGGCGCTCAGGCCGGATAAGTGCCCGTCTGGGCCATGTGCATCAGGCGTGCAATGCGTTCCTCGGTGGCCGGGTGAGTCGAAAACAGGTTGGCGATGCCGCCGCCCGACAGCGGGTTCATGATCATCATCTGTGCCGTGGCCGGGTGCTCCTCGGCCGCCTGGAACGGAATGCCCTGCGCGTAACGGTGGATCTTGTCGAGCGCGCTGGCCAGGGCCTGCGGATCGCCACTGATCTCCGCGCCACCGCGGTCGGCCTCAAATTCGCGTGAGCGCGAGATCGCCATCTGGATCAGCGATGCCGCCAGCGGCGCCAGGATGGCCACGGCGATGCTGGCGATCGGATTCGTCCGATTGCCATTTTCGTCGCGGCCACCAAAGAACATCGCCATGTTGGCCAGCGCCGAGATCGCACCGGCCATCGTGGCCGCAATGGTCGAGGTCAGGATGTCGCGATGACGCACGTGCGCCAGTTCGTGAGCCATCACGCCGCGCAGTTCGCGGTCGGACAGCACGCGGAGGATGCCCGTGGTGGCGGCCACTGCGGCGTGCTCGGGATTGCGGCCCGTGGCAAACGCGTTGGGCGCGTCCTCGTTGATCAGGTACACGCGCGGCATGGGCAGGCCGGCGCGCTGCGCCAGCTCCTGCACCATGTTGTAGAACTGCGGCGCGGTGCTGGCGTCGACTTCCTGCGCGTTGTACATGCGCAGGACCATCTTGTCCGAGAACCAGTAGGAGAAGAAGTTCATCCCGAGCGCGATCAGCAACGCGAACATCATGCCGCTGCGTCCGCCGATCATGCCGCCGATGACGATGAACAGCGCCGTGATGGCTGCCATCAGCATGAAGGTCTTGACCCAGTTGAACATGGCTTGCGCTCCATTTCGTCAGACGCGTACCCGCCCCTGCGGGACGCGATGACAGTTAGATAGTGCCGGGACGGTGGAAATTCAATGCCAGTTGCTGGGTTTTACGCGGATGGCCGGCTTGCCGGCCTATCGCTGCGTCAGGGCCAGCCGCGCGCCCAGGCCGATGAAGGCCGTGCCCACCACGCGATCCAGCCAGCACTTCAGGCGTGGCGTCTGCCCGACCTTGCGTGTCAGGGTTCCGGCCAACCAGGCGACCAGCGAGTTCCAGATCGTCGACATCAGCACCATGACGGCGCCAAGCAGCAGGAACGCCGCCGCCTGGTGCCCGGCACGCGGATCCACGAACTGTGGGAAGAACGACACGAAGAAGAGCACCACTTTCGGGTTCAGCACGTTGGTCAGGAATCCCTGCATGAACAGGGCCCGCAGGCTGCGATGACCGTTGCGCGGCTGATCCTGCGCGCCATCCGGCTCCCCGGCCAGCGCGGTGGAGCGCGACGCTCCCAGGCGCGGCCAGATCAGCTTCACGCCCAGCCAGACCAGGTAGGCTGCGCCGGCGAACTTGATGACCGTGAAGGCGGCCGGCGATGCCGCCAGCAGCGCGGTCAGCCCGAAAGCTGTGGCCAATGCGTGCACGCAGCATCCGGCACTCACACCGAGCGCGGACATCACACCGGCCGCGCGGCCCTGTGCCACGCTGCGTCCGACGATATAGGCGGTATCCGGCCCGGGCGTGATGTTGAGCAGGAAGACGGCGCCGACGAACAGCGGCAGATCGATGATGCCAAACATGGCGTGAGGGCGTGGGTGTGGAACAGGACGAGTCTGATTATGCCTTGGCGTCGGGGACGGCACAGCGTGTGCCTGGCGGCAGCGGCATTGCCTGGAGAAACTGTTGCGCGGGCTGGCGGCGCCCCCCGGGTTTCTGGAGTTCGGTGACCTGCAGCGCACTGCCCTCCCCGCACGCGATGATCACGCCGGCGGCATCGGCCGCCAGCACGGTCCCCGGCGGGTGAGGCAGGCTGGTAGACGCGGCCAGCGGCAGCGCCTGCCAGCACTTGATGACCGTATCGCCCACCTGCACCGTGGCGCCCGGGAACGGGTTGAACGCGCGCACCTGGTTGGCCAGCGCCGCGGCCGGGCGGGTCAGGTCCAGCGGCGCTTCTTCCTTGGCGATCTTCTCGGCATAGGTCACGCCGGCTTCTGGCTGTGGCGTGGCGGGCAGCGGCTGGCCGGCGGCGAGCTGGCGCAGCGCATCGACAATCATGCGGCCGCCCAGCGCGGCCAGCGTGTCGTGCAGGCTGCCCGTGGTGTCCGGCGTGCCGATGGGCACCGCCTCGCGCGCCAGCATGGCCCCGGTATCGAGCCCTTCATCCATCTGCATCAGCGTGATGCCGGTTTCGGCGTCGCCGGCCTCGATCGCGCGGTGGATCGGCGCCGCGCCGCGCCAGCGCGGCAGCAGCGAGGCATGGATGTTCAGGCAGCCGTGGCGCGGCAAGGTCAAGACCTCCGCCGGGAGGATCAGCCCGTAGGCGGCCACGACCATCACATCGGGGGCGATCTCCGCCAGTGCATCGACGGCGGCGCCGGCCTCCTCGGGATACTTGCCCTGGCGGCGCAGCGACCGCGGCTGCAGCACCGGGCCGAGTCCGGCGTCCAGGGCGAACTGCTTGACGGGGCTGGCCTGCAACTGCATGCCGCGGCCGGCGGGGCGGTCCGGCTGGGTTAGGACGGCGACCACCGGAAATCCGGCGGCATGGATGGCCTCAAGGGCGATGCGCGCGAATTCCGGCGTGCCGGCAAAGGCGACGCGCAGTGGCTGGGCTTGAGTCATGGCAGATGTCCGCGATAAAACGACACCGGCCGCATAGCGGCCGGTACGTGTGTGTTCTTCGGAAGATGTAACGATAGCAGACCCCGCGCCCGGGGCGGCGCTACGGACGGCGTTGTTACATCCGCGACCGTACGCGCTTTTGCAGCTTTTGCTTGATGCGGTTGAGCTTGAGCGGCGACAGGTATTCAACGAACACCTTGCCCATCAGGTGGTCCATCTCGTGCTGTATACATACAGCCAGGATATCGTCGGCATCGAGTTCGAAGCTCTCGCCCTTTTCATTGAGCGCGCGCACCTTCACGCGATCGGGCCGCTCCACGCGGTCGTAGACCTCGGGCACCGACAGGCAGCCCTCTTCCCAGACCTTGCGGTTGTCGCTGGCCCAGATGATTTCCGGGTTGATGAAGACCTGCAGTGCGTCGCGGGTCTCGGACACGTCGATCACCACGACGCGCTCGTGCACGTCCACCTGGGTTGCCGCCAGGCCGATGCCGGGTGCTTCGTACATGGTCTCGGCCATGTCCTTCACCAGTTGGCGGATGCGGTCGTCCACCACCTCCACAGGCTTGGCCACTTTGTGCAGGCGGGGATCGGGGTAGGTGAGGATGTCGAGTTTGGCCATGATGCTCGGGCGCAACGCCGGGTGCAGTCCACTGCCCGGCCGCGTTGCGGCGACGGGGGTTTCCATGCAGAATCGGGGCGCTAGTACAAAAATCAAGGCGCGCCGCAGCAGGCACGCTCTCCAGGGTCAATCCGGTCGTCTACCGGCCGGTTCACGAAAATGCGCGATCTTACCAAAGAACAAGCGGCGTCGGGCCGCAGGCTGCACGCGTTTACCCTCCTCATGCTGAGTGTCGCTGGCGTCACTGCCGGAGTCGGCATGACCGTCCAGGCCGCCGACCTCGGCGTCTCGCCGACGCAGTTGGCCCAGGCCGACCGGACGGCCCAGCAGGGCATCCCGGTTTCCGATCTGTCTCCCACTGCGCCAAGCCAGTACACGGTACGTGGCGGCGACACCCTGTGGGGCATCTCCGGACGCTTCCTGCGCCAGCCCTGGCGCTGGCCCGAGCTCTGGGGCATGAACAAGCAGCAGGTCCAAAATCCGCACCTCATCTATCCGGGCCAGGTGCTGTACCTGATTCAGCGCGATGGCCGTGCCTACCTGTCGACGACCGCGCCAGGCGGGGCGAGCGGCGACAGCCGCCTGTCACCGCGTGTCCGCGGCGAAGGCGTGGACGGCGACGCCATCCTGAGCATCCCGGCGGGCGATATCGAGCCATTCCTGTTCCGTCCGCTGGTGGTGGACCAGGGCACCGTCGATACCTCTGCACGTATCGTGGCACTGCCGGACGCCCGCGTCTACATGGGTCGTGGCGACTCGGCCTATGTGCGCGGCATCGGCGTGACGGACGCTGCCATCGGCAGCGACTGGCAGGCGTTCCGGCCGGCCAACCCGGTGCGCGATCCGATGACGCAGAAGGTCATCGGCTACGAGGCCCAATATGAAGGCAGCGTGCGCGTGGCGCATGGTCCGGAGGGCCCGGATGGCGTCAGCACCGTGCTGGCCACCCAGTCGCTGCAGGAAATGGGGCCGGGCTCGCTGCTGCTGCCCCAGCCGCCGCGCGAGCTGGTTCGCTATGTGCCGCACGCGCCGGAATCCGACGTAAATGCCCGCATCGCCGCGGTCTATGGCGGCGTGCAATACGGCGGCGCCAAGCAGGTGGTGGTGCTGAACGCGGGTACCAACGCCGGCTTGGAACCGGGGCACGTCCTGTCGTTGTCGCGCGATGGCGGCAAGGTGAAGGACCCGACCGACCGCAACCGCGCAATCACGTTGCCGGATGACCGCTACGGGCTGGCCTACGTCTACCGCGTCTTCCCGGGCATCGCATATGCGCTGGTGACGGACGCGACCAACCTGATGAAGGTCGGCGATATCGCCACGACGCCGCGTTGACAGGATGCCGCGCGCCTGCGGGCGCGCCTTCTTCCGGGCCGGCGCTTGCGCCGGCTGCCGTTGTCACGACAACCGAAACGACACGCGACCCCGCTGACGTCGTGGCGTGGCTGCGCCTGACCGCCACACCGGGCGCAAGCGGGTCCGCTGGCCATCCCTTCCGACGCGCTCGGCGCCGCCCTCGCCTATGATCCTGTCACGTTCGATGCGTTGTGCGAGCGCAGTGGCCTGACTGCGGAGGCGGCGTCCACAACACTTTTGCAGCTGGAACTCGCGGGTGCGGCCGAGCGCCTGCCGGGAAACCGCTATCGCCGGCTGGCCTGACCTTGCGAGGACGCGACGACGATCAATTTTCGAGGTGCAGCGGCCCGTCGCGGCAATATCGCTACAATCTGCCGCATCCGGTGCCGCCTGAGGCTCATGTTTCAACCGTCATGACCGTTTACTTTCCCGAACAAGATCCCGGCGCCGTCCGCCAGGCGCTGGCCCAACGGCCACGTGGCCGGCTGGTGGCCTGCCTGTGCGCGGACTGGTGCGGGACGTGCAAGGAGTACATGAGCGGGTTTGCGGCGATGGCCGGACGCCATCCTGACGATTGCTTTGTGTGGATCGACATCGAAACCCACGCCGACCGACTTGGCGAGGACATCGACATCGAGAATTTTCCCACGGTGCTGATTCAGCCGATTGGCGGTGGCGCACCGCATTTTTACGGCACAGTGCTGCCGCACCTGGAAGTACTGGGGCGCATGCTGGACCGCGGCGTAGCGATGCCGACGGCCACATCGGAAATCCCTGAAGTGCTCGACTGGTTGCTTGAGAACGACGACCGCTGAGTCTTACTGCCGCCCGCTGCGCGGGTGGCGTTTGCTTGCACGGCCGTCGGAACCGCGCTTATTATTGGCGCCTCAAAGCCCCAGCCGTGCTGTTTACATAGTTTGCAGTGCAATTCAAGAGGCGCTGACTTCCCATGAGGGAGCGGTGCCGCAAGGACCCGTTCAATGTCTAAAGCCCTCATCATCGCGGAAAAGCCATCGGTCGCCGCCGATATCGCGCGCGCCCTCGGGGGCTTTGCCAAGCACGACGAGTACTTCGAGAGCGACGACTACGTGCTGTCCTCGGCCGTTGGCCACCTGGTGGAAATTGCCGCCCCGGACGAATACGAGGTCAAGCGCGGCAAGTGGAGCTTCGCCAACCTGCCGGTGATTCCGCCGCATTTCGACCTGCGCCCGATCGCCAAGACCGAGTCGCGCTTGAAGGTGCTGAACCGCCTGATCAAGCGCAAGGACGTGACCGCGCTGATCAACGCCTGCGATGCGGGGCGCGAGGGGGAACTGATCTTCCGCCTGATCGCGCAGCAGGCCAAGGCCAAGCAGCCGGTGCGCCGGCTGTGGCTGCAGTCGATGACGCCGCAGGCCATTCGCGACGGGTTCTCCGCGCTGCGCGAGGATCTGGAAATGATGCCGCTGGCCGATGCCGCCCGTTGCCGTTCCGAGGCCGACTGGCTGGTCGGCATCAACGGCACGCGCGCCATGACCGCCTTCAACAGCAAGGGTGGCGGCTTTTTCCTGACCACGGTGGGCCGGGTGCAGACCCCGACGCTGTCGATCGTGGTGGAGCGTGAAGAGAAGATCAAGCACTTCGTACCGCGCGACTATTGGGAAGTCCACGCCGAGTTTATCGCCGCCGGTGGCCTGTACGAAGGCCGCTGGTTCGATCCCAAGTTCAAGAAAAGCGAGTTCGATCCCGAGGCGCGCGATTCGCGCCTGTGGAGCGAGGCGGAAGCCAAGAGCATCGTGGCCGCCTGCCGCGACAAGCCGGGCACCGTCACGGAGGAGTCCAAGCCGTCGACGCAGCAGTCGCCGGCCCTGTTCGATCTGACCACGTTGCAGCGCGAAGCCAACTCGCGCTTCGGCTTCTCGGCCAAGAACACGCTGGGCCTGGCCCAGGCGCTGTATGAAAAGCACAAGGTGCTGACGTACCCGCGTACCGATGCGCGCGCGCTGCCCGAGGATTACCTCGACACGGTCAAGCAGACCATGGACATGCTGGCCGACAGCTCGCCGAACTACCTGCCGCACGCAAAGAAGATTCTTTCCAGCGGCTGGGTCAAGCCGAACAAACGGATCTTCGACAACAGCAAGATCAGCGACCACTTCGCTATCATCCCGACGCTGCAGGCGCCCAAGAACCTGTCGGAACCCGAGCAGAAGCTGTACGACCTGGTCGTGCGCCGCTTCTTGGCCGTGTTTTTCCCGGCGGCCGAGTTCCAGGTCACGACCCGCATCACGGAGGTGGCCGGCCATCACTTCAAGACCGAAGGCAAGGTGCTGGTCAACCCGGGCTGGCTGGTGATCTACGGCCGCGAGGCTCAGGGCGACAAGGATGCTGCCAACCTGGTGCCGGTGGCCAAGGGCGAGAAGGTCAAGACCGACAAGGTCGAGAGCGTCGGCCTGACGACCAAGCCGCCCGCGCGCTACAACGAAGCAACGCTGCTGTCCGCCATGGAAGGTGCCGGCAAGCTGGTGGACGACGACGCCCTGCGCGAAGCCATGGCCGGCAAGGGCCTGGGCACGCCGGCGACGCGCGCGGCCATCATCGAAGGTCTGCTGACTGAGAAATATCTGGTTCGCGAAGGCCGCGAACTGATTCCCACAGCCAAGGCGTTCCAGCTGATGACGCTGCTGCGCGGCCTGGGCGTGGAAGAACTGACGCAGGCGGAACTGACCGGCGAGTGGGAGCACAAGCTCTCGCAGATCGAGCGCGGCCGCCTGAAGCGCGACGAATTCATGCGCGAGATCGCGCAGATGACGCAGCAGATCGTCAAGCGTGCCAAGGAATACGACAGCGACACGATCCCCGGCGACTACGCCACGCTGGACACGCCGTGCCCGCAGTGCGGTGGCCAGGTCAAGGAGAACTACCGCCGCTTTGCCTGCACCGCGTGCGAGTTCTCGATCAGCAAGATCCCCGGCGGCCGCCAGTTCGAGATCGAAGAGGTCGAGGAACTGCTGCTCAAGAAGGAAATCGGTCCGCTGCAGGGCTTCCGCAGCAAGATGGGCCGCCCGTTTGCCGCCATCCTCAAGCTGGCCAAGGATGACGAAGACCACTGGAAGATGGAGTTCGACTTCGGTCAGAACGATGACGAAGGCGATGGCGAGCCGGTGGACTTCAGCGAGCAGACGCCAGTGGGCAATTGTCCGAAGTGCGGCGGCTCGGTCTACGAGCACGGCATGAAGTACGTGTGCGAAAACGCCGTCGGCGCGCCCAAGTCGTGCGATTTCACGACCGGCAAGATCATCCTGCAGCAGGAAATCTCGCGTGAGCAGATCGGCAAGCTGCTGACCGACGGCAAGACGGATTTGCTGACCGGTTTCAAGTCGTCGCGTACGGGACGCAACTTCAAGGCCTTTCTGGCCAAGCAGCCGGACGGCAAGATCGGCTTCGAGTTCGAAGTGCGCGAACCCAAGGCCGGGGCCAAGGGCGCGGCGGCCAAGACCGCTGCCAAGGGTGCCGCGAAGGGTGCCGCCAAGACGGCCGAGGCCGAGGTAGCGCCGGTGAAGGTCGCCGCCAAGAAGGTGGCTGCTAAGAAGGCGCCGGCGAAGAAGGCCGCGGCCAAGGCACCGGCCAAGACGGCTGCAACCAAGACGGCTGCCACGAAAACCGCGGCAACCAAGACCCCTGCTGCCAAGAAGGCCCGCGTCGCTGCCAAGGCAACGGCTGACGCCGAAGAGTAATCGCTCACCAGCGGCTGGGGCATCCGCCCCGCCGCTGTCTTCCCTCCGCGCCTCCCCTGCTCGTCCCCCTGCTCGTCCCCCTGCGTTTCTTCCCTGCGCTTACTTGTGCGTGTGCGCCACCGTCGGGGATGCCTCGACGACGCGCTTGTTCCCTTCCTCAAGCAGGAAATCGATAAACGCCCGTACCTTGGTCGGCAGGAACTTCCGGCTGGGGTAGACCACGCTCACGTCGCGACGCGGCAACTGGTACTGCTGCAGGATGTGCGTCAGCCGGCCGGCTTCGATGTTGGGCCGCGCCAGGTAGGACGACAACATCGCGATACCCATATTGGCCAGTGCCGCCTGGTGCGCCAGCGCGGCATTGCTGCACAGCAGGCCCGGGCGGATTGGCACGGTCAGTTCGCCCTCGGGGCCGGACAGCGTCCACTCGTGCTCGGCATTGGGCAGCCGCATGGCGATGCAGCGGTGGTTGGTCAGGTCGTGGGCGTTGCGCAGCGGGGGATGCTCGCGCAGGTAGCCTGGGGATGCGCAGAGAATGATCTCCGCGGAAATCAGCGGCCGCGCCACCAAGTGCGAGCCGAGCCCCAGATCTGACAGCATCACGCCGACGTCCCGGCCCTCTTCCACGATGTCGACAATCCGGTCGGACAACTGGACGTCGAAGACCACATCCGGATAGAGCCGCTGGAAGCGTTCCAACGTCTGCGGCAGCAGGTGCAGGCCGAACATGACCGGGGTGACCAGCCGCAGCGTGCCCGATAGCGACTGGCTCCGCGCGGTGACGACGGACTCCGCCTCTTCCACGTCTTCCAGGATCTGGGAACAGCGCTGCAGATAGGTTTCGCCGGCATCCGTCAGGGACAGGCTGCGCGTCGTGCGGTTGAGCAAGCGGGTGCCGAGATGGCTCTCCAGGTCCGCCACATAGCGCGTCACGACGGCGTTGGACATCTCCAATTGCTGCGCCGCACGGGCAAAGCTGCCAAGCTCGACCACTTTGGCGAAGACGCGCATCGATTGAAGCCGATCCATGACATAGTCTCCCGATTACCCCGTGAACCTTTACACGATCCGGGCGATTTATTGTTGAAACCACAATCAATCATTGTGGAGCGCAATATTTATTCATATCAGGGAAATGCCTAATATCGCAGCATCTGGTGCCGCATCGCAGCAAACATACGTCGAGGCTGGCATCTTCCAAACAAAAAGGATTCGCCATGAAGCGCCAATTTGCCCTGATCGCTGCCCTGACCCTGGCCCTGTCGGCCGCCCCCGCCTTCGCCAAGGCTGGCAAGTTCGACACCTTCACCGACGGCGCCAAGGCCGGAAAGTTCGATACCTTCACGGATGGCGCGAAGGCCGGCAAGTTTGACTCCTTCACCGATGGCGCTCGCTCCGGTGGCAAGTTCGACACTTTCACCGACGGTGCCAGGGCCGGCAAGTTCGACGTCTACACCGACGGCGCCGCCATCTGATTCGCACCTCGGCATTCGACAAAAAGCCCGTACCTTCCCGGTACGGGCTTTTTGTTTGTGCGCTGCAGCGCGGACCCGGGACAAAAACTCGGGATAAAAAAACGGGCCGCGATGGCCCGTTTCTCATTGCTGCGATGATTAGTCGTCGTGGTGATGACGGCGATGCTTGCTGCGCTTGTAGTAGCTGCGGTCGTCGTCGTAGGAGTTGCTGCGCGACACATTGCCGCCCAGCGCCGCGCCCGCGGCGCCACCCAGGCCGGCGCCTACCAGGCCACCGGTGCGGCCGCCCATGGCGTTGCCGGCCGCCGTACCGGCGCCGCCACCCAGGGCACCGCCGATGATGGCGCCGGTGCGCTCGCGACGGTTGGAGGTGACTGCGCCACCGGCGCCGCCGCCTACCGCGCCGCCGATCACGGCGCCGGTGCTGCCGCCGAGCGCGCCGCCCACGGCGGCACCCGCCACGCCACCCAGGCCGCCGCCGAGTGCATTGTTGAGGTCACCCCCTGCAAACGCCGGCAGTGCTGCTGCCGAAAGGGCAAGGGCCAGGGTCAGGTTGCGAACAGGATGGCGAGACATCATTTTTTCCTTGGTTGAGTCGTGCATCTGGAAGCGGAGTGTAGAGAAGGAGCCCTGCCGTTGCTGTAACGAGTTGTGAGGCCCTGTAACCCACTCCAGAAACGGTATCTAACGGCGCAAAGCCGCAGCGTAAACGCAACAGGGCGGCCCCGCGGGACCGCCCTTGTGATCTGCAAGGCATGCGGGCTGGCCGATGACGATCAGCCCGCCCGCCGCGCCGCGCAGTCTAGCAGCACTTGCCCTGGCCGCCGCCGTAGCGGGCCTCCTGGCGTTCGCGGAAAAACTCCTCGTACGTCATGGGCGCGCGGTCGGGGTGCGTGCTTTCCATGTGGGCCACATAGGTCTGGTAGTCGGGGAGCCCGACCATCAGTCGCAGCGATTGGCCCAGATAGCGGCCCATGGTGCCGATTTGTTCCAGCATGGCGGCCCTCCGCGATCAGGATTGTGCCGAAGCCGCGCCAGGCATCGGCTCGAACGGCGTTTCGCTGTCGGTCCGGCGCGACTGGTTGCGGGCCTGCATCGCCGTCCTGAACCCGTAGAACACGATCGACAGCACCACGAACATGAACAGCGCGCACAGGCCGGCATCCAGGTAGTCGTTGAAGACGATGCGGTGCATCTGCTCCATCGACTTGGCCGGCGCCAGCACCTTGCCCTGGGCGATGGCATCGCTGAACTTTGCCGCGTGGGTCAGGAAGCTGACCTTCGGATCGGCGTCGAACAGCTTCTGCCAGCCGGCGGTCAGCGTGCAGATCAGCAGCCACACGGTAGGCACCAGCGTTACCCAGGCGTACTGGCCGCGCTTCATCTTGACCAGCACGCACGTGCCCAGCACCAGTGCCACGGCGGCCAGCATCTGGTTGGAGATGCCGAACAGCGGCCACAGCGTGTTGATGCCGCCGAGCGGATCCACCACGCCCTGGTAGAGGAAGTAGCCCCAGGCAGCCACGGTCAGCGCCGTGGCGATCAGGTTGGCCGGCAGCGAATCCGTGCGGCGCATCGACGGCACGAAGCTGCCCAGCAGGTCTTGCAGCATGAACCGGCCGGCGCGGGTGCCCGCGTCGACGGCGGTCAAGATGAACAGCGCTTCGAACAGGATGGCGAAGTGGTACCAGAAGGCCATCATGGCCTGCCCGCCGACCACCTGGTGCAGGATATGGGCGATGCCCACGGCCAGCGTCGGTGCGCCGCCGGCGCGCGAGATGATGGTGTTTTCGCCCACGTCCTTGGCGGTCTGGATCAGTACGTCGGGCGTGATGACAAAGCCCCACGTCGACACGACCTGCGCCACGGCATCCGGCGTGGTGCCGATCACGGCGGCCGGGCTGTTCATGGCGAAGTACACACCGGGTTCGATCACCGACGCGGCCACCAGGGCCATGATGGCGACGAACGACTCGGCCAGCATGGCGCCATAGCCGATGAAGCGTGCGTGCGACTCGTTCTCCAGCAGCTTGGGCGTGGTGCCCGACGAGATCAGCGCGTGGAAGCCCGACACCGCGCCGCAGGCGATGGTGATGAAGAGGAACGGGAACAGGTTGCCCGACCACACCGGGCCACCGCCTTGGGCAAACTGCGTGAAGGCCGGCATCTTCAGCTCCGGCGCCACGATCAGGATGCCGATGGCCAGCGCGATGATCGTGCCGATCTTCAGGAACGTCGACAGATAGTCGCGCGGTGCCAGCAGCAGCCACACCGGCAGCACGGCCGCGATGAAGCCGTAGATGATCAGCATCCAGGTCAGCGCCTTGCCGTCGTACGTGAACAGCGGTGCCAGCGTGGCGCTCTCATGCACGTACTGGCCGCCGATGATGGCCAGCATCAGCAGCACGAAGCCGATCACCGACACCTCGCCGATGCGGCCCGGGCGGATGTAGCGCGTATAGATCCCCATGAAGAGCGCGATGGGGATCGTCACCGCCACGGTGAATGTGCCCCAGGGCGAGCCCGCCAGCGCCTTCACCACGATCAGCGCCAGCACCGCCAGGATGATGATCATGATCATGAAGCAGCCGAACAGCGCGATCATGCCGGGCACGGTGCCCATCTCGGACTTCACTAGGTCGCCCAGGCTGCGGCCGTCGCGGCGCGTGGAGATGAACAGGATCATGAAGTCCTGCACCGCACCCGCGAACACCACGCCGGCCAGGATCCACAGCATGCCGGGCATGTAGCCCATCTGCGCGGCCAGCACGGGGCCGACCAGCGGTCCGGCACCGGCGATCGCGGCAAAGTGGTGGCCAAACAGCACCGCCTTGTTGGTCGGCACATAGTCCAGGCCGTCGTTATGGCGCCAGGCGGGCGTCATGCGTTTGGGGTCCAGCTGCATCACCTTGTCGGCAATGAAGCGGCTGTAGTAGCGGTAGGCGATCAGGTAGATGCAGAGCGCGGCAACCACGATCCACAGTGCGCTGACGGCTTCCCCGCGCGACAGCGCGACGGTGGCGAAGGCAAACGCGCCGAGGACGGCGACGGCCAGCCACAACAGGTGTTGTCCGATGCGATTCATGATGAAGGGTCTCCTCAGACCGGATTGAAAGGCCTGCGGCGACGGGAGGCGGGCAGCGGGGTGGTGCCGGGAATGGCGGCCGTGGACGATCCTGCGGTGAGGGGGGTCTCCTGGATGTCTGCGGCGCGCCCGGTCTGTTCTCGTCTGATCCGGATCTTGTCGTGCAGGCAGGCAGTGCAGACCGACATTGGCTTCGGGATGCACCTACTGCGTCAGATTGCATCCGGCGAAAGACCCCGGCGCATTCCGGCGTGTAGTATTGACACCCGCCCATGTCGGCACAAGCGCGTAACTACGCAACATCGCTGCGTAGTAGTACGCAGGCCGACGATGTATAGCGGCCTTGCCGGCATCGGTGTTTACCCCCGGGTCAGATGAAACTCCGCCAAAAGATACTCTTGCTCGCCGTCGCGCCGCTTGCCGTGGCCATGTTCGGCATCGCGCTGGCCGTACGCTACCAGGCCACCGCGCTGGCGCGGCACGAGCGTGCGCTGGTGGAGGCCGCCTACCTCCAGAGCAAGGAAATGGAGCTACGCCACTACGTGGAGCTGGCGCAGAGCACCATCGCGCCGATGGTGCGCTCGGGCCGCAACGATGTGGCCACGCGCCAGGCCGCCATGGAAGCGCTGGCCCGGCTCGACTATGGCCCCGACGGCTACTTCTTCCTCTACGACCTTCAGGGCCGCAACCTGATGCACCCACGCCAGCCCGAGCTGGTGGGGCAGGATTTGTGGCTGATGCGTGACCCGCAGGGGGCACTGACGATCCAGCAACTGATTGCCGCGGCCAAGGCTGGCGGCGGTTCGGTGCGATACCAGTGGCGAAAGCCCTCCTCGCAGCAACTGGCGCCCAAGCTCGGCTACGTGGTGGCGGTGCCCGAGTGGGGCTGGATGCTCGGCACCGGCATCTACCTTGACGATGTGGAGCAGACGCTGCGTCAGCTGGACGCGCGCGCCGAGACCGATATCCGCGAAACCATGGCGTGGATCGGCGTGATCGCGGGCATCAGCATCCTGCTGGTGGCGGCCAGCGGGCTGGCCCTCAACGTGAGCGAACACCGCGAAGCCGACGCCAAGCTGCGCCAGCTGGCGCAGCGCGTGGTGCAGTCGCAGGAAGAAGAGCGCGCGCGGCTGTCGCGCGAACTGCACGACGGCATCAGCCAGTTGCTGGTGTCGGTCAAGCTGGTGCTGGAAGCCGCCACCAACCGCATCCGGCTGGCGCCGACCGAAGGCGCGTCCGTGGCGCCCGTGCTGGGCATGGCGCTCGCCCGGCTCGATTCCGTCTTCAACGAAGTGCGACGCGTGGCGCGCAACCTGCGCCCCGCCCTGCTCGACGACCTCGGGCTATTCGCCGCGTTGCAGCACCTGGCGCGGGAGATGCAGGCGGGTAGCTCGCTCGGGGTCAAGGTGACGCAGACCGGGCAACCGCGCGAACTGTCCGACGACCAGGCCACGGCGCTGTTCCGCATCGCGCAGGAGGCGCTGACCAATGTGGAGCGTCACGCGCACGCCAGCCGCGTTGATGTGGCGCTCGAGTTTGCCGAGACGGCCACGCGGCTGACCGTGCGTGACAACGGCACCGGCTTCGACGTGGCCCGCATGCAGGTCGATCCGCGCCGTGGCATCGGCCTGCGCAATCTGCGCGAGCGCATGGCCGCGCTGGGTGGGCAGTTCGATATCGTCTCGGACCCGGGCGGCACGCAGATCGTCGCGGCGTTGCCGCCGGCGCCGCCGAAACCCCCGACATCCCCGGCCGACGACCGGTCCCCGACGGCAGCGCACACCGCAGCCCCTACTTCGACTTCCGATTTTCCGCAGTCATGACCTACCCGCACGATGAGGCCCCCGCGCTCACCGCGCCCGCCCGGAGCGCGCCGGCCCGCGTATTGTTGATCGACGACCATGCGCTGGTGCGCGACGGCATGCGTATGCACCTGTCGCAGCAGCCGGGGCTGGAAGTGGTCGGTGAAGCCGACGATGGCGAGGCCGCGCTGGCGTGGCTGGCCAACCTCGACGAATCCCGGCGCCCGGAACTGGTGATAACCGATATCGGCATGCGTGGCATGGGCGGCATCACGCTGGCGGGCGCGCTGCACGAGCACTACCCGGAGCTGGCCGTGCTGATCGTCTCGATGCACGACAACCTGGAGTACGTGCGCCAGGCCGTGCGGGCCGGCGCGCGCGGCTACGTCCTGAAGGACGCTCCGGCTGACGAACTCCTGGCGGCCATCCAGGCCGTGCTGGCGGGCCGCGTTTTCTACAGTGCGCGCATTGCGCGCGGCATGGCCGCGCAGACCGTCGGGCCGCTCGATGCGCTGACGCCGCGCGAGCGCGAGATCCTCAACGCCATCGGTCGCGGACTCGCCAACAAGGAAATTGCCGCGCAGCTTGGCGTGTCGGTGCGCACGGTCGAAACCCACCGGCTCAATCTCAAGCGCAAGCTCGCCATCGACGGTCGCGCCGGACTGGTCAAGTACGCGGTGCAGCAACTTGGCACGGACGCGGAAGGCAACTAGGCGGGCAAAGAGAAGGCAACAGAATGGCCGGCACCAATGGGCTAGCTAGCCGACAACGGGCCGGACTTGAAAAAAGGGCGCCACGCGGGCGCCCTTCCATTCTTGCGGCAACGCGCGCGGCTTAGGCCGCCAGGCGCTTGGCCAGCGCGTCCTTCGTTTCCACGAGGGCTTGCGGCAGGTGGTGCTTGAGCTGCGCGAACAGCTCGTCATGCAGCGCCAGTTCCTGCTTCCACGCGTCATGGTCGATCGACGTGACCAGGTTGAACTGCTCGGCGGTGAACGACACGCCGTTCCAGTTCAGGTCGGCATAGCGCGGCGACGTGCCGAACACGTGCTCCGCACCCTGACCCTTGCCTTCCACGCGATCGATCATCCACGACAGCACGCGCATGTTCTCGCCGAAGCCCGGCCACACGAAGTTGCCTTCGGCGTCCTTGCGGAACCAGTTCACGCAGTAGAACTTCGGCAGCTTGGCGCCGGTGGCTTCCAGCTTCTTGCCCAGCGCCAGCCAGTGGCCGAAGTAGTCGCTCATGTTGTAGCCGCAGAACGGCAGCATGGCGAACGGGTCGCGGCGCACCACGCCTTGCTGGCCAGCGGCCGCGGCGGTGGTTTCGGAACCCATCGTGGCGGCCATGTAGACGCCTTCGGTCCAGTTGCGTGCTTCCGTGACCAGCGGCACGGTGGTGCTGCGGCGGCCGCCGAAGATGAACGCGTCGATGGCCACGCCAGCCGGGTTGTCCCAGTTGTCGTCGATCGACGGGCACTGCGACGCCGGGGCCGTGAAGCGGGCGTTCGGGTGCGCGGCCTTGGCGCCGGTCGCCTTGGCGATCTCGGGCGTCCAGTCCTTGCCTTGCCAGTCGACCAGATGGGCCGGCGCTTCCTTGGTCATGCCTTCCCACCACACGTCGCCGTCATCGGTCAGCGCCACGTTGGTGAAGATGACGTTTTCCTTGAGCGTCGCCATCGCGTTGTAGTTGGTCTTCTCGCTCGTGCCCGGGGCCACGCCGAAGTAGCCGGCTTCCGGGTTGATCGCGTACAGGCGGCCATCCTGGCCCGGCTTGATCCAAGCGATGTCGTCGCCGATGGTCGTGACCTTCCAGCCCTCGAAGCCCTTGGGCGGGATCAGCATGGCGAAGTTGGTCTTGCCGCAGGCCGACGGGAATGCCGCGGCCACGTGGTACTTCTTGCCCTCGGGCGAGGTCACGCCGAGGATCAGCATGTGCTCGGCCAGCCAGCCTTCGTCGCGGCCCATCGTCGAGGCGATCCGCAGCGCGAAGCACTTCTTGCCCAGCAGCGCGTTGCCGCCGTAGCCGGAGCCGAACGACCAGATCTCGCGCGTCTCGGGGAAGTGCACGATGTACTTGGTCGGGTTGCACGGCCACGGCACGTCTTTCTCGCCGGCGGCCAGCGGCTTGCCCACGGTGTGGACGCACGGTACGAACTCGCCATCCGCGCCCAGCACGTCGAACACGGCGCGACCCATGCGGGTCATGATGCGCATGTTGACGGCCACGTACGGGGAATCCGACAGCTCCACGCCGATATGGGCGATCGGCGAACCGAGCGGGCCCATCGAGAACGGCACCACGTACAGCGTGCGGCCGCGCATGCAGCCGTCGAACAGGCCGGAGAGCGTCTGGCGCATGTCGGCCGGGGCGGTCCAGTTGTTGGTGGGGCCGGCGTCTTCCTTCTTGTCGGAGCAGATGAAGGTGCGGTCTTCCACGCGCGCCACGTCGGACGGGTCGGACAGGGCCAGGAAGGAGTTCTTGCGTTTGGCCGGATTCAGGCGGCGCAGGGTGCCGGCGGCGACCATCTGTTCGCACAGGCGGTCATATTCCTCCTGCGAGCCATCGCACCAATAGATGCGGTCCGGTTTGGTCAGCGCGGCGATGTCGGCAACCCAGGCGACCAGTTTCTGGTTCTTGACCCAGGCCGGCACGTTCAGTGCCGGAGTGCCTTGCATTGTGGGATGGTTCATACAGCAACTCCAAAGCGAAAAAGAAAACCTGGCGAAGTCCGGCCGACGGCGTCCGGGCGGTTGCTGCGGGGAAAGTCGGTCGGTGGAGGCAGTGCCGCACAGGTTCGATCTTCATCGATGTTCGGCAAGATGCACCCCGCCATGTGACCGTCACATCCCGTTACAACTCGGGGACAACCAAATCCGCGCAAATTGTCACGGAGGTCCCTGCGGCTGCGATACAGTTGCGCTTCGCCCGCGCATGGCGGGCGGCAGGGGCCGGTCGGGCCTTGTCCGGCGACAAACAGGTGACGGGAGCGTGGCTCGACCAGCCTGTCGCGTCGCAGGAGCGGGCAAGGATACCACCGCGGCAATCCCCTGTTTTTTGCTGCGCAGCATTGTTCCGCCTGCCAGAACGCCTGTGCGCCGGGGTCGATCGTCGTGCCGCAAGTCGGACTGGCCCATGTCTGCTGTCAATGTTGTGTCAGGGAAGCCAACAATACTGTCGGGCGCGCGCCGATTCTGTTGCCGCGCGCACCAAGCCGCCACCAGTCATAAGAGTCACCGAGTCACACATGAAGATTGCCGTTCTCGACGATTACCAGGACGCCGTACGCAAGCTGCCGTGCTTTGCACTGCTCGAAGGCCATGACATCAAGGTCTTCAACAACACCGTCAAGGGCGTGGGCCAGCTGGCCGCCCGCCTGTCGGACGTGGAAGCGCTGGTCCTGATCCGCGAGCGCACGCGCGTGACGCGCCAGCTGCTGGAAAAACTGCCCAAGCTCAAGATCATCAGCCAGACCGGCCGCGTGGGCAGCCACATCGACCTGGAAGCCTGCACCGATCGCGGCGTGGCCGTGCTGCAGGGCGTGGGATCGCCCGTGGCGCCCGCCGAACTGACCTGGGCGCTGATCATGGCGGCCCAGCGTCGCATTCCGCAGTACGTGGCCAGCCTCAAGCACGGCGCCTGGCAGCAGTCCGGCCTGAAATCGACCACGATGCCGCCGAACTTCGGCCTGGGCCAGGTGCTGCGCGGCCAGACGCTGGGCATCTGGGGCTACGGCAAGATCGGGCGCCTGCTGGCTGGCTACGGCCGGGCCTTCGGCATGAATGTGCTGGTCTGGGGCCGCGAGGCCTCCCAGCAGGGGGCGCGCGAGGACGGCCTGAACGTGGCCGCGTCCGCCGAGCAGTTGTTTGCCGAGAGCGACGTGCTGTCCCTGCATCTGCGGCTGGCCGACGAGACCCGTGGCATCGTCAAGCTGGCCGACCTGCAGCGCATGAAGCCGACGGCCCTCTTCGTCAATACCAGCCGCGCGGAACTGATCGAGGAAAACGCGCTGGTGGCCGCGCTCAACCGCGGCCGGCCGGGCATGGCGGCGGTGGATGTGTTCGAATCCGAGCCGATCCTGCAGGGCCACGCGCTGCTGCGCATGGAAAACTGCATCTGCACCCCGCACCTCGGCTACGTGGAGCGCGACAGCTACGAGCTCTACTTCCGCACCGCGTTCCAGAACATCCTGGACGTGCTGGCCGGCAAGCACGACAGCATCGTCAATCCCAAGGCGCTCACGCCTGCGCTGTCGCGCTGATTCATCCAGGAGACGCCGAGTCTCATCGAGCGTCTCCTTCCCCACATTGCCGCAGGTCTGACGGGCGGCAAAACCGCTACACTCGGGGCAATCTTTCCGCCCCAATCTCCTTTTTCCTTCGGTTTCGGCCCTCATGGACCCCAGGCTACTGACGCTCTGCGTCGGCAATTTCGTCATCGGCACCGGCGCGATGATCGTCACCGGCATGCTGAACGATATTGCCGCCGACTTCGGCCTGGGCGTTGCCAGCGCGGGGCAGCTGATCTCCGTATTTGCCGTGGCGACGTGCGTCGGGGCGCCGCTGTTTGCCACGCTGGGCTCGCGGATCGACCGGCGGTTGCTGCTGTGCGCGGCGCTGCTGATCTATGGCGCCATGCACCTGGCCGCGGCGTTGGCCCCGAGCTTTGCCGCCCTGATGGCGATCCGCTTCATGACGGCCATCGGCGCCGCCATCTACACGCCGCAGGCCGCCGCCACGCTGCCGCTGCTAGTCGATGCCCGCACGCGCGGGCGGGCCATCAGCTTCGTCTTCCTGGGGTGGAGCGTGGCCAGCGTGGTCGGCATGCCGATGGGCACCCTGATCGCCAGCACGCTGGGCTGGCGCTTCAGCATGGGCATCGTGGGCGTGCTGGCGCTGGCCGTCGCCGTGGCGGTATGGCGGGCCATGCCGGGAGGACTGCAGGTGGCACCGGTCGGCCGCACGGCGTGGGCCGCGGTGCTGCGCCACAAGCCGATCATGCTGGTGGTCATGACCACGATGATCCAGTCCGCCGGCATGTTCACCATGTTCACGTATATCGCCCCGCTGATGCGGGACGTGCATGGCATCGGCGGCGGTGCGCTGAGCCTGATGTTCCTGGCCTACGGCGCCTGCGGCGTGGCCGGCAACGTGCTGGCGGCATCGCGCATGGATCGTGTCACGCCCAGCCGGATCGTCCAGGTGGCGCTGCTGACGTCGCTGGCGGCGATGCTGCTGTGGCCGCTGGCCGGGCTGCACACGGTCCTGCTGGTGGCGCTGTTCATGCTGTGGGGCGTGGGCGGGTTTGCCACCAACAGCGCGCAGCAGGCGCGGCTGGTGGCCCTGGGGCCCGACAAGGCCGCCGCGTCGATTTCCCTGAATTCCTCTTCGATCTACCTTGGCCAGGCGCTGGGCGCCATGGTTGGCGCGGCCATCTACACCATGGCCGGTCCCGATGCGCTGCACTGGGGTGCGGCGGCGCTGATCGGACTGGGACTCGCGATTTCGCAGCGGGCGCGGGCGCTCGGCTGCCACTGGACACCACCAGGAAGGACGCAGCAGACATCCCCGTAGACAGTCAGCGCGGGACAGGTATCCCGCGCGGGCCCCGCCAACGCAAGGAGGGCGTACCGTGGCCGAATACGATCCCCGTCCCAACCCCGCCGGCGCAGGTGGCGCCGCGACCGGGCGCGTGCTGGCCGTGAACGTCGGCACGGCGCTGCCGCTGGTCGTGGCCGGCGCCGGCACCGAAGCCGTGGTGCTGTCCGCCATCCGCAAGCACCCGCTGAGCACCCTGCACCATCCCATCGCCGTCGGCGTCCATCGGCTCGGGCTGGCCGGCGACGAACAGGCTGACCTGACGATCCATGGCGGGCTGGACAAGGCGGTCTACGCGTATCCCATCGAGCATTACACCTGGTGGAACACGCGCCGGCGCGAGGCCGGCGTGGAGGAAGCCGAGCGCCCGCTCGCCTTCGGCGCCATGGGTGAAAACCTGACCACGCAGGGATTGCTGGAGTCCGCGCTGTGGATCCGGGATCGGATCCATATCGGCGAGGTCGAGCTCATCGTGGAGGCGCCCCGCCAGCCCTGCTACAAGCTCAACGCCGTGATGGGTTATGCCCATGCCGTGCGGGACATGCTGCAAAGCGGCTTTTCGGGCATGTACCTGAGCGTGGCGATGCCCGGCGTGATCCGCGCCGGCGACACCGCCACGGTGATCCCCGGCCCGCGCGAAGTGTCGGTGGAAAGCATCAGCCGCCACGGCCATCGTTAGTCCCGAGTGGCCCGCGCCGGGTTTTCTGCTAATGTTTTAATTCTGATACAAGCGATCCGGCCGCCTCCTCCCACGCGGGCAGGACATCCATCCCCACGGTCGCTGTAACGGTTCGTAATACAACGCGCTAGCCGGAGCGGCCAAGGCGCGGTACTAGTAGCGGTTTGCGCGGGCCAACCGGCTCCAAGAAGCCGGCGCCAGGGAGCAGCGCGCCATGCAGTGTTTGAGGGTCCTCACATGAAAACAGACGGGATCGACCAGCCGAAGGGCTTCGTCGATGGCAACTGGAGCGCGGCCGCCAGCACGGGCCGTGGCCGGACTTCGCCCTGGGTGGCAATCCTGGTGGTATTGGTGGTCGGCGGTGCCGGCTGGTACGGCTGGAAGACCTGGTTCGCGCCAAAGCCGGTGGCCAAGGTGCCGGACGCCACCGCAGTGGCGACGGCCATCGTGCAGCAGGGTGACGTGCCGCTGGAAGTGACCGCCAACGGCACTGTCACGGCGATGCAGACCGTGGAGGTGCGCCCGCAGGTGTCCAGCACAGTCCAGACCGTGCATATCAAGGAAGGCCAGACGGTCAAGCCGGGTGACCTGCTGTTCTCGCTCGATACCCGCATGGACGAGGCCAACCTCGCCAAGGCACGCGCGCAGCTGATGCGCGACCAGGCGGACCTGGCCGACGCTCGCCGCACGCTGGTACGGAGCCAGGAACTGCTGCAGCGGAATTTCATCTCCAAGAGCGCCGTGGATACGGCCCAGGCCAAGGTGGATGGCTTCGAGGCCACCATCCGTGCCGACCAGGCCGCCATCGAGGCCAGCCGCGTGGCCACCAGCTACGGCGCCATCCGCGCCACGATCGGCGGCCGTACCGGCGTCATCAACGTCTTCCCGGGTTCGCTGGTCACGCCGACCAGCGCCGTGCCGATGGTGATCGTGGCCCAGATCGCGCCGATCACCGTGACATTCACGCTGCCGGAGCGCCAGCTGGCCGCGCTGCGCGAAGCGTTGCGCGTGGGTCCGGTCCAGGTGACCGCGCTGCCCAACGATGGCAGCAAGGCGCCGGTCACCGGCAAGATCACGTTTGTGGATAACACTGTCGATCCGCAATACGGCAGCATCCGCATCAAGGCGACGTTCGACAACGCCGAGCATCGCCTCTGGCCCGGCACCTATGCCAACGTGAACGCCACGGTGCAGGTGCTCAAGGGCGCGCTGTCCGTGCCGCCGCAGGCCGTGGTGACGGGCCCCGAAGGGCGCTTCGTCTACACCGTGCAATCGGACAACAAGGTGGCGCGCGTGCCGGTGCAGGTGGTGGCAACCACCGCCGCCGCCGCGATCATCGAAGGCGTGCAGCCCGGCACCCGCGTGGTGACCGAGGGCGCGCAGAACCTGCGCCCGGGCAGCCAGGTGCGCGAGGCCCGCGCGCGCGGTGCCTCGGCGCCGGCCGCCCCGACCACCGCCGACAAGCACTAAGACCATGACGCTGTCCGAGCTCTGTATCCGCCGGCCCGTCATGACGGTGCTGCTGTGCCTGGCCGTCATCGTGACGGGCATCGTGCTGTATCCGACGATCCCCATCGCGGCGCTGCCCAGCTTCAACTCGCCGGTGATCCAGGTCACCGCCACGCTGCCCGGGGCCAGCCCCGAGACCATGGCGGCATCCGTGGCGACCCAGCTGGAAAAGCAGTTCGCCACGATTCCGGGCGTGACGGTCATCAGTTCGTCCAACACGCTTGGCAATTCCAGCATCACGATCGAATTCAACAGCGACCGCGACATCGACGCCGCCGCCGTGGACGTGCAGGCCGCGCTGTTCCGCGCCCAGCGTTCGCTGCCGATCGAGATGACGGTGCCGCCGTCGTACCGCAAGGTGAACCCGGCCGATGCGCCGGTGCTGCTGCTGGCCATCAACTCGCCGGCCATGAGCCTGGCGGAGCTGAATGCCTTTGGCGACAACCTGATCTCGCCCACGCTGGCCACGCTGCCGGGCGTGGCGCAGGTGCAGATCTTCGGCCAGAAGCGCTTTTCGGTACGCGTACGCGCCCACCCGGACGCGCTGGCCGCACGTGGCCTGACGCTCGATGAACTGGCCACCGCGCTGAATCGCGCCAACGCCAATACGCCGGTCGGCACGCTCGACGGCGCCCGGCAGACGCTGACCATCCAGGCCAACCGGCAGATGACCAGCGCCGACGCGTTCCGCAACATCATCGTGGCCAGCCAGCCCAGCGGCGCCATCGCGCGCCTGTCCGACGTGGCCGACGTGGAAGACAGCGTCGAGACGATCAAGACCGGGAGCTGGCTCAATAACGAACGCTCCATTGTGCTGGCCGTGCTGCGCCAGCCGGACGCCAACACGGTGGCCGTGGTCGACTCGATCAAGGGCGCCCTGCCGCGCCTGATCCAGCAGATGCCGGGCTCGGTCAACGTGAGCGTGGTCAACGACCGCTCGATGTCGATCCGCGAGTCGATCCACGACGTGCAGTTCACGCTGGCGCTGACCGTGGCGCTGGTGGTGATGGTGATCTTCCTGTTCCTGCGCCGCGCGGCCGCCACGCTGATCCCCACCGTGTCGCTGCCGATCTCGCTGATCGGCACCGTGGCGCTGATGAAGGCCTTCGGCTACAGCCTTGACAACGTGTCGCTGCTGGCCATCACGCTGGCCGTGGGCCTGGTGGTGGACGACGCCATCGTGATGCTGGAAAACATCGTCCGCCACATCGAGGAAGGCGTGCCGCCGCTCAAGGCCGCGCTGGTCGGATCGCGCGAGATGGGCTTCACCATCCTGTCGATCTCGATCTCGCTGGTGGCGGTGTTCATTCCCATCTTCTTCATGCCGGGGGTGATCGGTCTGCTGTTCCACGAGTTCGCGGCGGTGGTGTCGCTATCGATCCTGGTGTCCGCGCTGGTGTCGCTGACGCTGATCCCGATGCTGTGCGCGCGCTTTCTCTCCGCCGAGAACGTGCCGGTGGACGAGTCGCAGCACGCTTATGGCGAGCATGCGGGCGGCGCGCCGGCGCATCGCGTGCAGCAGAAGCAGACGCTGGGCATGCGCTCCACACAGTGGTTCGAAGACCTGTTCGAATGGACGCTGCACAACTACGCGCGCGGGCTCGACTGGTGCCTCGTGCATCGACGCGTGGTGTTGGCGGCCGCCGGCCTGACGTTCGTGCTGACCGCCGTGCTGTTCGCCAAGATTCCCAAGGGCTTCTTCCCCGAGGAAGACATCGGCCAGATCCAGGTCAACGCCGAAGGTCCGCAGGACATTTCGTTCGATGCGATGGCCGACCGCCTGCGCGACGCCGCCGAGCGCATCCGCGCGAACCCGGCCGTGAAAAGCGTGGTGGCGTCGATCGGTGGCGGCCCCTCGCCCGCCATCAACACGGGCCGGATGTTCGTGGAGCTGAAGCCGCTCGGCGAGCGCCCCAAGATGCCGCGGGTGGTGGAATCGCTGCGCAAGGATGTCGCGGGTGTGCCGGGGCTGGCGGTGTATTTCTCGCCCGTGCAGAACCTGCGGCTGGGCGGCCGCCAGAGCAAGAGCCGCTACCAGTACACGCTGCAGAGCGTGAAGGCGGGACAGTTGCAGGAGTTCAGCGACAAGCTGATGGCGAAGATGCGCGCCGAGCCGATCTTCCGCGATGTCACGAGCGATTCGCAGCAGTCGGGTCTTGAGGCGCAACTGACGATCGACCGCGACAAGGCCAATGCACTCGGCGTGCAGATGCAGGACGTGCGTACGGCGCTGTACACGGCGTTTGGCGAACGGCAGGTGTCGACCATCTACACGCCGATTGACAATTACTACGTGATCCTGACCGCGGCCGATGTAGACCGTGAGGACGAGACCGCCTTCTCCAAGCTCTACGTGCGCAGCAAAACGGGCCAGATGGTGCCGGTTTCCGCATTCGCCACGACCGAGCGCCGGGTGGGCCCGATCGCCGTGAATCACCAGGGCCAGCTGCCGTCGGTGACGGTGTCGTTCAACCTGGCGCCGGGCGCGGCACTCGGTGACGCGTCGACAAGGATCGACCGGTTCCGCCAGGAGATCGAGATGCCGTCGGCGATCTTCACGAGCTGGGGCGGGGATGCCGCCGTGTTCCAGTCGTCGCAATCCACGCAGATTGTGCTGCTGGTGGCGGCCATCGCGGTGATCTACACCTTGCTGGGCGTGCTCTACGAGAGCTACATCCACCCGCTGACGATCCTGGCCGGCCTGCCGTCGGCAGCCATCGGCGCGTTGCTGACGCTGTTCCTATTCAACGTGGAGTTGTCGCTGATCGCGACGATCGGTGTGCTGATGCTGATCGGCATCGTCAAGAAGAACGCGATCATGATGATCGACTTCGCGCTGGCGGCGCAGCGCGAGCAAGGCATGGCGCCGGCCAAGGCAATCCGACAGGCGTGCCTGCTCCGGTTCCGGCCGATCATGATGACGACGTTCGCCGCCGTGATGGGCGCCCTGCCCCTCGCGCTGGGCCTTGGCGCCGGCGCGGAGCTGCGCCAGCCGCTGGGCCTGGCCGTGGTGGGCGGCCTGCTGTTCTCGCAGGTCATCACGCTGTTCATCACGCCGGTCATCTACCTGGCGCTGGATCGCTTCTCCGGCACCGGCCCGCTGCAGATCGACGCGGAAGGCAATCCGCTGCAGGACCCTGAGCCGGTAGCCGTCACGCAGCACTGAGTACGCGGCGGCCCACTGCCGACCCGCCCAAGGGCGCCCCATTGCGGGCGCCCTTTTTCTTGCATGCGCCCCGGCAGCCACTCGCGCTGCCCGGAGAGTGTGTCTCTTTGTAACAACACGTCGCGGCGGCTCCGCATTTCAAAGTCTTTACGGCTCGGCCAGTGGCCGAAGAAGCTGGCGTTCTCGCTCTGGAGTGTGGAAACGATGCGCCACCAGACGTCCAGGGCATGGAAGGGGTGCCGCGCAAGGCGCCGGCGGCGGACATCGTGCCAGTGCTATCGTGGCTGGCTGGCGGTATCGCGTTGGCGGCGGCAGTCATTGGCGGCGCCATCAGCGCGCGCCGAAGACTGAGCGGCTGATTAGCGGCACGAATGATCGCATCCCGTATTCGAGTATTGCCATCCATCGCAACGATTTTGATTCTGTCGATTCACCATGACGCCTACCCTGCTTGAAACCCTGATGTACGACGTCGGCCAGCTGTTCCTGTATCCGACGCTGGCCCTGATCGGGCTGCTGTTCCTTTACGCGTTCTGGGCGCTGGGCGAATTCGCCATGCAGGCCTGGCTGCGGCGGCGCCATCCGATCCAGTCCGGCCGCGGGTACGTGCTGGTGGCCTGGGCCCGGCGCAACAAGGTCAGCCACCCCGACGCGCTGGACGTGACCGCCCATCGCCTGCTGGAGCGTCCGCGCATTGCCACGCGCGTGGCGCCGATGCTGGGGCTGGTGGCCACCATGATTCCGATGGGCCCGGCGTTGAAGAGCCTGTCTGGCGGCAACCTGGCCAACGTGGGCGAGAACCTCACGATCGCGTTTTCGGCGGTGATCCTGGCGCTGATCGCGGCCAGCATTACCTTCTGGGTGGTCAACGTGCGCCGCCGCTGGCTGGCGGAAGAACTGGTCTGGCTGGGACAGTCGCATCCGCAATGGGAGGCCGATGAATGAGGTTCCTCGAGGAAAGCGAAGCCGACGACCCGATCCTGTCGGTCGTCAACCTGATCGACGTCTTCCTGGTGGTGATCGCGGCGCTGCTGGTGGCCATCGCGCAGAACCCGATGAATCCGTTCACGCATGACGACGTGACGATCATCACCAACCCGGGCAAGCCGAACATGGAGATCGTGTCGCGGCAGGGAGAAAAGATCGTGCGCTACCAGGCCAGCGGCCAGGTGGGCAGCGGCGACGGCATCAAGGCCGGCGTGGCGTACCGGATGAAGGACGGATCGATGGTCTACGTGCCCGAGACGCAGGGCGCCACGCAGGCCCAGACGCAGCCGGAAGCGCCCAAGCCATGATTCGCCCACGTCGAGCATTTCGCACATGCCGGCCGCACATCGCCATCGCACTGCTGGTGGCCGCGCTGGCCGGCTGCGCGGCGACGCCTCCCTTGCCGTCGACTTCCCCGTCGCCCGAGGCCGTCGGCGCCGGGTTCGCCGGCAAGTCGTACGTGTTGCTGGGCGAGGTTCACGACAACGCGGCGGCCCAGCAGCAGCGACTGCAGGCGCTGACCCGCGCGGTGGAGACGGGCTGGCGTCCCGCGATTGCCATGGAGCAGTTTGATCGCGAGCGCCAGGCCGATATCGACCGCGCACGAGTGGCGCGGCCGCGCGACGCCGACTACCTGATCGCGCAGGCAGCCGGCGGCAAGAGTGGGTGGGAATGGCCACTGTATCGGCCGGTGGTAGCGCTGGCGTTGCAGTACGACCTGCCGCTGCTGGCTGCCAACCTGTCGCGCGCGGATGCGGCGAAGATCGTGCGCGGCGGACTGGGCGAGGTGTTCCCGACGGCGCAGCAGGCGGCGCTCGGACTGGACAAGCCGCTGCCGGTGGATATCGTCGCGGCGCAGACGGCGGTGCTTGACGCAGGGCACTGCGGGCATTTTCCGAAGGCGATGCTGCCAGGCATGCTGAACGCGCAAGCCGCGCGCGATGCGGTGATGGCGGAAACGCTGCGCCCCTACGCGGGCCGCGGCGCGGTGCTGATCGCAGGAAACGGGCACGTGCGGCGGGACCTGGGCGTGCCGCGCTGGATCGGCGGCGATGCGCGCGGCGTGGTCAGCGTTGGCTACCTGGAGCCGGACAGCCCGTCCGATGGCTTTGACGCCGTGGTGCGCGTGGCGGCAACGGAGCGGAAAGACCCTTGCGCGGGGGCGGTGGTCAAGCAGTAGCCGCGTCGCGATCGGGCTGATTGTCTGACCCCCTTGCGCAGGTGCGAGGGGGCAGGCCTACGGAGGTTCAGGCGCTGTCGGCCTGAGCGAGCGCGAGCTCCAGTTCGGCCCGAACCCCCTGCCCCTGCGTCGCATCGCGCAGGGTCACCGCGCCACCGCATCGCGCCGCCATCTCGCGCGAGATGGCCAGGCCCAGTCCCGATCCGGGTTCGGTGTTCTCCACCCGCCGGTAGAAGCGCGCGAACACCTTCTCGCGCTCGGCCTCCGGAATCCCTGGGCCGTCGTCTTCCACGGCCAGCAGCGCGCGCCCATCGACACACGATGCCGACAGCGTAATGCGGCTGCCGCGCCCCGAATACTGGATGGCGTTGTGGACAAGGTTCGCCAGCGCCTCGCGCAGCAGCGCCGCGTCGGCGCGCACCGGCAGCACCAGCCCCGTGGGGCGTTCCCAGCCAAAGTCCTGCTGCTTGCCGCGTGCGAGTGGCAGGTAGTCCAGCGCCACCTGTTCCGCCACCTTGACCGCGTCAACGATATCGACGGCATCCGCCGGGCTTGAACCATCGCGCGACGGCTGACGCACGCGCGCCAGGGCGAGAAGCTGGTTGGTCAGTCGCGCCGCCTGCTCCAGCTGCGTGACGATGCCGCCCACCGCCTCGCTGGCGGCCTCACGAGACGCCGCGCCATCGCCGCGCGAGCAAAGCTGCCGTTGCGCGAACTCGGCCTGCGTCTTCAGGATGGCGAGCGGTGTGCGGAGCTGGTGCGCGGCATCGGCGATGAACTGGGCCTGCGATTGCGCCATCGCCTCGGATCGCGACACGTGCAGGTTCACCGCATCGACCAGCGGACGCACTTCGACCGGCACGCGGTCGAATTCCAGCGGCGTCAGGTCTTCGGGCGAGCGGGCGCGCACATCATCGCGCACGCGCGACAGTGGCTTCAGCACGTAGGTGATGCCGCCCACGAGAATTGCCGCGGAAAGCACGATCAGGGCGACGTCGCGCAGCAACGCGCTACGCCAGACATTGCCGATCAGCGCCGCGCGCGGTTCGGCCGTTTCCGCCACCTGGATGATCACGCGGATGCGCGCATCGGGCCGGTAGATCGGGCGCGCCATGGCGGCGATCCGCACCGGGTCGCCACGATACGTCGCGTCGTAGAAGCGGGGCTGGTTATTGAGGAGCGGGCCTGGCGGCAGCGGCAGGTCGTCGTAGCCGGTCACGGTCTCGACGCTGCCGGCGCGCTCCATCGAGACGCGATAGAAGACGTGGGTCTGCGCGGCGGTTTCGAACATTTCCATGGCCGCGTCGGGCAGCGTGAGCTGCACGCTTTCGCCGGCCATGCCGATGGCGTTGTCGATCGTGCGGACGGAGCCGTAGAGGGAGCGGTCGTACGCGGTATTGGCCGCGTCACGCAGCGTGCCGTAGGTGAACCAGGTGTCGACGGCCATCATCAGCGCCAGCGCCGGCACCAGCAGGATCAGCAGCTGGCGGCGCAGGCTGCCGCGCAGCCACAGCCGCACCGGCAGGCGCGCGCGCTGGCGCAGGTGGCGACGCCACATCTCAGGCCTCGGCCTCGGGTTCCAGCAGGTAGCCGAACCCGCGCAGCGTGACGATGGTGACGCCGTGGCCAGTCAGCTTCTTGCGCAGGCGGTAGACGAGTACTTCGATGGCATCCGGGCTCACGTCGGCGTCGAGCGAGAACACCTTGTCGAGCAACTGGGCCTTGGTCAGGGGCTGGCCGCTCCGGGCCAGCAGGGCGCCGAGCAGCGTGGATTCGCGTGGCGTCAGGGCCAGCGGCGCGCCGCCAAGCGTAAAGCTGCGCGTCTCGCCGTCGAACACCAGCGTCCCGCATTGCAGGCGCGGATGGGCGCGGCCGCGGCTGCGGCGGATCAGCGCCAGAATGCGCGCTTCCAGTTCGGCAATGGCAAACGGCTTGGGCAGGTAATCGTCCGCGCCGAGGTTCAGTCCGCGCACGCGTTCGTCGAGCGTGTCCTGCGCGGTCAGGATCAGCACCGGGGTGCGATCGTCACGGCCGCGCATCGCCTTGAGTACGGCCAGGCCGTCCTTGCCCGGCAGGCGCAGGTCGAGGACCACGGCGTCGTACTCCTCGGCCATCAGGCGAGATTCCGCCTGCAGGCCGTCGGCCACATGCTCGATGACAAAGCCGCCCTGCTCCAGCGCGCGCGCCACCCAGCGGGCCAGTTCCACCTCGTCTTCCACCAGCAGGATGCGCATGCCCGACCTCCTCTGCCGGATCTTGAATCGAGGCCGCGGGGTGCGTCCTGAGGGCGCCTATAATACCTCCGCCCTGCCTGCCGGTGTCGGCCGGCGCCTCCGCCGGGACCGTCCGCGCCGGCTCTCGCATCGCCATGAATTCTCCGAGTCCTTTGCCGAATTCCCAGAGCCCTCCGAGTCCCCCGGTTTCCCCCAGCTCCCCCAGCCGCCCGAGTCCCTTGTCCAGTCGCCTCCCCGCATCGTTGCCGCCGCCCCTTGTCTCGCCGACCCGTCGCGAGCTGTTGCGGGCGGGCGCTGCCGTGGCCACCGTCGCCGCCACAGGTGCATCCGCCAACCCGACCTTCGCCCAAGCGCCCGCGCGGCCTGCCGTGCCCGCCGGCTACCCGGCCGACTACGACGGCATCATCCGGCGCGCGCAGCGCGAAGGCGCGGTGACGGTATACGCCTCCACGGACGTCGAAGTGGTACAGCCGTTGATTGCCGCGTTCGAGGCGCGCTACCCGGGCATCCGCGTGCGCTATCAGGACCTGAACACGGTGGAGCTGCACAATCGCTTCCTGGCGGAAAGCGTCAGCCTGGGCACGGCGCGGCCGGGGCGCGATGCCGACTATGCCGATGTGCTGTGGAGCACGGCGATGGATCTTCAGATCAAGCTCGTCAACGACGGCTACGCGCAGCGCTACGAGTCGCCCGAACGTGGTGGCTTGCCGAGCTGGGCGGTGTGGCGCGACGAGGCCTGGGGCACGACATTCGAGCCGGCCGTGATCGTCTACAACCGCAAGCATTTCGAGCGCACGCACGTGCCCGGCAGCCGCAGCGGGCTGGCGCGCCTGCTGCAGGAGCGAGCGCCGCAGTGGCGGGGAAAAGTCATTACCTACGATGTGGAGCGATCTGGCGTGGGCTACCTGCTGGCGCAGCAGGATGCCCGCATGGGCAGCGAATTCTGGTACCTAGCGCAGGCGCTGGGGCGCGCCCAGGTGCAGTTGTCGGCCTCGACGGCGGACATGATCGAGCGCATCGCCAGCGGGGAACTGGTGCTCGGCTACAACCTGCTGGGTTCGTACGCGCTGTCGTTGATGGAGCGCGGTGCCGCGATCGGCGTGATCGCACCGCGGGACTACACACTGGTGATGTCGCGCGTGGCCTTCATCGCGCGGCAGTCGCCACGGCCCAACGCGGCGCGGCTATGGCTGGACTTCCTGTTGTCGCGCGACGGTCAGGGGTTCCTGGGCAAGTCCACGTCCCAGCTCTATACGATCCGCACGGATACGGACAGCACGCATACCGCCAATGCGCTGGCGGAGCGGCTCGGCTATGCGCTCAAGCCGATCAGCGTGGGGCCGGGCCTGCTGGCCGCACAGGATGCGCTACGCAAGAAAGCCTTCCTCGCGCGCTGGCGCGAGGCATTACGGGGCTGAGGGAGGAGGCCTACTCGGCCAGTTCCTGATGGGTTTGTGTCGCTTGCTGGTGATCGCAGAACGATGCCATTTCCGCGTCGAGCGGGGCCATCGGGCGCGGCACGTAGCCCTTGCGCAGGGCGGGTGACAGCCTGAGGGTATCGATGAACGCGTCGGCCAGGCGCTCGGCGTGGTGATTCAGGTCGAAGTCTTCCGGGGAAAACAACCAGTGCGCCAGGACGCCGCCGATCGCCGCGTGGAACGCGTTGACGGCCAGCGGCAGGTCCAGGTCGGCGGAAAGCTGGCCGCGCTCGATGGCAAGGCGCAGGTGCTCATGCATCTTGATCAGGCCTTCCTGATGAGACTGGCGCTGACGCTCGAAGATGGCGCCGTTGTCCTGCACCATCTCGCACTTGTGGAAAATGATCTCGAACACCCGGCGCCACTGCGGGTTCACGACGGTCTGCCGGAAGACAAAGGCACAGATGTCGCGGATGCCGCCGAGCGGGTCTTCCTGCAACGCAAGCCGCTCGGGCGCGCAAAGCGCCTCGACGGGCAGGTTGACGCGGTCGCACATGGCCGCGAACACGTCGCTCTTGTTCTTGAAGTGCCAGTAGATGGCGCCGCGCGTGACGCCGGCCGCTTCGGCAATATCGGCGAGTGACGGGCGCGCCACGCCGCGGGCGTGGAACACGGCTTCAGCCGCATCCAGTATCCGGTTGCGCGTCTCGAGTGCTTCTTCCTTGGTACGTCTGACCATTTCCTCTTCCTGCCAGCGGCAACGCCGCCCAGGTCTCCTTGTGTCATCGCCGCGTGGGGAATCCGTGATGACTCTCTCTTTCTTGCTGTCACCGCGGGTGCCAGCGGGGCGCATCCTAACCCGTCAGCAACATTCTTGCTCACGGGTATCCCAAATCGACAAGAGAAACCGGCTACCAAAGTGTTGCAGAAGGCGCCGGAATGCTCGTATGGGCTTAACATACATGCTTGAATGTATATATACTACGCCCTCGCCTGGCATCCGGCCAGCCCGAATCTTGTGACGTCCTGCACGCCAGGTGACGCCACCGCCTGCCGGAGCGCCAGGCCAATCCTGCCTGTTTTCAAGTAATGGTCTGGCTCGCCGCCGATAACGATGCGCGGCGTGCCGTGACCAGCATGACCTGTTTTGCCGCCGCGTCCCGCCCTCGGGTCGCGTCTGCCCTGAGCCGAGGTTTGGGGCAATGCGTCAGATCTCAAATTGCCATCATGGGGTTATCGATGAGGAAGTCCCAACGTATCCGTTGCGTTGCCGCCGCCCTGGCGGTCCTGGTGTTGTCTGCCTGTGGCCAGAAGGCCCCGCAAGGCGGCGCCATGCCGCCGCCGGAAGTGGGTGTTGTTACCGTCACACCGTCCGCCGTCGCCGTTGTCAATGAACTGCCGGGCCGCCTGGAAGGCGTCCGTACCGCGGAAGTGCGCGCCCGCGTGGAAGGCATTGTCCTGTCCCGCAACTACGCCGAAGGCGGCGAGGTCAAGGCCGGGCAGGTGCTCTTCCGCATCGATCCGGCCCCTTACCAGGCCCAGCTGGCCTCGGCGAAGGCCCAGCTGGAGCGAGCGGAAGCCAATGCGGTGTCCGCCCGCCAGAAGGCCGAGCGCTACAAGCCGCTGGTGGCCGTGAACGCCGTCAGCAAGCAGGAATATGACGAGGCCGTGGCCGCCGCCGGCCAGGCCAACGCCGACATCGCCGCCGCCAAGGCGGCTGTCACCACGGCCCAGATCAACCTGGGCTACACCACCGTCACCGCGCCGATCTCCGGCCGTGCGGGCCGCGCACTCGTCACCGAAGGCGCGCTCGTCGGCAAGGGCGAAGCCACCCGGCTGACGACCGTGGAGCAGGTCGACCCGATCTGGGTGACCTTCACGCAGCCGGCCTCGGAAGTGGCCCGCCTGCGCCGGGCGATCGAGTCCGGCGCGGTCAAGGGCGTGAACGGCGGCGCGCGCGTGCACCTCTTCCCCGAGGGCGGCGAGCGCGAGTATGGCCAGACCGGCAAGCTGCTGTTCTCGGACATGACCGTCGACCCGACCACCGGTTCGATCACGCTGCGTGCCGAATTTCCCAACCCGAGGCGCGAACTGCTGTCCGGCACCTTCGTGCGCGTGAAGATCGAACAGGGCGTGGATGAGAACGCGCTGACCGTCCCGCAACGCGCACTGATCCGCAGCGCCCAGGGCGCCAGCGTGATGGTGGTGGGTACGGATGGCAAGGTGGCTGCCGTGCCGGTCAAGGCGCCGCAGGCGATTGGTGACCGCTGGATCGTCACCGAAGGCCTGAAGGGTGGTGAAAAGGTAATCGTGGAAGGCCTGCAGAAGATCAAGCCGGGCGCGCCCGCCAAGGCCGTGCCGTTCCAGGCGCCGCAGACCGCGGCCGCTCCGGTGGCACCGGCGTCCGGCGTGGCGCCGCAGGAAGCCGACAAGGGCAGCGCCAAGGACAGCAGCAAGTCCGAAGCCAGCAACCAGGCACCTGCCAAGCACGGCTAACCACAGCGCAATCGCCATACATAGGGAGCCAGATTCATGGCCAAGTTTTTTATCGACCGGCCGGTGTTCGCGTGGGTGCTCGCGCTGATCATCGCGCTGGGCGGGTTGCTGGCGATCCTGCAGCTGCCGATCGCCCAGTACCCCAACATCGCTCCGCCGATCATCTCGGTGACCACGAGCTACCCCGGTGCGTCCGCCAAGACCATCGAGGACTCGGTGGTGTCCGTGATCGAGCAGGAACTGAACGGCGCGCCGAACCTGCTGTATTACGAGTCGACCAGTGAGGCGTCCGGGCTGGCGTCGATCAACATCGCGTTTGCCCCCGGCTCCAACGTCGACCTGAACTCGGTGGAAGTGCAGAACCGCCTGAAGCGCGTGGAAGCACGTCTGCCCGCCGAGGTACGCCAGCAAGGCGTGAAGGTGGACAAGGCCGGCAACAACTACATGATGTTCATCACGGTCTCGTCCAAGTCCGGCAATTCGGACGCGATCGCGCTCGGCAACTTCGTCTCCGCGCAGGTGGTGGATTCCATCCGCCGCGTGCCTGGCGTGGGCTCGGCCGACCTGTTCGGCACCGAGTACGCCATGCGGATCTGGCTGGACCCGGCCAAGCTGACCGGGTTCAACCTGACGCCGCTGGACGTGACCGCCGCCGTCGCCGAGCAGAACATCCAGGTTGCCGTGGGCGAGCTGGGCGGCACGCCGTCGCCCAAGGGCACGGAGCTCAACGCCACCGTCAACACGGAAAGCCGGCTGACCACGCCGGAGCAGTTCGCCAACATCCTGCTGCGGGTCAATCCGGACGGTTCGTCGGTGCGCATCAAGGACGTGGGCCGCGTGGAACTGGGCGGCGCGGACTACTCGACGCTGGCCCGTACCAACGGCAAGCCGGCATCCGCCATCGCCATCAAGCTCGCGCCGACCGGTAACGCGCTGGCCACGGCCACGGCCGTGCGTGCCAAGATGGAGGAGCTTGCCAAGTACTTCCCGGCGGACTACGAGTTCAGCGTGCCGTACGATACCTCGGCCTTCGTCAAGATCTCCATCGAGGAAGTGGTCAAGACGCTGCTGGAAGCCGTGGTGCTGGTGTTCCTGGTGATGTACCTGTTCCTGCAGAACTTCCGTGCCACGCTGATCCCGACCCTGGTGGTGCCGATCGCGTTGCTGGGCACGTTCGGCGCGCTGCTCGCGTTCGGGTTCTCGATCAACGTGCTGACGATGTTTGGCATGGTGCTGGCGATCGGTATCCTGGTGGACGATGCCATCGTGGTGGTGGAGAACGTCGAGCGGATCATGAGCGAGGAAGGTCTCTCGCCGCGTGACGCCACGCGCAAGGCGATGGGCCAGATCACCGGCGCCATCATCGGCATCACACTGGTGCTGACTGCGGTGTTCGTGCCGATGGCGTTCTTCTCCGGCTCGGTCGGCAACATCTATCGCCAGTTCTCGCTGTCGCTGATCGCCTCGATGGCGTTCTCCGCGGTGCTGGCGCTGACGCTGACTCCGGCGCTGTGCGCGACCCTGCTCAAGCCGGTCGAGGCTGGCCATCATCACGAGAAGACGGGTTTCTTCGGCTGGTTCAACCGCACGTTCGCCACGGCATCCACTGGCTATCAGGGGATCGTGGCGCGCATCCTCAAGCGCTCGGGCCGTTACCTGATCATCTACCTGGTCATCATCGCTGGCGTGGTGGTGCTGTTCAAGCGGCTGCCGTCGTCGTTCCTGCCTGATGAAGACCAGGGCTACATGATCACCGTGGTGCAGCTGCCGCAGGGCGCCACGCAGGAGCGGACCATAGGCGTGCTCAAGCAGATCGAGGACTACTACCTGCAGAAGGAATCCAAGGTGGTGGACCAGATGATCACGGTCGCGGGCTTCTCGTTCTTCGGCCGCGGCCAGAACGGTGGTATCGCGTTCGTGCGGCTGAAGGACTGGAAGGAGCGCACCGGCGCGGACGAAACGGCGCAGGCGCTGGTCGGTCGTGCGTTTGGCACGCTGTCGTTCATCAAGGACGCGATCATCTTCCCGCTGAATCCGCCGGCGATCGCCGAGCTGGGCAATTCGTCGGGCTTTGACTTCCGCCTGCAGGACCGTACCGGCCAGGGCCACGCCAAGCTGATGGAAGCGCGGAACATGATGCTCGGCATGGCTGGGCAGTCGCCGGCGCTGATGGGCGTGCGCCCCGAAGGCCAGGAGGACGCGCCGCAGCTCAAGATCGACATCGATCGCGAGAAGGCGCGCACGCTGGGCGTGTCGGTGGCGGACATCAACTCCACGCTGACCATTGCCTTCGGTTCCTCGTACGTGAACGACTTCATCTACGAAGGCCGCGTGCGTCGCGTGATCGTGCAGGCCGAAGGCGCGGACCGCCGTCTGCCCGATGACCTGACCAAGCTGCGCGTGCGCAATGCCAACGGCGACATGGTGGCATTCGCGTCGTTCGCGACGTCGCAGTGGATCATGGGTTCGCCGCGCCTGGAGCGTTACAACGGCATGCCGGCGGTGAAGATCGCTGGTCAGGCCGCACCGGGCAAGTCCACGGGCGAGGCCATGCGCGAAATGGAGCAGAACTTTGCCAAGCTGCCGCCGGGCTTCGGCTTCGAGTGGTCTGGCCAGTCGTACGAAGAACGCCTGGCGGGATCGCAGGAGCCGATTCTCTATACGCTGTCGCTGGTGATCGTGTTCCTGTGCCTGGCGGCGCTGTATGAGAGCTGGTCGATTCCGGTCGCGGTGCTGCTGGTGGTGCCGCTCGGCGTGCTGGGCGCACTGCTCGGCGTGACGATGCGCGGCATGCCCAACGACGTGTACTTCAAGGTGGGCCTGATCGCGACGATCGGCCTGTCGGCGAAGAACGCCATTCTGATCGTGGAGTTCGCCAAGGACCTGCAGGCGCAAGGCAAGGGCCTGATCGAAGCCACGCTGGAGGCGGTGCACTTGCGGTTCCGCCCGATTCTGATGACGTCGATGGCGTTTATCCTGGGCGTGCTGCCGCTGGCGATTGCCACCGGCGCGGGCTCGGGTAGCCAGCGCGCGATCGGTACGGGTGTGATGGGCGGGATGATCACGGCCACGCTGCTGGCGATCTTCCTGGTGCCGGTCTTCTTCGTCGTGGTGCGTGGCTGGTTCAAGGGCAGCGAGCGTCAGCGCAAGCTGGAGCAGGCGCGCCTCGAGGCTAACGTCGACGGCCAGGAGAAAATCTGACTATGACCAAGACACTGACCACATTGTTGTTGGTGGCGGGCGTACTGAGCGGCTGCACGATGGCGCCGCACTATGACCGCCCCGCCCCGCCGGTGGCCGGCGGCTACCCGGCCGCGCCGGAAGGCTACGCGACCGCCGAAGTGAAGAGCGGCGAGACGCGCCGCGCCACGGATATCGGCTGGCGCGAGTTCTTCCGCGACCCGCGCCTGCAAGGCCTGATCGCGACGTCGCTCGAGAACAACCGCGACCTGCGCCAGGCCGCGCTGCGGATCGAGGAAGCCCGTGCGCTGTATCGTGTGCAACGCGCGGACTTGCTGCCGACGCTGAACGGTAACGCCAGCTTCACGCGCGGCACGGCGCTCGGATCGCAGACGCCGCTCGTTCAGTCGGCCACGGGCAACACCTATCAGGTGGGCTTGTCGGTGACGCAGTGGGAGCTCGACTTCTTCGGCCGCGTGCGCAGCCTGTCCAATGCCGCGCTGGCGCAGTACTTCGCCACCGAGGAAGCGCACCGCGCCGTGTATATCTCGCTGGTATCGGAGGTTGCCAAGGCCTATCTGTCGGAGCGCGCCTTCGCCGAGCAATACGAACTGGCCCGCGATTCCCTCACGGCACGCCAAAGCACGTTCGAGCTGGCCCAGAAGCGGTTTGACGCGGGCGCGACGTCCGCACTGGACCTGCGCGATAACGAGTCGCTGGTGGCCCAGGCCCGGGTCGCCGCCGCGCAGTTGGCCCGCCAGCGCGCGCAGGCGCAGAACGCGCTCGAGGTGCTGGTCGGCAAGCCGATCGCCCAGATCCCGAACCTGCCGGAGCCGATGCGTCTGTCGGACGAGCGGATCATCAGCGACATCCCCGAAGGCCTGCCTTCGGACCTGCTGACGCAGCGCCCAGACATTCGCCAGGCGGAGCAGGAACTGCTGTCCGCCAACGCCAACATCGGCGCGGCGCGTGCGGCGTTCTTCCCGCGCATCACGATGACGGCCAGCGCCGGCACGATCAGCCCGACCTTCTCGGGGCTGTTTGACGCCGGCACGCACGCGTGGTCCTTCGCGCCACAACTGGTGCTGCCGATCTTCGACTATGGCCGCAACCTGTCGAATCTGGACGTAGCCAACGTCCGCAAGAACATCCAGATCGCCAACTACGAGAAGACCATCCAGGTGGCCTTCAGCGAAGTGGCGGATGCACTGGTGGCGCGCGGCACGCTGGAAGAACAGGTATCGGGCCAGGAGCAGCAGCGCAACGCCGAGTCAGCGCGGTACGAGCTGTCGCGCTTGCGCTTCCGCAGCGGCGTGGCCAGCTATCTGGACGAGCTCGACGCGCAGCGCCAGTTGTTCACGGCGGAGCAGGCACTGGTGCAGGCGCGCCAGTTGCGGCTGGTCAACGCGATCGATCTCTATCGCGCGCTTGGCGGCGGACTGAACGAGAGCGGACCCGTGGCACAGGCGACACCGCCGCAAGGCACCACGACGCAGTAGGCATCGCGTCGGCAGCATGCAAAAAGGGCGAAGCTTCGGCTTCGCCCTTTTGCGTTGATGACTTCGGTTATTGGCCGCGCGGCGAGCGGCATGGAGACCGCCGCGCGTGGCTATGTCCTGGAGCGGGTGCGCATCCAGTCGTCGAGCGGATTGCTGGGGAAGGTCGGGCAGTGCTCGCGACGCACGGTCAGGCTGGCAGTGGCCGATCGCGTTGCGCCCTCGTTGCGGACGGTACGCGCACCGCGGCGGGCACGACCCACGACGGCGGCAGTCGCTATCGCTGCCTGGTGCGCTTCGTTCTGCACGGTGTCGGCCAGCGCGGCAATATGGGCCTGATCGTCGGCCTGCTGGGCCTCGCCGATTTCGACCACATCCTGCAGCGCGTCGAGCTGCCGGGTCTCGGGCGCGGGGGCCTTGAGGGCGGCCACCACCATCGACGTCAGATGCGCCAGCAGGTGCGCATCGCTCATATGCCTGCCTTGCGTGAACGTCGGCATGAGGTTGCCGAGTTCATCGCCGGCCAGCACGCCTGCAAGGGCCTTGAGCGCGAAATGCAGGCGCCAGCCCAGTTCCTGGCGAGGCACTTCCGGCAGCGCGCGGGAGAATGCTTCGAAGAAGCGGCCGAACACGGGCGCGTAGTGTCCAATCAGGTAGGACTGAATGAATGGAGAGGTGTCCGAATACACGCGCCCGAGCAGGCGCAGAAACGAGGGGCCGCCGATTTCGGGTTGTCGCGCCATCTGCAGCGCGGGCACAAAGAGTGCCCCCATGACGCGCTCGCAGCAGATCTCGTTGCCAGGCCAACGCGCTTCGCATGCATCGAGCAACGCTAGTCGGCGCGCATTGAGGGGATCCAGCCGGCGGCCAAGCACCGACTGCATCATGATTTCCTTGCTGCGGAAATGGTAGTTGACGGCGGCCAGATTGACGATCGCGCGCGACGTTACCTGCCGCAAGGATGTCCCTTCGTAGCCGACTTCGATGAACAGCTTCTCGGTCGCATCCAGAATCCGCGCCTTGGTATCTCCTGCCGTGCTTTTGCCGGTCTTCATGGGTGTCTCTCGCAAAGTTACCGCTGTGGATCCCTGCAGAACATTCCACGACCGTTTTGCTCCGTGCTCTGTCGGCATACGGATGCTTGAAACAGCTGTACGAAGCCTATCTACGCGCCCGGCCGTTTCACAAGGTGAATATTCGAAGGGTTCTTCTAAATTGCGGGGCCCCGATTGCCCTGCAGAATGCGCGTGAAACCTGTCGCGCGCGGCGGTCTTCGGATGCCCCGACCGACGAGGTCTGACGGGCATCCGTGCCGCACCGCATTTTCCCGCCCTCTCCGCTTCCCACCTCTTCCGCGGGACGCTGGCGTCGTATCACGTCATGATGCGACTGTCCGGCGCGGGGACATTTTGCGCCGTCAACGCAAGGACTGACAACTGAGGGTTCGCCCCGATACGGGTGTGGAAACTGAGCCGTCAAACACTGACGGATTGGCCAGTCGTCTGCGATGACAGCCACGTACAATGTCCCCTCACCGCCCTCCGTCCCCATGCACACCCGTTGGCTTGAAGATTTTGTCTGCCTGGCCCAGGCCGGCAGCCTTGCGCGCGCTGCCGAGTTGCGTAACGTCACGCCGCCAGCATTTGGCCGCCGCATGCAGGCGCTTGAGGTCTGGGCCGGCGCGCCGCTGATCGATCGCAGCGTTTTCCCCGTGCGCCTGACCACCGAGGGGCGGCAGTTTCTCGAAGCCGCCCAATCGGCGCTGCGCACACTCGACGAAGCACGCCTGTCGCTGCGCGCGGCGCATCGCGCCGATGCCAGCACGCTTACCATCGCCACGGGCAAGACGCTCGCCCGATCGATGGTGCCGGCATGGCTGGCCAGCCTGCGCGAGGCGCTGCGCGACGACCCGGCCGGCGCCGGCTTTCGTACGCGGCTGACGACCCATGCCACGCACGATGCGATGGAGATGTTCACCGAGGGCGACGCCGATTTCCTGCTCTGCTACAGCCCGCACGACTTGCCGGTGATGCTCGACGATGCCCGCTACATGTTTCATCCGGTGGGCGTGGAGCGGCTGGTCTGCGTGGCTGCCGCCGATGCGCGCGGCGGTCCCGCGCATCGCCTGCAAGGGCCGAAGGCCGGTACGCGTGCCGCACCGGTGCCGATGATCGCCTATGCCGAGACGCTGACGATGGGCCGGATGGTCAACCAGGAGATTGCGCGCCGCAAGCTTGCCAGCCGCCTCGATGTCATCGCGATCAGCGACTTCGCCGAATCGGTGCATGAGATGGTGCGCCAGAAGATGGGGCTGGCCTGGCTGCCGGCGCGGCTGATTGCCGACGACCTGCATGCGGGCCGCCTCGTGCGTGCTGACGTGCAGGGCGGCGACCCCGCCGACCTGGCGCTGGAAATCCGCCTCTACCGCCCGCGCGCGACGATGCGGCCACTGGCCGAGGCGTTCTGGCGCGCCGCTATCGGCCTCGGCGGCTGACGCTGTTTTCCGCGCTCCGGGCCCTCGCGCTGGTCCGGGCGCGGCACGCCGTGGCGGAGGCCGTTTTTGTGCGCGCCGATGCACCATTGCGGACCATTGCCGAAATGGCAACCCGCGTTGCCAAAGCCGCATGTCGCGGCGGCCCACGCTCTCTACCATCGCCGGACAACATCCACACCACTGCCGGAAGAGAAATCATGAAAACCCTGCTGCGCGCGGCCGTCGCCGCCACCCTGAGCTGTTGTGCACTGGCTGCCACCGCGGCCGGCAACTATCCGACCAAGCCGATCACGCTGGTGGTGGGCTACACGGCGGGCGGTAGCGTGGATCTGGTGGCGCGCACCGTGGCGCCGGAACTGGCCAAACGGCTCGGGCAGAGCGTGGTGATCGAGAACCTCGGCGGAGCCGGTGGCACGATCGGTGCGCAAAAGGTGGTCAAGGCGGACGCCGATGGCTATACGTTGCTGATGGGCTCGGGCAGCGAGGTTTCCATCGCCCGGCTGACCAACTCGGCGGTGCGCTATGACGGCGAGCGCGACCTTGCGCCGATCACTTTTGTCGGCACGCAGCCGATGGTGCTGGTGGGCAAGCTGCAGCTGCCGGCCAAGGACGCGGGCGAGCTGATCGCGCTGGCCAAGGCGCAGCCGGGCAAGCTGTCGTACGCGTCGTCGGGCGTGGGCACGCCGCTAAACCTGGCTGGCGAGCTGATCAAGCAGCAAGGCAAGGTCAATATCACGCACGTGCCGTACAAGGGCGCCTCGGCGATGGCGACCGACCTGCTCGGCGGCCAGATCGACCTGGCCGTCATGGTGCTGTCCTCCGCGCTGCCGCATATCCAGGCTGGCCGCGTGAAGGTCTACGGCGTGACGGAGGCCAAGCGCGCCAGCGTGGCGCCGAACGTGCCGGCCCTGGCGGAAACCCCGGCACTCAAGGGTGTGGACATGGGGGTCTGGTTCGGCCTGATGGCACCGGCCGCGACGCCGCGCCCCGTGATCGATCGCCTCAATACGGAAATGCAGGCCGTGCTGGCCTTGCCGGACGTGCGCAAGAAGCTGGCGGAAGCCGGCGTGGAAGTGGCGCCCGCCAACCCGGCCCAGTTCGGCAGCTTCATCAAGCGCGAAACGAGCCGCTACCGCACGATCGTGCAAGCCGCCGATATCCACGAATAAAGACTAGCGAGCCATACAAGGACGTTTTTATGACGCAGTCGTCTCCTTCCTTCGATGCCTATCCGGTCGAGGTCGGGTTTCCCGACATCCGGCCCCATGCCGAGGGCAACACCGGCATCGCCTACGTGCACACGTTCGACAGCGGCCTGCCGGGCCCGCATGTGATGATCAACGCGCTGACACACGGCAACGAGGTCTGCGGCGCCATTGCCGTGTCCGGCCTGCTGGAGCACGGCCTGCGTCCGCGCCTCGGCCGGCTGACGCTGGCGTTCGCGAACGTCGATGCCTACGCACGCTTTGACGCGGCCCGGCCCGATGCATCGCGCTTCGTCGACCAGGATTTCAACCGCGTCTGGACCGCTGCCGTGCTGGACGACACCACGCAGGATTCGTCCGAACTGCGCCGTGCACGCGCGATGCGTCCCGTCATCGACACCGTGGACCTGCTGCTGGACCTGCACTCGATGCACGAGAAGAGCCGGCCGCTGATCGTGTCGGGTCCGCTCGACAAGGGCATCGCGCTGTCGAAGGCGCTCGGCGCACCGGCGGACATCATCGTCGACGAGGGGCACCCCGAGGGCCGTCGCATGCGCGACTACGCGGACTTTGGCGATCCGGCCAGTCCGCGCAATGCGCTGCTCGTGGAATGCGGCCAGCACTGGGAGACGGGCGCCGTGGATGTGGCGCGCGACTGCACCGCCCGCTTTCTGCTCAACGCGGGCATCGTGGAGGCAGCGGATCTGCCCGCCGGCTGGCTGCGTCCGCTGCCGGCCGCCCAGCGCGTGGTGCGGGTGACCGAGCCCGTGGTGGCTGCCAGCATGGACTTCCGCTTTGCCGGTGCCTACACCGGGCTGGAGACGTTTGCCGAGGCCGGCACCGTGATTGGCTGGCGCGACGGCCAGCCCGTGACGACCCCGTACCCGAACTGCGTGCTCGTGATGCCGTCCCTGCGGCAACTGCGCCCCGGCGTCACCGTGGTTCGCCTGGGGCGGCTGGATAGCTGAGCCGCCAGTCAGCCGATCGTTTTTCCGTGGCGCGCGCCGGCAAGTTGCTCCCTCAAGAAGGACCCCTGGTGCGCCGCCCTTTGGCTGTCGATCGAATTGTCGCAATGTGATGTAAAGCCAACAAAACGCACGAAAGCGTTATCCGCGACTAGATTAAACGCTCCCTGAAATTCAAGCCGGGCCGAAGCGAATCCGTTATCTGCGATGTGACGACTTGCCGAAAGAGCGGGCGTTGCCCATGCGTCCATGAGGTGCATGGAAATGCCACGGAGCGCCCCTTGTCTTCTTACTCTCTATCCCGACCCTCGCCGGTCGGTCGAGCGCGCGCGATTGCTGGCGGCTGGAGCATCGGCACGCGCATCGCGCTGGTCGTGCTCGCCGTCCAGATTGTCGCGTTCGGCGCCTATGCGCTGGCGCTGTCGTTCAGCAGCATGCGCCAGCTCGAGGCGCAGGCGCGTGACGCCATCACCGCCGAAAGCCAGACCTTGCGCGAACTCGTCGGCCAGCTCGACGACACCATGCTGCAGGAGGCGGATCGCTTCATGCTGAGCTTTGCGGCCGTGTTGCCCGGCCCGTACGCGGTGGATGCCTCCCAGACCGTGGAGGTGGCGGGCAAGGCCACGCCGGCCTTCCGCAGCGGCGACGCGGTGCTCAACAACAGCTTCGAGGTGCCGGATCGCTTTTTTGTCACGACCGGTGGCGTGGTCGCCACGGTGTTTGCACGCACCGGTGATGACTACATCCGCGTGACCACCTCCCTCAAGAAGCAGAACGGCGAGCGCGCCGTGGGGACGCTGCTGGACCGGGCCAGCCCGGCGTATGCGGCGGTCTCGTCCGGCAAGTCGTATCGCTCGCTGGCCTGGCTGTTCGGCAAGCCCTACATGAGCAAGTACGAACCCGTGCGCGATGCCGCCGGCAAGATCGTCGGCGCGCTGTATGTTGGCGTGAACGTCGAGTCCGAGCTGGCGATGCTGAAGAACCGCATTCGCCGCAAGACCATCAATGGCGACGGCCATTTCCTGGTGATCGACGCCAAGGCGGGTGCGGACCAGGGCAAGGTGCTGGTCGACCGTAGCGGCAGCGAAGGATCCGTGCAGATCGACGCCAGGGATGCGGACGGCAAGACCTGGGTACGCGACATGATTGCGGCCAGGGATGGGGCGATGGTCGGTACCGTGGCGCTCGGCAACGGCCCCGCCATCGAACGGATGACCGCTTTCGTGACCTACCCCGACTGGCAATGGCTGATTGCCGGCACGGTGCCCATGGCATCGCTGCGCGACGAACTGGTGGCGAGCCGCAATCGCTTCCTGGCCGCCGGGCTGCTGGTGGCGCTGGCGGTATCCGCCGCGTTCTGGTGGCTGCTGCGCCGGATGGTCAGCCAGCCGCTGGCCCATGCGGCGGGTGCGGCATCGCGTCTGGCGTCGGGCGATCTGACTGCCCGGCTGGACAACGCGCGCAACGACGAGATCGGCGCTCTGATGCGGGCGATTGACGGCGTGGGCCAGGGCCTGTCCGACATCGTCGACAAGGTGCGCGGCAGCGTGGGTGCCATTGCTGGCAGCACGAGCCAGATTGCCAGCGGCAATGCGGACCTGTCGGCGCGCACCGCGTCGCAGGCCGGCAGCCTGGAGCGCACCGTGGCGAGCATCGAGCAACTGGCCGCCACCGTGAAGCAGAACGCCGACAACGCCCAGGACGCCAACTCGGCGGTGGCCAGCGCGGCCGACGCGGCACGCGCCGGCGGCAGCACCGTGGGGCGCGTGGTGGATACGATGGCCGATATCCATCGCAACGCACAGCAGGTGGTGGACATCATCGGCATGATCGACGGCATCGCCTTCCAGACCAATATCCTGGCGCTGAACGCCGCCGTGGAAGCCGCCCGCGCGGGCGAGCACGGCCGTGGCTTCGCGGTGGTGGCGGGCGAGGTGCGCAGCCTGGCGCAACGCAGCGCCAACGCGGCCGGCGAGATCAAGCAGTTGATCGAGCGGACGGTGACGGACCTGAAGTCCGGCAACGAGGCCGTGCAGCAGGCGGGTACGGCCATCGACGACATGGTGCGCCGCGTGGAAGGCATTGCCGCGCTGATGAGCGATATCAGCGTTGCCTCGCGCGAACAGTCCCAGGGGCTGGCGCAGGTCAGCAGTGCCGTCGCGGAGATGGATACGACCACGCAGCAGAATGCCGCCCTGGTCGAGGAAGCCGCCGCCGCCGCCGAAAGCCTGCACTATCAGGCGCAGGAACTGAGCCAGGCGGTCGAGGTGTTCAGGCTGGCCTGACGGCTGTCAGGGGGCAGGCGGGCCGGATGCCCGCCTGTGCGAAGCGCGCAGCCGGCGCTCGAGGCGGCGCTCGAGGTGAAGTTCAGGCGGCGGGGGTTTGTGCCGATGCAGGCGCTGGCGTAGCCGGTGCCGCCTGTGCCGGCGCGGGTTGCGGCTTCAGGCCCGGGAACAGCTGGTCGACCAGTTCCTCGATCTTCATGCCGGGCTGGATCAGGTGGCTCAGGTTCACGCCGCCCGCGCTGCGGTTGGCGTTGTAGACGGCCTTGCCGACGCGCTCGCCGTTACGGAAGACCGTGATGTCGGCGGACACCAGGAACGGCGTCAGGAAGGTCTGGCGCTGGGCGGTGTAGGTTGCCGTCATCGGGCACGACGCCACGGAGGCGTACGGCGGCAACATCTTTACCTCGAAGTTGCGTGCGCGCAGCGATGCCGCAAAGTCTTCCAGGTAGGCGTTGCCATTCACCTGGTTGGTGATCACGCAAAACAGCGCGCCGTCGGCGCCGATCATCTGGTTGCCATCCACGCGGAACTGCGCCGGGCCGCCATAGGCACCGGGCTGGTAGCCGGCGATGGGATCGGGCTGGCCCGCGCGGTCGACCGGCGTCACCGCCTGGTAGGTGGAACAGCCAGTGGCCAGCAGGGCCAGCGCGGTGGCAATCGTTGCTCTCTTCATCATGTGTCCTGGATCGCGTCGGCGAGGGCGCCGGCCGCCCGGACTCGGATGAGGGGCGCATTGCCGGCAGCATGCCTGCGTACTGTAGGCGCAGGGATGGCCGGGCAAAGCGGGAAACAGAGGGGAAAAACCGGGCCGTCAGATAAAAAGAGACGATTGCGTGGTATCCGGGGCGCGCATTCAGTTTGCGCCGCCGCGCAGCAGGCAGTCGGCCAGCAGCGGCGTGCCGCCTTCGCCCAAACCTGCGCCGGTGCATTCCACGGCCACCTTCTGTCCGCGCCGGACCATCGTGGCGCGGGCCTCCACCTCGCACGTCCGGCCCGCCGGGCCGCAGATCTGCTGTTGCAGCAGGTCCGCCCGGACCACCTGGCCCGGATCGTTCGTGCGGATTTCCAGGAATACCTTGGCGGCATCGCGCCGGATGCCGCTGGCTACGCCTTCCACGATGAAGTACTTGCCGCGATAGCGGTCATCGGCCGCGCCGGCATTGTCGCGATAGTCGTCCAGCAGCGCGTCGGCGGGATACTGGGGCAGCAGGTCGGCGGAACGGTTCGGATCGATGCTGATCGGGTCCAGCGTACCGTTGCGGGGAATGCCGCGTGGCACGCTGGCCGGCTGTTCCGCCTCGGACGGTGCGGCGGCGGTGTCCACGGGGACGATCTCACCCTTGTCATTGCCGACAAACCACAACATGCCAATAACTACCACGGCGACGATGGCGATGAGGGTTTGCTGGAGACGGGACATCATGGGAGGCGGCTGAGGGCAGGTAAGGCGACGAATGCGACGAATGCGTCGATGAACGACCGGATGCTCTGCGCTACCGGAGGGGGCGTGCAAAGCAAACCGCAAGTGTACCGTGCCTATTTTTCGGCGACATGCGCCAGCAGACTGGACTTCGTCGCCGCCAGCACTTCATTGGACAGCGCCGTGCCCTGCGTGGCCCGCGCCAGGACGATCGCGCCGACCAGCGTGGCCATCTGCGCGATGGCCCCCGCACGGCGATCGTCGGCATCGTCACCCGGCTGGATGCCCTCCAGGATGGCCAGCAGGCTCTCGATTCCGGTCTGGTATGCCGCCCGCACGGGTTTGTCGTCGGACTCCCGCGCCACATCGATGGCCAGCGCGGGTGCAGCGCAGCCCGTACCGGCCGCATTGCGGTTGCGCGCGGAGAGGTAGGCTTCGATCAGGCCGGTCAATGCCGTCGCCTTGTCTGGCGCTTCGTCCACGCGCTTGCGCCAGCGCGCACTGGATTCCTCGAACGCGCGCGTGCAAGCAATGGCTGCGAGTGCGTCCTTCGATTCGAAATGGCCGTAGAAGCCACCGTGCGTCAGCCCTGCGGCGCCCATGAGGTCCGCCACGCTGATGCCGTGGAATCCTTGCTCGCGGAACAACCGGGACGATACCTGCTCAATGATTTCGCGGTTCTTCTCCGCCTCCGCTTTCGATACGCGTGGCATGGTGTGCTCCCGTCCTTCCGACCTGTCTGATGTATGTGCGTCGATGGTCGGCTACATCTTCGTTCAAGTCAACGCGGTAATCATTTCACGGTCTTAATAAAAGTTGATCATCATGTATTATGGGCGCCTGCACTCACCCACCATGCGAGACAACCCATGAAGATCCTTGTCCTTGGCGCAGGCGCCATCGGCGGCTACTACGGTGCCCGGCTCATCGAAGCTGGCGCGGACGTCACGTTTCTCGTCCGCCCGGCGCGTGCGGCGAAGCTGGCGGCGAGCGGCCTGGTGGTGAAAAGTGAGCTGGGCAACTTCGCGCAGCCGGTGAAGACCGTGGACAGCACGACCGTGCGGCCCGACTACGATCTCGTGTTGCTGGCCTGCAAGGGATACGACCTGGAATCGGCGATGGATGCCATCGCACCCGCGATGAACGCGCGCACCGGCGTTCTGCCATTCCTGAATGGCATGTCCGTCTACGACCGGCTCGATGCACGCTTTGGCCGCGCGCGCGTGCTGGGCGGGGTATCGCAGATCGCGACGATGCTCGAGGCCGACGGCACGATCGGTCACTACGGCGCGCTCGACACCGTGATCGTCGGCGCGCGCGATGCCAGCCAGCCGCCGCTGGTGGAAGCGTTCCACGCGCTGATTCGCACCACACCGGGTTCCCGGGCCACTTCCGATGACGTCGAACAGGCGCTTTGGAATAAATGGATGATGATTGCCACCGGCGCGCTGATGACCTGTCTGATGCGTGGCACGGTCGGCGCGATCTGCCGGACCCAGGATGGAAAGGGGTTGATGCGCCGCGCCATGGCCGAGTGCGCCGCCGTTGCCAACGCCGAGGGGCACGCGCTTCCGGATGCGGTGATGGCGCAGATGGAGAAGCGTCTGCTGGACGAAACGCTGGAGTGGTCCGCGTCCATGGCGCGCGATATCGCGCAGCACGCATCGCGACTGGAAGCGGAGAACATCGTCGGCGACCTGGTACGACGCGCGAAAGTGTTCGCAATCGATACGCCGATCGCGCAGGCGGCCTACTGCAACCTGCAGGTGTACGAGGCGCAGCAACAGACGAGGTAAGCGGAAAGGCAAGACGCCAGTTCGGCAGGCCCGCACTGCGCGGGCGCTATGCCACGTAGTTGTCGTCAGACGATCTGGAAATATCACCAAGCGCGGCGACGTACTCGCGGGCCGGATACGGCGCCGGCATACCTTGCTGGCCGAAGAAGGCGTCGCGCACGATATCGCCCTGCTGCTCGATGTTGTACGACGCAAGGGTCTTGCCGGGTTCCAGCGTGTACGCGTACTGGTTGCTGATCAGGAAGTGCCTGATCTGCTGGATGGCGCCGACCAGCAGCACATGGATGCCTTGCTGGTATTGCCAGACGTGGGTCATTTCGTGGATGAACAGTCCCTGCGCGGGCAGGTCGGCCGCGCTGAAATCCGTGTAGTGACGCAGGTTCCTGCCGAGGTAGATTTCCCCGTTCGGCGTGATGATGTAGTTCCCGCCTTGCCAGGGCACGTAGTTCTTGCTGTGGACGCGCACCAGCGTGTAGTCGATGCTGTCGGCAAACATCCGTCGAGCCAGCTCGACCTCGCCCGCCGTCAGCGGGCGTGCCTTGGCGTCCTGGCGCATCACTTGCCGATACAGAACCGCGTGAAGATCGTCCCCAGCAAATCATCACTGGTAAATTCGCCCGTGATGCTGTTGAGGTGATCCTGCGCGAGACGCAGTTCCTCCGCGAACAGGTCCAGCGCCTGCGCCTGCTGCGCCGACCGTTCCGTGGCGACGTCGAGGTGCGATTGCGCGTTGCGAAGCGCGGTCAGATGCCGCTCTCGTGCCAGGAACGTGCCTTCGTTCCCCGATTGCCAGCCAATCAGCCTCAGTAGTTCGCGGCGCATCAGCTCGATGCCGGAGCCCGTGCGCGCGGAGATCCAGATCTCGGTTGGGTTTGGTCCGTTGGCGGCCACCACGTGCGGGCGGTTGCCACCAAACATCGTCTCGCCCGCAGCCGGTGCCAGGTCGATCTTGTTGACCACGCGTACGATCGGCGCACCGGGCGGCAAGTGACCGCTCAAACGGTCGTCGATGTGATCGTCGATCTCCGACAGGCCGTGTTCGATGTAGTCCGTGGCGTCGACCAGATGCAGCACGATGTCCGCGCGACGGATCGCATCCCACGTGCGCTCGATGCCGATGCGCTCCACCTCGTCGACAGCATCGTCGCGCAGGCCGGCGGTGTCGATGATATGCAACGGAATGCCGTCAATCTGGATGGTCTCGCGCACGCGGTCGCGCGTGGTGCCTGCAATCGGCGTGACGATGGCGAGCTCGGCGCCCGCCAGCGCGTTCAGCAGCGACGATTTGCCGACGTTGGGCTGGCCCGCCAGCACCACCGACAAGCCTTCACGCAGCAGCGAGCCCTGCCGCGCCTGCTTGAGGACACCGGCGAGGTCGTGGCGAATGCTGGCCAACTGGCCGCGCGCGTCGGACGCTTCCAGGAAGTCGATCTCTTCTTCCGGAAAATCCAGCGTGGCTTCCACCAGCATGCGCAGGTGGATAACTTTTTCCACCAGGGCGTGAATGGCGTTGGAGAACTCGCCTTCCATCGACCTTGCCGCCGATCGTGCGGCGGCCTCGGTGCTGGCCTCGATCAGGTCGGCGACCGCCTCGGCCTGCGCCAGGTCCAGCTTGTCGTTGAGGAATGCGCGGCGCGTGAACTCGCCGGGCTCCGCGACGCGCAGGCCGATGTCCTTGCCTGCTTCCAGGCAGCGCGCCAGCAGCATCTGCATGACGACCGGGCCGCCGTGGCCTTGCAGTTCCAGGACCTCTTCGCCGGTGTAGGAGTTGGGCGCGGCAAAGTACAGCGCGAGGCCGTGGTCGATCACACCCCCGTGGGCATCGAGAAACGGCAGGTAGGTGGCATGTCGCGGCTTGAGCGCTTGTCCGCAGACGGCGCGCATGACGGCGCTGACATCGGGCCCGGACACGCGCACCACGCCGATGCCGCCACGACCGGGCGCGGTGGCGATCGCGGCAATAGGAAGCTGGGTAGCAGTCATAGGCGGTATTGTCGCAGATCGTTTTTGGCGCGGCTCACGCCGACAGGCATTCGGACATCAGGCGGCGCGCCACGGCGCCATCGATGATCGCGCCCAGTTCCGATTGCCGCGTCACCAGCTTCTTGCGCAGCCGTTTGCGGTAGCGCCCCGGAAGGACGTCCGAGAGCGCCTCGATCGAGTAGCGCAGCCGCTTGTTGCCGATGCGCAGCTTGTGTACGTGCCGGGTCTGGCCGTCGCGGGCAACTCGCGCCAGCTCTCGCGTGCGGTTGCGGGCCTTGCGGATGCGTTTCGTTGCGAAGGCACCCAGGCGTCCGCCTCCTGAGGGGTCGGCGGCGATGTGCAGCAAGTCCCGATGCAGGGTAGGCAATGGGGACTGTCGATACTGTGACAACCTTGCCGTCATCGCGCCGCGCGCCTGGCTGCGGCGCGCCTGCGCGACGTCGATCAGGGCCGCGAGCACCGGGTCCTGCGGTTGCATCGTCAATGCCGGAGCTAGCGTTTCCGCAATGAATACATCCCAATCGCGCACCTCGCTCGCGGCGTCGGCCACGTCACAAAGCGCCTGCTTCCATCGTGCCTCGACGCGCTGCGGCAGCACCGGACCGAACGCCCAGGTCACGGCGCGCAGATGTCGTACCGCCACGCGCAGCGCATGGACGTCTTCGACGTCGTCACGGTGGAACAACGTGTCGATACGCTCCGCGATGGCACGCAGGCCCTCCTCGCCCAGCGCCACGAAGGCGGCGGACGGGCGCATCTTCCTGTGCAAGGCAGGCGGGCCGTTCATGGCAGCGGACTCTGTGATTGAAAGAAAGACGATGCAGTGCCTTTCCCAGTGTAGGCGATAGCGCACGCTCGCCAGCTCTGAAGTGTCTGTTGCGCCGCACTACGCATTGACAGGCCCGACGCTTTCGCGCTGCAATGGCCGCATTCATGGTGACTGCCATGGATGCATTCATCGCCACCCTTGCCGAACCCCCGTTTGCCGAGAGGACCGATCATGTCGACCGATCAGGAAAAGCTGCTGCTGCGCGAGACCATCGAGGCGGGATTCCGCCAGGCGGCGTTTGTGAGTGAGGTGGGCATCCGGCTGGTGGACTGCGGGCCCGCCTGGTGCGAGTCTGAACTGATGGTCACGCCGCGCCACTTGCAGCACGGCGGCGTGGTCCATGCGGGCGTGCAAGCGACAATGGCCGACCACACGGCTGGTGCCGCTGCGACGACCATCCTCGAGACGGGCCGCCACGTTGTCACGGCCGAGTTCAAGATCAACCTGCTTCGCGCAGTGCGCAGCGACCGGCTGCGTTGCCGCGCCGACGTGCTCAAATCAGGCCGTTCGATCATCGTGGTGGAAGCGGACGTCTTTGCGGACGTGCATGGCGAAGCGGTGTTGGTGAGCCGCTTCAACGCGACCATGAGCGTGCTGGACCTGGCCTGATGCAACACGTCTTCCCAGCCTGTGGCGGTACTTTTACCGAAAGCTAACGATGATTGATCACACTGGCGTCAATGTCAGGGACTATGCAAAAAGTCGCGCGTTCTATCAGGCGGCGCTGGGCGCCATCGGCTTCGAGATCGGCAAGGAGTTCCCGGCCAGCGTAACGGGCAGTGCCGATGTGGCCGGCTTTGGCCCGCCAGGCAAGCCCGAGTTCTGGATCGCCAGCGGAAAGCCCAACGAGCCGCCGGTGCACGTAGCGTTCCGCGTGGACAATCGCCACGCCGTGGATGCGTTCTACCAGGCTGCGATGGCCGCCGGCGGCCGGGACAACGGCAAGCCGGGGCTACGGGAGATCTACCACCCCGACTACTACGGCGCCTTCGTGCTGGACCCTGACGGACACAACATCGAGGCGGTGTGCCACGGCCCTAGCGCGTAGCGACGATGAACACACGCGGGAACGGCAGCAACACCGTGCCATCGGGCAAAGCCGGAAATACCTTGGCGATGGCCGCTTCGTACTGGCGCAGGTAATCGGCCTTTTCCGCTTCATCGAGCGGTGCCAGGAATGGCCGCAGCCCGCTGCCCTTGAACCATTCCACCACCGCGGCCGCGCCACCCTTGAGCGGATGCTGATAGATCGTGCGCCAGATATCCACGCGCGTGCAGTGCGGCTTCAATAACTCGTAATACCAGCGCTCGGATGCCAGCGGCGTGCGCGCTTCCGCTGCGGCGCTCAGCTTGGGCGACCACCGACCATTCATCGCGGTGTCGCGCATCAGCAGATGGGGCGGCTCATTGAGGTTGTCGGGCATCTGCACCGCCAGGCTGCCTCCGGGGGCGAGTTTCTTGATCAGCGACGGAAACAGCGTGGCGTGGTCGGGTACCCACTGGAACACCGCGTTGGCCAGGATCACATCGTACGGGCCCGGGTCGTTCCAGGTGGCGACGTCGGCGATGTCGAACCGGATGTCCGCCAGCCGCTTGCGCGCCGCGGTGACCATGTCCTGATCGCTGTCGAGCCCGGTGGCTTCCGCATCCGGGTAGCGGGCGGCCAGCACCTCGGTGGAGTTGCCGGGGCCGCAGCCGATATCGACCACACGCTTCGCCTGTTGCGTGGGAATGGCGCCCACCAGATCCCGCACCGGGCGGGTTCGTTCATCCTCGAACTGCACGTATTGCGTGGCCGACCACGTCATGGTGTTCCCCTTCACTGCGTGTTGGTGCGAAATGCAGGGCATAAGCATACGCCCCAATGAAAAAACCCGGCACGATGACCGGGCTTTTTCAGAGATGTCTCAGCGATCAGCCCTTGGCCGTCACTGCCGCCTTGCCCTTGCCGAGCATGCGGTTGATCTGCCATTGCTGGGCGATCGACAGGATGTTGTTCACGACCCAGTACAGCACGAGGCCGGCCGGGAAGAAGAAGAACATGAACGAGAACACCAGCGGCATGATCATCATGACCTTGGCCTGCACGGGGTCCGGCGGCGTCGGGTTCAGCTTGGTCTGCACGAACATCGAGACGGCCATCACGACCGGCAGGATGTAGAACGGATCCGGCACCGACAGATCGTGAATCCAGCCCAGCCACGGCGCGCCACGCATTTCCACGGACGACAGCAACACCCAGTACAGCGCGATGAACACGGGGATCTGGATCACGATGGGCAGGCAGCCGCCGAGCGGGTTGACCTTCTCGGTACGGTACAGCGCCATCATCTCCTGGTTCATCTTCTGCGGATCGCCCTTGTGGCGTTCGCGGACGGCCGTCATGCGCGGCTGCAGGTCCTTCATCTTGCCCATCGACTTGTAGCTGGCAGCCGACAGCGGGAAGAACACCAGCTTGATCAGCACGGTCAGCGCGATGATCGACCAGCCCCAGTTGCCCAGGAAGCCGTGCAGCTTTTCCAGCAACCAGAACAGCGGCTTGGCCAGGATCGTCAGCCAGCCGTAGTCCTTCACCAGTTCCAGGCCCGGGGTGATCTGCTCGAGCATGCGCTCTTCCTGCGGACCGGCGAACAGGCGGGCATCGGTGGTCGCCGTGGCGCCCGGGGCCAGCTGGCCCAGCGGCTGCTGGATGCCCACGCGGTACAGGTTGGGGTCGATCTGTTCGGCGTAGAAGCTGTGTTGCTTGCCGTTTTGCGGAATCCAGGCCGAGGCAAAGTAGTGCTGCACCATCGCCACCCAACCATTGGTGGTCGCGGCCGGCACGCTGGCCTTGCCCTTGGCGATGTCTTCGAAGCTGAGCTTGTGGTACTTGTCCGCGTCCGTGTAGATGGCCGGGCCGGTGAACGTGCTGTAGAACTGCGACTGCTCCACCTTGCTGCCGTCACGTGCCAGTTCCAGGTACAGCGTCGGCGATACCGGCGCGGTGCCCGTGTTGGTCACGTCGAAGCGGGAATCCACCACGTAGCTGCCCTTGTGGAAGATGTAAGTTTTCACAAACTTCACACCGCCCTTCTCGGCAGTCAGTACGACTTCCAGCTTGTCCTTGCCATCCAGCGTGCGCGGGCCAGGAGTGGCCGTGAACACAGTGGTGTGGTTGGGCAGGTCGCCGCCGATCAGGCCCGAGCGTGCCAGATAGGTGCGCGTGGCGTCACGTTCGAACAGCACCACCGGCTTGCCGTCCTTCTCGTGCTCGTTCAGCAGTTCGAGGCGCGAGAGGATGCCGCCGGCCGTGTCGATCTCGGCGCGCACCTCGTCGGTGGTCACGATGACCTTCTCGCCTGTCGGCTGGGCGGCCGCCTGCGGCGCAGCCGGGGCAGCGCCCGGTGCCGAGGCACCCGTGGCATTGGCCTTGGGCACGTCGCCCTGGGCCGCGGCACCGCTTGCGCCGCCGGCCGTGGCAGCCTGCTGCGTGTTGGTGCTCGGGAAGAACATCGACGCGTGGCCGTTGGCGCGCTGCCAGTTGTCGTAGAGCAGCACGAGGGACATCGAGAAGATGACCCACAGGATGGTGCGTTTGATATCCATGTCTCGCTATGGTCGGAGGAAATCAGGGTCTGGGGAGCCGGACCGTGACAGGCGGGCGGCCTGGCGCGGCGGAGGCGGGGGTCGCCGTGGCGACATTCCCGTGTGTTTCAGGCTCGGGCACGGGATCATACCCGCCCGCAGTGAAAGGGTGGCAGCGGCACAGTCTGCAAGCGGCCATCCAGGTGCCGCGCGCCGGGCCATGTTGCACGATGGCGTCGCGGGCGTAGTCGGAACACGTCGGCAGGAAGCGGCACTGCGAGCCCAGGTACGGACTCAAGGCGATCTTGTAGATGCGCAGCAGGGCAAGCAGGATTCGCTTCATGGCGGATGGTCAGGCGGGCGCGGCGGGGGCGGCCGTCGCGGGCGGCTCGGCCGGAGGATCAGCAGGCGGTGCGGCCGGGGGTGCGGCGGGCAGAGGCTTTGCCGCAACGTCCAGCAGGCCGGTGATTTCCGCGTGACATGCCTGTCGGACGGCGGTCCGGCTGGCAAACTCCGCGCGGGGAAACTTGGCCTGGAGCCGCAACAAAATGTCGCGGCCCGCGAGTTGGGCCTGCCGGCCCCGGAACAGTTCCCGCGCCATGCGCTTCACCAGGTTGCGCTCGGCGGCGCGCGGCGCGAACTTCTTGCCGACGACGATCCCCAGCCGGGCCTGTTCCTGGCCGTTGGCGCGCACATACAGCACGAAGTGCGTGCTGCGGCGGCGCGGCCGCAAAGCAAAAACGGATGAAAACTCATCCGTCTTTGTGAGCCTCGCGGCTTTGGGAAAGGCATAGGTAGACACGCTGTGAGAAAGCTAGCGACAAGGCTGCGCTTCGGCGGCGGCGTTCCCGGCCATCCTGAGTGCGAGGCGGTGGGCAGGGACGGTGACGTGCGGGTGCGATGGCAAGCCATCGCCACGACGTGCCGTCCTGGCCGGTCGCCCGGCGCTCAGATGGCCAGGCGCTTGCGGCCCTTGGCGCGGCGGGCGTTGATGACGGCACGGCCGCCACGGGTCTTCATGCGCACGCGGAAACCATGGGTGCGCTTGCGGCGGGTAACGGAAGGTTGGTAGGTACGTTTCATGTTGCACTCTCTGGTTGATCCGGGCTTTCCGGGCGCCGGCCGGTGCCGGGGCGCCTTGGCCGCCGCGTATGGTTCGCATGGGGCTGCCGCAATGCAGGTCTGTGGATTGCTGCGGTCTTGCCGACGATTCTGGTTCTGTCTTGCTGCCGGCCGCCGCTGGTTTCGCCGCAACGGGCGAGACACTGGCGGGGATCAAGCCGCTTGCCTGATGCCGCACATGTAAACATGGTCGGTACGGGCCAGACCCGGCGATGCGCATACGTGATCCCCTGCGGCATCGCAGAACCCGCCATTTAACCGATTTTCGCGCCGACTGTCAAGGCGACAAACGGCCAGTTCCGCCATGGGAGCCACAATGGCAACGGATGTCACGGTGCGCCATTGTCCACAACATTCGGTGGGTAACTTTATGGGCCGTCACGGTCACCCATATGGATTACTCGCACCGGTCAAGCCCTTGTTTCCGATGAATAATCGCCGATTTGGTCAGCCGGAACCTGCCTTGTCCTTTACGGGTTGTGCACAACAATCCACTGAATTTTCACAACTTGTCCACAGGGTTATCCTTTGTGGATAACTTGAGGCGGGGGGTACAATCCCGGTCCAAACACTACACGGGCCGCGTGGCGCACGCACAACCCGGACTTCCTGCCTTGGTATACCTCCCTTTCGGGCGCTGCATGCAGCACGCCAATGGGAGGCATTGCCGTCGATGCTTCGGCCCGCAGGGCCGATGGCTGGGGAGCCGATGGAAAGCACGCGCCGCGACACTCGTGACGTGCCCTTGATGGCGCGATCACTCAACAAGAACACATGCAAGATTTCTGGCAGGCGGCAGCCGCGCAACTCGAGCGCGAGCTGACGCCGCAACAGTTCAAGACCTGGATCAAGCCGTTGGCGCCCGTCGCCTTCGACGAGGAGGCGCATGCGCTGCGGATTGCCGCGCCCAATCGCTTCAAGCTGGACTGGGTCAAGAGCCAATTTTCGGGCCGCATCACGGCCCTGGCATGCGAATACTGGGAAGCGCAGGTCAGCGTTCACTTCGTCCTGGACCCCGCTGCGTCGGGCCGGTCGGCGGCTTACACCCAGCAGGGCCAGGAAAATCCGTCCGCGCACGCTGCAATGGGTACGGGCGGTGCGTCCTATCCGAACATGCAGTCGGGCGCCCACGCCTATGGCCAGCCGGCCGCACAGCACCCGGGCCAGGCAGGCGGCTATCCGGACTATCCGGGTCATGGCAACGCCGCGCCTGGCGGTCATGGCAGCATGGCCGGCCAGTCGCCCTACCCCGCGTCGCAGTCGGGTGCGCCGATGGCCAATCGTGGCCAGATGGCGCCAACCGGCCATCCGCTGCAGGGTAACGCAGGCGGCCACGTGCCCGACATGGGTGAGGTCGACGTCGCCCAGATGGACCCGGCCGAAGCCAGCGCCCGGTCCTACCGGCAGCCGCAGCAACCGCCGATGCCGGCCGCGCAGCCGAACGACACCGTGCACGAGCGCTCGCGCCTGAACCCGATCCTGACGTTCGACAACTTCGTCACCGGCAAGGCCAACCAGCTCGCGCGCGCCGCCGCCATCCAGGTGGCCAATAATCCCGGGAAGTCCTACAACCCGTTATATCTCTACGGCGGCGTTGGGCTGGGCAAGACCCACTTGATCCATGCCATCGGCAACTTCATGCTGATGGAGAACCCGCGCGCGCGTATCCGCTACATCCACGCGGAACAGTACGTGTCCGATGTGGTGAAGGCTTACCAACGCAAGGCGTTCGACGAGTTCAAGCGGTACTACCACTCGCTGGACCTGCTGCTGATCGACGATATTCAGTTCTTCTCTGGCAAGAACCGCACGCAGGAAGAGTTCTTCTACGCGTTCGAGGCGCTGATCGCCAACCGCGCGCAGGTGATCATCACCAGCGATACGTATCCCAAGGAAATCACTGGCATCGACGACCGGCTGATCTCGCGCTTCGACTCCGGCCTGACCGTGGCCATCGAGCCGCCAGAGCTGGAAATGCGCGTTGCCATTCTGATGAAGAAGGCGGCGGCAGAGAACGTGAACGTGCCGGAAGAAGTCGCCTTCTTCGTGGCCAAGCACCTGCGATCGAACGTGCGTGAGCTGGAAGGCGCGCTGCGCAAGATCCTGGCGTTCTCCAATTTCCATGGCAAGGACATCACGATCGATGTCACGCGCGAGGCCCTGAAAGACCTGCTGACCGTGCAGAACCGCCAGATCTCCGTGGAGAACATCCAGAAGACGTGCGCGGACTTCTACAACATCAAGGTCGCGGACATGTACTCCAAGAAGCGTCCCGCCAATATCGCGCGACCGCGCCAGATTGCGATGTACCTGGCCAAGGAACTCACGCAGAAGAGCCTGCCGGAAATCGGCGAACTCTTCGGCGGGCGCGATCACACCACGGTGCTCCACGCCGTCCGCAAGATCGCTGACGAGCGCAGCAAGGATGCGCAGCTCAATCACGAACTGCACGTGCTGGAACAGACGCTCAAGGGCTGATGCGCACGCGCGACGCGGAGTGGATTACGCATCGCCTGACGCAGTTTTACGATTTTGAAGGCCAGCCTTGCCGGGCTGGCATACTACTGGGTGCGCGCCCGGCGGCAAACGGGCGCCTGAATCAATGGTTGGATCGCGGGAATTTGGCCTCAGATAAGGCTTTGCGGTGAGTCGGGACGGTTTGGCAAGGGGCGGTGACGGGGCGTGGCTTTTTGTGCACAACCGGCGGCCTCGCCGGGATCGTCCCGCTTCACCGCAGCGGCTTATCCTTGGTACAATGCGCAATTAACTCCTTGATTCCAAAGTGAATTTGGAGTTGCGCGCAACCCGCGGTCGCTGACGACAAACGACGAAGGATAAATTCAATGCAATTGGTCAAAACCTCGCGAGACAATCTGCTGCGTCCGCTGCAAATCGTGAGCGGCATCGTGGAGCGCCGCCACACCCTCCCGATCCTGGCCAACCTGCTGATTCGCAAGTCCGGCTCGAACGTATCCTTCCTCTCGACCGACATCGAGATCCAGATCACGACCCACGCCGAATGCGGCGTCGGTAGCGACAGCGTAGCCACCACCGTGGCCGCCCGCAAGCTGCTGGACATCCTGCGCGCCATGCCCGACGGTGACGTCGCGCTGTCCCTGAACGACAAGCGCATGACGGTGCAATCCGGCAAGAGCCGCTTTGCGCTGCAGACGCTGGCTGCGGAAGAATTCCCGACGGTGGCCGAGGCCGCCGAGTTCAACGCGAGCGTGAGCCTGCCGCAGAAGACCTTCAAGCACCTGCTGGCGATGGTCCACTTTGCGATGGCGCAACAGGACATCCGTTACTACCTGAACGGCATGCTGCTGGTGGTGGACGGCAAGAAGGTGATGGCCGTGGCTACCGACGGACACCGCCTGGCGTACTGCGGCGTGGAGCTGGAGAACGAGGCCACTGGCGCGGGTTCGCGCCAGGAAGTCATCATCCCGCGCAAGACCATCCTGGAACTGCAACGCCTGCTGGAAGACAACGACGATCCCGTGCAGGTGCAACTGGCCGCCAACCAGGTCAAGTTCTCCTTCGCCAACATCGAACTGATCAGCAAGCTGGTGGAGGGCAAGTTCCCGGACTTCCAGCGCGTGATCCCCAAGGGCTACAAGAACGCGTTTGCGATCGACCGCGTGAAGCTGCAGCAAGCGCTGCAACGCACTGCGATCCTGACCACCGACAAGTTCAAGGGTGTGCGCTGTATCCTCGATACGCACATGCTGAAGATCAGCTCCACCAACGCCGATCAGGAAGAGGCGCAGGAAGAGCTGGAACTCGATTATTCGGGCGACGCCCTGGATATCGGCTTTAACGTGACCTACCTGCTCGACGTATTGGCCAACCTGAAGAGCGAGCAGGTGCAGGTCAGCCTCGGCGACTCCAATTCGAGTGCGCTGATCACTGTGCCGGAAGACGACAACTTCAAGTACGTCGTCATGCCGATGCGCATCTGATGACCCGGTAGACAGGACCAGCCAGGACGAAACCGGAGCATCAATCGGCACGCTACGGCAGCCCGCACGGGGCACCCACCGGGCAGACCACCGCAGCAGGGGCAGGATCGATAAAAACCGATCCGCCCCTTTTGCCGTTTTTAAGTAACCCGCCATGCGGACCATCGCACCGCGCCACTGCCGGCGCGGCGCGGATTCCGCAGCAGCCGTGAGTAGAAAGACATGACCGAACAGCAGAACCCGCAACAGGAAAACACCTACGGAGCCTCTTCGATCCAGATTCTGGAAGGCCTGGAGGCGGTACGCAAGCGGCCCGGCATGTACATCGGCGACACCTCCGACGGCACCGGCCTGCACCACCTCGTGTTTGAGGTGCTGGACAACTCCATCGACGAAGCGCTGGCCGGCTACTGCACCGAGATCCAGGTCACCATCCACAGCGACAACTCGATCTCCATCATCGACAACGGCCGCGGCATTCCGCCCTTGGTCAAGTTCGACGACAAGCACGAACCCAAGCGCAGCGCGGCTGAAATCGCCATGACCGAGCTGCACGCCGGCGGCAAGTTCAACCAGAACAGCTACAAGGTATCGGGCGGCCTGCACGGCGTGGGCGTGTCCTGCGTGAACGCGCTCTCCAAGTGGCTGCGCCTGACCGTGCGCCGCGATGGCCAGGTCCACCTGATCGAATTCGCCAAGGGCGACGTACAGAACCGTATCGTCGAGACCGTAACCGGCCCCGATGGCCAGCCCGTGGAAGTCTCGCCGATGAAGATCATCGGCGCCACCGACAAGCGCGGCACCGAAGTCCACTTCCTGGCCGACGAAGAAATCTTCACCAACGTCGAGTTCCACTACGAGATCCTCTCCAAGCGCATCCGCGAGCTCTCGTTCCTGAACAACGGCGTCCACATCAAGCTGGTCGACCAGCGCACCGGCAAGGAAGAAGACTTTGCCTTCTCCGGCGGCGTGAAAGGCTTTGTCGAATACATCAACCGCTCCAAGAGCGTCCTGCACCCCAACATCTTCTACGCCAATACCGAAAAAGACGGTATCGCCGTGGAAGTGGCCATGCAGTGGAACGACGGCTACAACGAGCAGGTGCTCTGCTTCACCAACAACATTCCGCAGCGGGATGGCGGCACCCACCTGACCGGCTTGCGCGCTGCGATGACCCGCGTCATCAACAAGTACATCGAAGAGAACGAAGTCGCCAAGAAAGCCAAGGTGGAAACCACCGGCGACGACATGCGCGAAGGCCTGTCCTGCGTGCTCTCCGTGAAGGTGCCCGAGCCCAAGTTCAGCTCGCAGACCAAGGACAAGCTGGTCTCGTCCGAAGTGCGCCTGCCCGTGGAAGAACTCGTCGGCAAGGCCCTGAGCGACTTCCTGCTGGAAACCCCGGGCGATGCCAAGATCATCTGCGGCAAGATCGTCGACGCCGCCCGCGCGCGCGAAGCCGCCCGCAAGGCCCGCGAAATGACGCGCCGCAAGGGGTTGATGGACGGCATGGGTCTGCCCGGCAAGCTGGCCGATTGCCAGGAAAAAGATCCTGCCCTGTCAGAACTCTTCCTGGTGGAGGGTGACTCCGCAGGGGGCTCCGCCAAGCAGGGCCGCGACCGTAAGTTCCAGGCCATCCTGCCACTCAAGGGCAAGATCCTGAACGTAGAGCGCGCCCGCTTCGACAAGATGCTCTCCAGCCAGGAAGTGCTGACACTGATCACGGCGCTGGGCACCGGCATCGGCAAGGACGACTACAACCTCGAGAAGCTGCGCTACCACCGCATCATCATCATGACCGATGCGGACGTGGATGGATCTCACATCCGCACGCTGCTGCTGACGTTCTTCTATCGTCAGATGCCGGACATCATCGAGCGCGGCTACGTGTATATCGCTCAGCCGCCGCTGTACAAGATCAAGCACGGCAAGGAAGAGCGTTACATCAAGGACGACAACGAGCTGAATGCCTACCTGCTGAAGCTGGCGATGGAAAAGGCCGCGCTGACGCGTCCGGATGGCAGCGAGATCAGCGGTGAAGCGCTGACCGAACTGGCTCGCCAGTATCAGCTGGCGGAAGGCGTGATCGGCCGCCTGTCGCGGATCGTCGATCCGGACGCGCTGCGTGCCATCGCCGATGGCGTGGCGCTGGATCTGGATAGCGCGGCGGCTGCGGAGGCGTCGGCGGTGGCGCTCAAGGCCAAGCTGGCCGAGATGCACGCCAAGACGCTGCTGGGCGCAGCCGTGAACGACGACGGCACCGCCGACGTGTACGCACAGTTCGACGAGAAGACGGACAAGCATCGCCTGATGATCGCGCGTCGTCATCACGGCAACGTGCGGCTGTCACATGTCGATGCGGACTTTGTGCACGGCGCCGACTACGCGGCACTGGCTCGCGCGGCGACGACGTTCCAGGGTCTGATTCCGGAAGGCACGAAGGTCAAGCGTGGCGAAGGCGAAAAGCTGCGTGACCAGACGGTGTCGGATTTCCACCAGGCGATGCAGTGGCTGCTATCAGAGGCAGAGCGTGGGGTATCGCGTCAGCGCTATAAGGGCCTGGGCGAAATGAATCCCGAGCAGTTGTTCGAAACGACGCTGGATGTCACGCAACGCCGTCTGCTGAGGGTACAGATCGAGGATGCAATTGCAGCGGACCAGATTTTCACCACCCTTATGGGGGATGAGGTGGAGCCGCGGCGGAACTTCATCGAGTCTAATGCGTTGGTTGCACGGAATATCGATGTTTGAGATCCTTGTAGGTTTTCAGAATAGTTGACAAAAATTGCAAATAGCTGATTAGCTGCAATGGCAAACTCGGGGGCTAATCGGCACAGTTTCACAGACCTGACAAGAAACCGCCCAAGGGCGGTTTCTTGGTGTGGCGTCCGCAATCGAGTGTGGATTCCACTGGAGGCTGCAACGCACTAGGCTGTTGTCATGGCGCCCGCACGGTATGAGGGCTCCACCGGAATCACTTGGGTGGCAATCCCATTGCCACATCCCGGAAAGACGCCAGTGCAGCTTCCAGATGCTCAATGATCTCCTGTTGCAGCACATCCGGTGGCGGCAGGTCATCCAGGTTGTCCAGGCTATTGTCCCTGAGCCAGAAAATATCCAGGTTCGCCTTGTCTCGGGCGATTAACTCGTCATACCGGTAGAACTTGAAACGTTCGGTCTCTTTCCGCTCGTGGCGGTTCTCAGGGTGGTAGCAGGCAATGAAGTCCTGCAGATCATCCGCCTTGAGCGTGCGCGTCTTAAGCGTGAAGTGCTTGTCGGTGCGCATGTCGTAGAACCAGACACCTTTGGTGTGCACGCGGCCATCCTTAGGCGCGTTGTCGAAAAACACCACGTTCGCCTTAACGCCATGAGCGTAGAAGATGCCGGTGGGCAGGCGCAGAATGGTGTGCACATCACAGGTCTCCAGCAATTTACGGCGGATCTTTTCGCCGGCGCCGCCTTCGAATAGCACGTTGTCGGGCAGTACCACGGCCGCCTTGCCGTCCACCTTAAGCATGCTTACGATGTGCTGCAAGAAGTTGAGCTGCTTGTTCGACGTGGTTTCCCAGAAGTCTTGGCGTTCATAGGTGAGGGCGTCACGGTCTTCCTCGCCTTCCTCGACTGTGATAGTCATGCTGCTCTTTTTGCCGAAGGGTGGGTTGGCGAGCACATAGTCCACCTTCACCTTGGGCTCGGCGATCAGTGCGTCTGAACGATCAACCGAAGGCTCCCCTTCCAATTCGCCGATGTTGTGCAGGAATAGATTCATCAGGCACAAGCGGCGCGTGTTGGGCACGATCTCGTTGCCGTGGAAGGTGGCATCGCGCAAGAACTCCTTCTTCCGCTTGTCCAGTTTGGCACCGGGACGGGTCAGCCAGTTGTAGGCGCCCAGGAAGAAGCCGCCCGTACCGCAGGCCGGGTCGGCAATGGTCTTGCCGGGCGCGGGGCGTAGGCACTCCACCATCGCCTGGATGATGGGACGCGGCGTGAAGTACTGGCCAGCACCGCTCTTGGTGTCTTCCGCATTTTTCTGCAGCAGGCCCTCATAGAGATCGCCCTTGGTGTCGGCGTCCATGCCCACCCAGCTTTGCTCGTCGATCATCTGCACCAGGCGCGAAAGCTTGGCCGGGTCCTGGATCTTGTTTTGGGCCTTGAAGAAGATGGCGCCCAGCATGCCCGAGCCCTGTCCCAGCTTGTGCAGCGTGGCTAGGTAGTGCGCTTCCAGCGGCTCGCCGGTCTTGCTACGCAGGCTGGCCCAATCATGGCCCTTCGGGATGCGCGTGTTGCGGTTGTAGGGCTCCTGCGCATACTCGTGCGCCATCTTCAGGAACAGCAGGTAGGTGAGCTGCTCCAGGTAGTCGCCATAGCCCACGCCGTCGTCGCGCAGGGTGTGGCAGAAGCTCCAGACTTTCTGGATGAGGGTGCTCGTGTTCATTCTAAGCTTCTATCAATTTTTGTATCCAAGGATGGTCGTCATGACGCTGCCCCTTGAGAAGAAAGATCATTTCCCCACTGAACGGCGCCTTGCGATCAATGGCTCTTCGAATCTTCTTCGCAACACTTGTGAAATGTTCTTGCAGGCCCGGTTTCCCGAAAAACAATTTTGCTTGGTCAACGTCTGCCATTAGTCGTATTGCCGCCGCGTGTCGCTGCTTGCAGGTTGGCTCGTAGTCGAGGTGATAGACGGAAATTGACTCCGCCACACGATGCTGCTCGGCAGGATCCTGGCTCGCTGCACAGGGCTTGCCATTTTCTTGCTGACAGCCTATCAGCTCCCAATCGTCGAGGTCGCAAGGATCGAGCAACGCCGGCTTCTCCTGGCTCAATGGGCCGGGCGCATACAGGCGACTGTTTTCATCAACTAGCGGGAACCGGTCGGCCTTGCCTCCAGCGGTTCCGTTCACTACGTCCTTGCGGCGGCTATTGCAGTAGGTGCATGCATAGCGGTAGTTGCGATGGTCAAACGCCAACCAACGATAGCCGGTATGAGCGTTTGCTGCGTCGCTCACTCTCCCTTTTGGACGGAAATGATCAACCGCATTATCGGCACGATCAACCTGTGATTCGCAGTACCAGCACTTCTTCTCAGGAAACAGCGCGGCCAACGCATCCTTAAGCTCCCGCCAGACATCGGCATGGGCGTTGGGGTCGGCGCCTGCCGCTACAGCGTCTGCGGCCGCCGCTGCCTTTGCGAGCCAACCCTCTGGCAAGGCGAGTTCATCTTGGTCGATGTATCTCATTGGTTGTCAGCACCTACCCGTTTGTCCTCTTCCTTTACGAGCCTGTCAATCAGCTCCGTAGCCAAAGCTTCTCGCTCGTCTCGCGTCATCGAAACTGCGCTCGTTGCAATCGCCATTGGATCGCTAACTCCGAAGCGAACCTGGAGTGCTTCATTGCGCAGCCGTAGATAGCGCGAGAACTCATCGTCAGGATGAAAGAATCTGAATCCGAGTCGACTTAGCTCGTCATTTATCTCATCCAATTTGACTTGCTCGTCAGTCGACAGATCGGGCTTTGCGGCAAAGACCCTCTGCTTTTCCAGCAGTAACTGCGTTGACGTATCGAGCGACGAAGAGATCCCGAACATATCGCTGGTCACAATAGCGGCATAGCCCATGCCTCGCGGCGCCATTTCGGGATAGCACGCCACGATCTGACGGTGACCGTCCCGCTTGTGCATCCGCAGGATCTGCACCTGCTCGCGATCCAGCTCGGCAATAGCCAGAGGGTTGTGGGTAGTCAGCAGGATGTGGCTCGCTTCTTCCTGCTTCGTACCACTGGCGATGAACTGCTTCAGGTAAGAGATGTAGTCAACACTCCAACGCGGATTCAAATGCGTGTCCGGCTCGTCTAGAAGGAACAGGCTTTCCTCCTCTGCTGTAAACCGCAGCAGACCCAGAACGGTGAGCAATTGCTGCTCGCCCTCGCTGAGCTCACGGAAGGTCACGCTGCCATCGTTTTTCTTTAGGCGAACACGGATACGCACCTCCTCGATCAACTCAGAAACGTAGGTACTTTCCAGGTCACGGAAGAACTCTCGCGGCATTTGATTGCCGACCAACCGGCGAAGCGCGGCGATGTCCTTTACGTACAGGTATTTGAACTGGAGCGTCTTCTCGTTCCAAATTGAGACCGGCACACGGCGGCTGACTTCGATTGGGGCCAGGGCGATGTCATAAAGGCGTGACAAGAAGTCGCGCACTACCCCTCGTGCGTTCCAGAAGCGCGGATCGCCGTCGGTAGCCTTGGATTTCCATGGTGGCTGCCGGAGTACGAACAGGACCGACTCGATGCCCTCGTCCGGATCAAGGCCAAGGTGATCATTGAGGAAGTCCTGTACCACGTCGGAGTGTTGGATCAGGAAGGCCAGTAACACGAACTGGCTGTGCGCTGGCATGGCATAGAAGAGCCGCTTAAGGCCTGGGTCTTCTCCATTTCGCAACCTCTTGTCGTACTTTTCAAGATACGGTCTGAACACTTCGTGCATCCGCCCGCTTTCCCCGGAGTAGTATGCAAAGACGTAGCGAGGCAAATACTTGCTATCTTCCTTCAAGAACTCTGCGAGGTGTATGCGGCAGTTGCTCAACCTGTGCGGACCTCGTTGGGCTTGTTCTTCCAAGACGTATCCCCACAGATCGTCTTGGGTTGCTTGCATCACTTCGTCCATTTCGGCCTCGGAGCCGGAATAGAACTGCAGCGGGTCAGCCTTTCTGTCCGGGTCCGAATCAATAAAGATGTGGCGATGGTCTTCACGTGAACCGGTCCGATACCTCATTTTGAAGGCAAAGGGAGGCATTCGCTTGAACGCGATTAGGTCTCTGAAGATGATGGCCAGCGCCTCAAGCACGTTGGACTTGCCAGTGCCGTTCCAGCCGATCACGACGGTGACCCAGTGATCCTGATCGAAGTCGATCGTGACGTTCTTTAGGTTCTTGAACTGGTGTGCAGGGCTGTCCTTGGCACTACCGATGATGAGCTTGTCCAGGCGCATTGTCAGCCCGCTAGCAGTTTCAGCTTGTCGTATAGCTTGCGGCCTTGCGCATCGATCACGGGCTCGACAGCCAAGCGGCCAGCTTTGTCCAGCGCGCGCAGTTCCGCATAAAGCGCTTCAATCTGGTTTGTCGACGCGCCGTCGCTCACACCACAGCGGCGGAAGGCTTCCTGTGCGCGCACCCAGTCTCCCGCTTCGGCGAGTACGTCAATCAGTTGGCTTACCACGGCGGCGATCTCCTTTTGTTGTTTGCTCTTGCGAGCCTTTGGCTGTTTGGCGCGCTCCGCCCGCTCAGCGCGGATGCGTTCCAGCAGCTCACGGGCCGGTTCGTCGTTGGGGTCCTGCGGTATAAGCTGACCGGCAAAGGCAGCACGCAAGATATTTTGGCGTTGAGCGGTCGCTTGCTTCATTGCCAAGTCTGTCGCCTGTTCCTGCCGGTCTAGGTTGTCCAGCTGTACTTGCAACTGCGCAATGATTTCTTGCTGCTCGTGGCAAGGCCCAACCGGAACAGGGAACGCCCTTAGAATGGTCATGTTGATCGACGCCAAATTAGTCGTCTGCTTGCCTGCCTTCTGAAACCAAAGCTTTCCAAAGGTGTTGCCGTGGTGCGATATCAGTTCGGGCTGCAAGTCACGCGAGTACGGCCGCATCCGGAAGACATGGTTCTGATGAATGCAGCTGGCGACTTCATCACGCCACACCCAACCTCGCCCCAACTTGTCGCGGTCGCCCCCTTCGTTGAACAGCACGTCGCCATTCACGAGCGTTAGCTCCTCGATGTCGCGCTCGGTCGCAAGAATGGTCTTCACCTCGGACAGATCAAGGTAGCCACGCTGCACGTTCGCGACTCGAAGGTAAGGCACTTCTCTAACCGGCACGGTGCCATCTCGTCTGGTCCCCTTGGCCACACCAGATGCAATTTCACCCAACATATCCAAGCTCGCCCATACCCATCCCTCTGGCAACGCCAGCAAGCCGGTGGTGTTCGGCTGCGTCGGTTCGGGGTATTTTTTTTGCCAGTCTTTGGGTGGCGCTTTGCCTTGTTCCTTGAACTTGATGAGTTGCTTAGCTTCCCAGCGGGCGCGGCGCTCGGTGAGAATGCCGTCCAGCAATTGAGCTCCAGTTTCGATGGGGGTACCTAGCTTGCGCTGCGCTTCGCGCCACTGGGCGGTAAGCGCGCCCTCGGTGGCGGCCTTGAGCAGAGACTGGCGGTATTGGTGCAGCTTATTCTTCGCAGCCTTCAATTCCGCTAGGCCGGCATCGAGGTCGGAAAGCAGTTCCTCAAGCTTGGCGACTATGCGGATTTGTTCGGCAGGAGGTGCTAAAGCAATTTCGACACCGTACAAGTCATCGCGATTCAAGCCGGGTATCGCTGTCGATCTGTCAAGGCCGACAAGGTTAACGGAACCTAGCAGATGCGCCAGGTATTGGAGGTGAACCCCATCCGGTGGGACAACATAGTAGGTTGTGTCAATTGGCCAGCTTGGCCCGTTCATCAAATGAACAGCGCCGACATTGCCCTTGCGTCCAATAACTAGGCATGGAGTCGCGACTAGGTACTCGTCATGAGTACCAACAACACCACTCGACCCCACAACGGGACGTTTTCCATTTGAACGGCGATCCTTCTCGGGCAACGCTTTCCCGTAGACGGCGTCGATGACCTGGCCAAGGGGCGTCGTTACCCATGAAGCTGGGAGACCTTTTTCCATTCCACTCACGCCACCAACTCCTCATTCATCTCATTCATCAACGTATCCAGCTCCTTGCCAAACAAGCTCCAGGCCTTTTGCAGTCCGCCCTTGTCAGCAAGTTCTGCGTAGTCAAAGTCCTCGCGCGATATAGAATATGAACTCGCGATATGATCCTTCATCAACCGCAGCCACTCGGTCTGCTCAGGTGTGAAAGACGTGCCGCGCTGCGCGTTGTGGCGGAAAATCCAAGCTTGAAAGCTGCGGTCCACCTCATCGGCAAAGGGCTTGAGTTCTGCGCCCTCGCCATCCAGCCCCAACGCAAAGCGCAGAAGGCTGACCAAATCGGTGAGCTGCCGGCGGCTCGCTACTCCATTCACTCGGCTTCCGTGCACGCGGGCATAGGCGCTCCACAGGCGCTCGGTAGTGAGCATCAACGGCGGTCGGCTCAGGTGCTCGTGCAACTCCTCGATCATCTCGAAGGTAAGCGTGCGGCGCTGATAGGGTTGCTGATAGAAAAAGCCCAGAGCAGCAATCTCGTCCTGGTGCTGGCGGATGTACTCGGCAAAGGTTTGGACCACCGTCTTCGCCTGAGCTTCGGCCTGTTCCGAGAAGTCGGAGAAGATGACCTGATCGAGATTGATGTGGTCGATGAGCTGCTCGCGATCGCGGCGGGCGCCTTCGATTTCATCGCGCAGCTCGGGCTTGTCGAACGGCGCGCAGGCGGTGGCCACGCGGCTGGCGCGGGCGGCTTCGATTTCTTCCGGCAGCAGTGTGTATTCACTGCGGGTGATGCCATTGGCCTTGGCAGTGGCGAGAGCAGTTTGCACGATGGCGTCCGGGTCGAGCGCCGTGATGAGCGCCTTGCCCAACTCACCCACGGGGATGCCGCCGCTTAGCTTTTCGATACTCGCTTTTGCGTTGTCATCGAGCTGCTTGTTCAGGCGGACGAGGCGGTTGGCCAGCGAGAGCACAGTGTCGTCGTCGTGGCTGCCCATCGCCACTCCTTGCAGCAGGTCCTTGAGCGCGACGCCGGGCTTCTTTTCCAGTGGACGGCTTTCGGTTTTGCAGGATTTTTCGACGCCCACGGCGTCGATCAGCACGAAGCGCGTCTTCGCGCCTTCGGCGCTGTTGCTCACGCGTTTGAGGCTGTCAGCATCCAGACTGCGCACGCCGCGTCCCTTCATCTGCTCGTAGTAGCCCTTGCTGCGCACGTCGCGCATGAAGAGCAGCACTTCCAGCGGCTTCACGTCGGTGCCAGTTGCAATCATGTCCACCGTCACGGCGATGCGCGGATTGTAGTCGTTGCGGAAGCTGCTGAGGATGCTGTCGGCGTCCTCCTCGGCGCGGTAGGTCACTTTCTTGCAGAAGGCGTTGCCCTGACCATAGACCTCGCGAACGATATTGATGATGTCGTCGGCGTGGCTGTCGGTCTTGGCGAAGATCAGGGTTTTTGGCGTCTCCCTGCGCACAGGGAAGATCTGCGTTTCCACCGCCGTTTTCATTGCCTGGATGACCTGGCGGATTTGGCTGGTGTTGACCACGGATCGGTCCAGCTCCTTGCCGGTATAGAGGTGGTCTTCTTCCGTCTCGGTCCAGCGCTTTTTACGCGTCTGGCGATCTCGGTGGTCCACCCATTCTTTGGCTTTGAGTACAGCGCCTTTCTGCGTGATCTCGGTGACGATCTCGAAGACGTCATAGCCGACGTTGACACCGTCGGCCACAGAGTTTTCATAGCTATACTCTGCGACGATGTTTTCGTTAAAAAAGCCGAAGGTGCGCTTGTCGGGCGTCGCTGTGAGTCCGATCAGGAAGGCGTCGAAGTAGTCCAAGACCTGCTTCCACAGGTTGTAGATACTGCGGTGGCACTCGTCGATGATAATGAAGTCGAACTCCTCGACCGGGATGTCCGCGTTGTAGCGAACGACCTTCTCCTGCTTGGCGGTTTGCTGAAGTTCGTTGAGCGAGAGGTCTTCGGCAGACTCGTCGATGGGCACACCGGACAAGACAGAGTACATACGCTGGATGGTGCTGATGCACACCTGCGCATGTGGATCGATGCTGGCGGAGGCTAGCCGCTGTACGTTGTACAGCTCGGTGAACTTCCGGCCGTCGTCGGGGGGCGTGTAGGCCATGAACTCCTGGTGTGCCTGCTTGCCGAGGTTGCGCGTGTCGACGAGGAAAAGGATGCGCTTGGCACCTCCGAACTTGAGCAGCCGGTAGACGGCGGTAATGGCGGTGAAGGTCTTGCCTGCGCCGGTGGCCATGTGGATCAGGGCGCGGGGCTTGTTCTGTGCCAGCGACTTCTCCAGGCCGGTGACAGCGCTGATCTGGCAGTCGCGCAGGCTGTGCTCGGACAGCACTGGCATGCTTTCGGCGACGCGGCTGCGCAGCGTGTCAGGCTGTGCAAGCCATTCGGAAAGCTGCTCCGGCCTGAAGAAGTGAAAGAGCTCGCGCGAGCGCGGCGCGGGATCGTCGCTGTCGGTGAAGCGAGTGATCTGGCCTGTGGCTTCAAAAAGAAAGCGCAGCGGGCTGTTGTCCTTGCGCCATTTGAGGCTAGCGGTGGCGTAGCGCTCGGTCTGGGTCTCAGTTACGGTGAGATTTTCACCGGCGTTATCCTTCTTCGCTTCGATCACTCCGCAGGCGGTGCGGTTGACGAACAGTACGTAGTCGGCCGGACCAGTGTCGGTGGGGTATTCGCGCACGGCGACGCCAACACCCGCCCACAAGTTGAGCTGCTTCATATCCTGAATGACCCAGCCGGCTTGCTCGAGCTTGTGATCGATCTGTTGACGGGCCTTGGTTTCCGGCGTCATGGCTATCCCTTGGTCTAGTTCACGTTGGCCAGTGACTTGCCAGATCGAACGAAAGCTGTCGGTAGTGGCGGATCAAGTGCAGATATACCGTGCCTTTGATCCGCGCATACAGCAGCAGGTAGTGCGTCATCACGTACTCGCGCAGTTCGCGACCTTTGGCAATGGCGTTCAATTGTTCGGTCAGTTGAGCGATGCCGTTGCTCGCTTCCACAAAGTGCGCGGGTCAGTCGAGTAAGGACTGACCTATACCGAAAAAGCCATAAATTTGGGATAACAGTATCCGCCAATTCATCCAGTAGCGCATCGAAGGTCTGCGGGGCTCTGTCTTCTTGCAGGAACGCTCTGATTTCATCGAGATCGCGCTCGAAGTCGGCGATGATTTTGACAGCGCGGCAAGTTGTCGCGGACCGAAGCGGACCGCTAATCATCTGATCGCGCGTTGTGACGCAGGCTGACAGCGGAAAAGGCGTTGCAGGACTCTTTGACCTTGCCAGCAGCGACATCAGTCAAAGCCATTGCTGGCATCTAATGCATTATATCGCAATCTGTTTGGCGAAAGCACAACGCAAGACATTGAGCCAGGGGTGTCGACGGAGCAGCAGCCTTCCATAGCAGAACTTGGCTTTTAGATTTCCCTCGCGGCATTGCGCGTCTATACAGTGCCCCTATTGAGGTGGCCAGGAGTTGGGACAGGAGGCTGCGTGGGAGAGTGCCAGACTTCCAGTCTGCCAGCTTACGACGAGCCGAGTCGCTACCGATTTCAATGAAAGCCGTCAACGATTTCAACGCCATGTTCGCAAATCGCTCATTGACGCTGCGGATTCAACCGGTCGATGCAAAACCTAGAATCTGTGCGAGCAGTGGAGGTGTTGCGAATGAAGTAAGGCCAAGGATCTATTATTCCGAGACGCAGAAGGCACTCATGTGGGACCGCTGGCGCAAGGGTGACACGATCCATGCGATCGCCAAGCTATTTGAACGTGGGCACTCTTCAGTCCAGAGGGTCTTCTCGGACATGGGAGGCATCGACCAGCATCACGCCATCGCGCTGCGCGAGCGTTGACGTTTGCCGAGCGTGAGGAAATATCGTGCTCGCTGGCGATAGGGCTTTCGCTTCGAGCCATTGCATCGCGGCTGGGTCGCCCTCCGTTTACCATTAGTCTTGAGCTCGAGCGAAACGGGGCCCGGCAGAGCTATCGAGCGAGCCAGGCCGACGCAATGGCCCGGGAACGAGGTTTGTAAGCTTGTCAGGAACTGCGTGCTGGCGCAGGTCGTAGGATCTAGGGATGAATAGATAGGTCGAAGGAGCAGGATCGAGTGGCTGAAGCCGACGTCAGTCGGTAGGGGCCCCTTCCGGTAGCGCAATTTCACGAGCGCGAACTGGCCGTCGGCGAACTCATAGTAGCTCCCAAGCCGCCATGTTCAAATCGAATCCGCCCAGTAACGGTCTTTGACTGCGACGTCTTGATAGGAGCGTTCGTCGCATGAGACTTGGCTTAAGCAGAGTCATGGAAGCTGCAGTTCGGCATTTGCGCGCTAAGCCGGGGTCAACCGCGTGCCCTTACCCGTGCTTGTTCCCGCTGCTGGACACGCTGGCGCACTTGCATGTACAGATCCGCCTCGGGATTCTCCAGATCTCGAAACGTTACGGCGAGAGCATAGGACTCCGGACCTTCACCGTGGATGTACCACGCCTCATCCTTTCTTGTGACAACGATGAACAAACGCCGCGCTTTTGATGCCTTGAAGGTCCATGTTGCGCACTGCAACGTGCCCTTAGATCGCGTCGTCGCAGTAATGTTAACGAACGACGTCGATTCCTGAAGTTTGCGCGCAGCCTCGATGCGATTGCTGTTGAACCAGCCCGTCACCTGCTCAAGGCTTTCTGCCTCAACGACGTTGAAGCTCAGTCGCACCGCTCGATACCCGAGGCGAGTCGTCTTTACCTCCGGGCAATACGCCAACGCCACGGACACTTCCCGTATGCGTTTGCGCCCACGCCAAAAATCTTCGGGCAGGGGCAGCTCATAGAAATGATGATGATCGACATGGATGGCATCCTCGCCCAGCAACGTGACGGCGCCATCTGCAGATTCAAACAGATGTCGCGGATCGATCCGGCCATAGCCACACAATGCGAGTTTGGCGTCCTCGTTGTTGGCGAACAGGATGTCCGACTCACCTGGTACGCGCGCATGCACGCCAAGTACCGCCCGGATGCAATTGACCGAGGCGTGCGGCAGGTAGCGCAGTATGGAGGCGGCAAGGTGGGCAACTTGCGGCGCCGCGAAACTTGTTCCCAGCGCGTCGTCGAACATCCGCCCGTCCACAAAGCGGTTGGACGTCGAAATCACGCCCAGACGCTGCGCGGTCCGACGGCTGCGCAGATGATGGTGGGCCATATTGCCTCCATAGGCGACAAACTCCGGTTTGACGGCGCCGGCAATGCTAGGGCCAATCCGCGTGAACGGGCTTGGCTGGTTGCGGCGCGCCAGGGGACTGGTCTCTAGGCGCTCGGGATAACGCTGCGCTTCATGATCCAGTTCAAACTCTGCCAGCCCACCTACCGTGATGGCATTGACGGCTGTCGCGTGAACTGACCCCAAGAAGTTGGACAGTTTGAGTTAGGCGGCTGAGGGCTGAGTCCTGTATTGCACGGGACTCAGCCCGTTTAGTTTGAGCTTGATGCGGTCGTGATTGTAGTAGTGAATGTATTGGCGCAGTCCGGCCTGCAGTTGCTCGATGCTGGTGAACTTGTTCAGGTAGAAGAATTCGGACTTCAAAATGCCGAAGAAGCTCTCCATGGCAGCGTTGTCGAGGCAGTTGCCTTTGCGTGACATGCTGGAACGGACACTGCGCTGCTTAAGCATCGATCGATAGGACGCCATTTGGTATTGCCAGCCCTGATCCGAATGCAGGATCGGGCGGTCCTTGGGATGGAGTCGGGCAAACGCCTTCTTGAGCATTTTGCCTACCATCTCAAACAACGGACGCCTGGCCATCTCGTAGGCGATGACCTCGCCGTTATACAAGTCCAGCACTGGCGAGAGGTATAGCTTCTCGCCGGCCACGCTGAATTCGGTCACATCGGTTACCCATTTCTGATTCGGACGCCGGGCTTGGAACTGCCGTTGCAACACGTTGGGCGCGACGCGGCCCACCGCACCCTTGTAGGAACGGTATTTCTTTGGCCGAACCAGAGACTTCAGGCCCATGACTTTCATCAGGCGCTGGACCGTCTTGTGGTTGACGATCATGCCCGCCTGCCGCAGCGCCATCGTGATGCGGCGGTAGCCGTAGCGACCTTTGTGCTGCGCAAACAGCTCACGAATTCTTGCCTTCGGTTCCGCATACTTGTCCTGCGCCTGAAGTACTGCCTGCTGATAGTAGAAGGTACTTCGTGCCAGGCCTGCGACCTTCAACAGTCCCGCCAATGGATATTGCCGCCTTAGCTCAAGCACTATTTGCGCTTTTTGGGTTGCGCAGATTTCCTGTTCGCTTGAACCAAGGCGTCGAGTTTTTTTAGGTAGGCGTTCTCCATGCGCAGGTAGTTCAGCTCATCAATGAGCTCCTCGCGTGTGCGCGTGCGATCACCAGATGGCTTCGGTGGTTTTGCTTTGGGAGTAGGTGGCGACATCTTCCTGGAACGCCCTTTGGGGCGCGATGACAAGGCCTCTATACCCCCTGCATCATACTGGCGTTCCCAAATGCCAATCGCACCGAAGTTACGGATATCGAACCATGCTGCGACTGCGCGATGCGACAACCCCCGGCTTCGCATCCGCTTGAGCACGGCAAGCTTGAACTCGGCGCTGTAGTGCGTGTATTTGCGTTTGACGCTGGCCGCGCCATGGATACGGTATGCCGCTACCCAGCGCCGTACGGTTCCGCTGTCTACGCCATGGCGGTTGGCGATCTCATCAAAGCTTGACTGACCGTCCAGATAGTCCTGGATCACTGTCAGCCTGAACTGCTCCGAGTACCGATACATAAAAAACACCCCAAAAGTTGGTGTCCAACTTTTGGGGTGCAGTTCAGGGGTGCAGTTCA